>DATFPH010000233.1:0-12774 GCA_035264905.1 Thermoanaerobaculia bacterium
GCGGCGAGGCTTCGCCGGACGCGAACGCGCGGTAGAGCGTCGCCAGCTCGCGCAGGATCACGCCGCCCGACCAGCCGTCGAACAGGATGTGGTGAAGGTTCAGGACCAGCGTGTGCTCCTCCGGTCCCAGGCGCAGCAGGAGCGCGCGCACGAGCGGTCCCGCGGTGAGATCGAGCGGCTCGTGCAGCGCTTCGTCGATCCACCGGTCCTCCGCCTCAGGATGCCCGGTGAGATCGACGAGTGGCAGAGGCACGGTCAGCTCCGGGACGATCCGCTGCACGGGCCGGCCGCCGATCACCGGGAAGGTGGTCCGCAAGGCCTCGTGCCGCCGCACCACCTCCTGGAGCGCCCGGCCGAAGGCGCCGGCGTCCAGCGCGCCGCGCAGGCGCACGGCGAGCGGCACGCCGAAGGCCGAGCGCGTGGGATCGAGCTGGTCGAGGAGCCACATCCACTCCTGGGCGTAGGAGAGCGGCAGCGGGTTCTCCAAACCGCGCGGGACCCGGCGGAGCGGCGGCGCGGCGATCCCTTCGCCCTGACGGGACAGCTCCTCCACGGCCTGGGCGAGACCGGCCACGGTCGGCGCCTCGAACAGAGCGCGCAGCGGCACCTCCACGCCGAACGCCTCGCGCAGACGGGAGACGACCTGGGTGGCGAGCAGCGAGTGGCCGCCCGACTCGAAGAAGTTGTCGTGGACGCCCACGCGCTCGATCCCCAGGACCTCGCTCCAGGCCGCGGCCACGATCTCCTCGGCCGGCGTGCGCGGCGCCTGGACCTCCCCCGCCGCCAGCTCAGCGCCCGCGGGCTCGATCTTCGCCAGGGCGCGGCGGTCGAGCTTGCCGGTCGGGGTCAGCGGCAGCTCGGGGAGGAGGACGAACGCCGAGGGCACCATGTAGGACGGGAGCCGCGCGCCGAGGCGAGCGCGCAGCTCGGCCGCCGCGACCTCTTCCGCCGCGCCGAGATAGGCCACCAGCCGCTGGTCGCGCAGCAGCACCACGGCCTGCCGCACCCCGGGCTGCCCGGCGAGCGCAGCCTCGATCTCCTTGAGCTCGACGCGAAAGCCGCGGACCTTGACCTGGAAGTCGATGCGGCCCACAAACTCCAGGCGTCCGTCCGGTCTCCGCCTCCCGAGATCGCCCGTCCTGTACATGCGAGCTCCCGGGATTCCGGCGAAGGGATCGGGGACGAAGCGCTCGGCGGTCAAGGCCGGCTGGCTCGCATATCCCCGCGCAACGCCGAAGCCGCCGATGCACACCTCGCCGTTGACGCCGAACGGAGTCGGGTGCAGGGCCGCGTCGAGCACGTAGACGCGCGCGTCGGGGATCGGCCGGCCGAGCGGGATCGCGCCACGCCGCAGGTCGTCCGCACCGACTGGATGCATCGTGCCCCACACCGTGACCTCGGTCGGCCCGTAGAGGTTCCAGATCTCCAGCTCCGGACCGAGCAGGGCGGCGAGCTGCTCAGCCAGCGGACCGGGGAAGGCTTCGCCTCCACAGGCGACGCGACGGAGGCGGAGCGCGGCGGGATCCCGCACGCCGTCCTCCCAGACGCGGACGAGCTGCCGCAGGGCGCCGGGGGTCTGGTGAAGGACGGTCACCTTCTCGCGGGCCAGCAGGTCGTGGAAGGCGACCGGGTCCTGCGCTGTCTCCAGAGGCACCAGCACGAGCGTGCCGCCGTGGGCGAAGCAGACCCACATCTCCCAGACCGAGAAGTCGAAGGCATAGGAGTGGAACATGGTCCACACCTCGCGGCCCTCGTGCGCCAGGAGCCGGCCCGCAGTCTCGGCGAGGTGGACGGCCGAGCGGTGCGGGATCTGCACCCCCTTCGGGCGGCCGGTCGAGCCGGAGGTGAAGATCGAGTAGGCGAGGGCGCCGTCGTCGCGGAGGGCGGGGGCCAGGTTGGCGAAATCAAGGACTTCAAGGACTTCAAGGTCACCAAGGTCTTCAAGGAGAACAAACCGGACCGATCCGTCCGATCCGACCGATCGGTCCGATGCCAGGCCCCGGTGGGTAACCACGAGCGCAGCTTGGGCGTCTTCCAGAATGGCGGCCAGGCGCTCGGCCGGATAGGCCGGGTCGAGCGGCACGAAAACGCCGCCGGCCTTGAGCACTCCGAGGATCGCCACCGCCATGTCGAGCGAGCGCTCCAGCAGGAGACCCACCCGCACCTCGGGGCCGACGCCGAGGCTCTGCAGATGGCTCGCGAGGCGGGCGGCCCGGACAGTGACCTCGCCGTAGGAGAGAGACTCGCTCCCGCAGACCACGGCGGGGACCTCGGGCTCTCCGGCGGCCTGGCGCTCGACGAGCTGGTGCAGCCAGAGGGGGGACTGCTCTCTGCCCTCGACGGCGTTCGGCCTGCGATTCGGATCGACGACGATCTGCTCGCGCTCGGCGGCGGAGAGCAGAGGGAGATCGAAGACGCGCGCTTCGGGGTCCGCTGCGAGGCCGGCGAAGAGGGTCCGCAGATGGCCGGCGAGGCGCTCGATCGTCGACCGGTCGAACAGATCGGTGCTCGACTCGAAGGCTCCAACGAGCGTACCGCCCTCCTCCGCCAGGGCGAGGAGGAGATCGACCTTGGCGGTTCGGTTGTGGATCTCCACCGGGCGGAGCTCGACGCCGGGCAGACCGCGGCGTCCGCGGGGCACGTTCTGGAAGAGGAGCATCGCCTGGAAGAACGGGTTGTGGGCGAGATCGCGCTCCAGGTGCAGCTCCTCGACGAGCCGGTCGAACGGCAGATCCTGGTGCGCCTGGGCCTCGACGACCACGTCGCGGACGCGCCGCACGAGGGCGGGGAACAGCGGATCGCCGGAGACGTCCGCACAGAGGACGAGGGTGTTCACGAAGAAGCCGATCAGCCCTTCGATCTCCAGGCGGTTCCGCCCGGCCACGGCCGTGCCGAGGGCGAAGCCCTCCTGCATGGTGAGGCGGGCGAGGAACGCCTCGTAGCCGGCGAGGACGACGGTGAACAGGCTGACGCCGTGCTTCCGCGCCAGGGCGGCCAGGGCGGCGGCGGTCTCCGGAGGCAGCGCGAACGGGAGGATCTCTCCGCGTCCGGAGAGGACCGCCGGCCGCGGCCGGTCGAACGGCAGCTCCAGGTCCTCCCGGACTCCGTCGAGGCGGCGGCGCCAGAACGCGAGCTGCTCATCCAACACCTGCCCGCGCTGCCAAACGGCATAGTCGGCGTACTGGACCGGCAGCTCGGGCAGGGGCTCTCCCGTGTAGAGGGTGGCCAGCTCGTCCTGGAAGATCGACTGGGACCAGCCGTCCGAGACGATGTGGTGGACGTTGAAGAGGAGGATGTGCTCCTCCGCGGCGAGGCGGATCAGCCCCAGGGCGAGGAGCGGGCCGGCGGCGAGATCGAAGACGAGGGCGGCGTGTTCCATCGCGAGGCGCAGGGCCTCGGCCTCGCGCCGGTCTGCGGGCAGGGCGGACAGATCGGTCGACGGGATCTCGATCCGGGCCCGCGGGTCATCCGCCGGAAGGATCGTCTGGACCGGCCAGCCTCCCTCCGCGGGGAAGACGGTGCGCAGCGTCTCGTGGCGGCGGACCACACCGCGGGCCGCTGCGATGAGGGCGGGCACTTCGAGGCGGCCGGCGAGGCGCCAGGCCGCGCCGATGTCCCACTGCGCGCTCCCAGGCTGGAGCTGGTCCAGGAACCAGAGGCGCTGCTGCGACCAGGAGAGCGGCAGGCTCCGGCTCCGATCCGCGGGAACGATCGAGACGGAAGCCGAATGCGACGGCTCGACCGCCGCGGCGAGATCCGCGAGGACGGGGTTCTCGAAGATCGCCCGCACGGGGAGCTCGATTGCCAGCGCCGTGCGGAGGCGCGAGACGACCCGCGCCGCCATCAGCGAATGGCCGCCGAGGTCGAAGAAGTTGTCGCGCGCGCCGACCCGCGGCACGCCGAGCACGTCGCTCCAGACCGCGGCCAGGGCCTCCTCCACCGGTCCGGAGGGCGGAACGAAGCCCGTCGTCTCCGTCGAAGACAGCTCCAGGCGGGCGAGGGCGGCGCGGTCCACCTTGTCGTTGGGATTGACCGGCAGGGCCTCGAACATCCGGAAGGAGCTCGGGATCATCGCCAGCGGCAGGCGGTCGCGCAGCCAGGCGCGCAGGCCGGCCACGGAGAGATCCTCGCTCGCGGGCACCACGCAGGCGACCAGCCGGACCTCGTCCGGCCGGTCCCGGCGGGCCACCACCACGGCCTCACGGACGCCCGGGTGGGATTCGAGGACGGCCTCGATCTCGCCGAGCTCGATCCGCACGCCGCGCACCTTCACCTGGTGGTCCAGCCGGCCGAGGAACTCCACGACCCCGTCCGGCCGCAGGCGCGTCAGGTCGCCCGAGCGGTAGAGGCGGGTGCCGGGCTCGCCTCCGAACGGATCGGGCCCGTAGCGGTCGGCCGTGAGATCGGGCCGGTTCAGATAGCCGCGGCCGACCTGGACGCCGCCGACATGGAGGTCGCCCGGAACACCGGGAGGCAGGAGATTGCCGTTCCGGTCGAGCACGTAGAGGCGCACGTTGTCCAGCGGGCGGCCGAGGGGAAGAGGGCTCCGCGTCTCGCCCGGCTCTGCGATGTGGAAGGCGGACTCCACCGCCGCCTCGGCCGGGCCGTAGGTGTTCCAGAGCTCGGCGTCGAGGCAGGCGGAGGCGCGTTGCGCCAGCTCGAGGGTCAGCGCCTCGCCGCCGAAGATGATCCGGCGCAAGGAGCGGCAGCTCGCCGCGAAGGTCTCCTGCTCCAGCAGGGCGAACAGATGCGAGGGGACGAGCTGCAGGATCGTGACGCCGTGGCGCTCGATCATCTCCAGCAGGTAGTCGTTCTCGCGGTGGCCCCCCGGCGCGGCGATGGCCAGGCGGGCGCCCATGCTCAGCGTGTTGAAGATCTCGGCGACGGACACGTCGAAGCCCATCGGCGTCTTCTGGAGGAGGAGGTCGTTCCGGTCGAACGGACAGACGCGCTGCATCCACCGCATCTGGTTGACCAGGCCACGATGGGTGTTCATGGCTCCCTTCGGGCGCCCGGTCGAGCCCGAGGTGTGGATGACATAGGCCAGGCTCTCGGGGAAGATACGGCCCGAGGGTGGCGAGTCGAGACCGGACGGATCGATCGGATCGGCCGGATCGATCCGCTCCAGCGCGACCACGCGCCCTTCATAAGGCGGCAGCTTGCCCGCGTGCTTCTCCTGGATCAGCAGGAGCGGCACCTGCGAGCTCTCGAACAGCCAGGCGAGCCGCTCGGCCGGGTACTCGGGATCGAGAGGAACGTAGGCGCCGCCGGCCTTGAGGATCGCGAGAGCCGCCACGACCAGCTCGGGCGAGCGCTCGGCGCAGACGCCGACGCGGGTGTCCAGGGTGACGCCGAGCCGGCGCAGGCGGTGCGCCCACCGGTTGGCCCGGCGGTCGAGCTCGCCGTAGGTCAGCGTCCCGCCGTCGAACACGAGGGCCACGTCCCCGGGGGCCTGCGCGGCCTGCCATTCGATGAGGCCGTGCGCGCCGCGGTCCGGGTCCGGGCCGGGAGAATACGGGATCGCCGTCTGGTTCCAGAGGACGGAGACCTGGACCTCCTCCTTCGGCGTGAGGAGGCGCAGGCTGGAGATGCGCTCCCCGGGCCTCTTCACCGCCGCGGCCAGCAGAGTGCTCAGCCAGCCGAGCAGGCGGTCCACCGTGGTGGGCTCGAAGAGATCGGTGCTGAAGCGGGATTCGAGGAGGATCCCCTCCGGCGTCTCGGTCGCTTCGAGGTCGAGATCGAGCTGCGCCGCTCCGGCGTCGACCGGCACCTGCCGCAGGGTGAGGCCGGGGAGCCGCAGCTCGGCGTCCGGCAGGTTCTGGAGCGCGAAGGAGATCTGGAAGACCGGCTGGCGCGAGAGGTCGCGCACCGGCCGCAGCTCCTCGACGAGGCGCTCGAACGGCAGGTCCTGGTGGGCGTAGGCGCCGAGCGCGGTCTCGCGGGCGCGGGCCAGCAGCTCGACGAACGGCGGATCGTCCGCGGCGTCGAGGCGGAGCGCCAGCTCGTTGACGAAGAAGCCGATCAGCCCTTCGGTCTCGGCCCGGTTGCGGTTGGCCACGTGCGTGCCGATCACCAGGTCGTCGCGGCCGGTGATCCGCGCCACGACGGTGGCGAAGCCGGCGAGGAGGGTCATGAAGAGGGTGGCTCCCTGTCGACGGCCGAGCGCCCCGAGGGCCTCTTCCAGAGCGGGGGTGAGGAGCGACCGGCGCGAGGCGCCGCGGCCGGAGAGCGCCGCCGGGCGCGGGTGGTCCGCGGGCAGCTCCAGCGCGGGTGGCGCGCCGGCGAGCCGCTCCCGCCACCAGGAGAGCTCGGCCTCCAGCGCCGCGCCCTGCATCCAGGCGCGCTGCCAGACGGCGAAGTCGGCATACTGGACGGGCAGCGGCGCGAGCGGCTCGCCCGCGTAGAGCGCCGCCACCTCGCGCACGAGGACGCTGATCGACCAGCCGTCGCCCGCGATGTGGTGGAGGGCGAAGAGGAGCACGTGCTCGCGCGGAGACAGGCGGAGCAACGTGGCCCGCAGGAGCGGACCGCGGGAGAGATCGAACGGCTGCCGCGCGGCCTGGAGCGCCAGAGACTGGACCGCCTCCTCGGGATCGGGCGTCCCGGTGAGATCGACGACCGGCAGCGGAAGCGGCTCGCCGAATGGTTGGGACGATGGCGCGATGCGCTGCACCGGCTCGTCCCGCTCGGCGCCGAACGTGGTCCGGAGCACCTCGTGCCGTGCCACGATCGCGCCGAGGCTCGCTGCGAGCGCTTCCCGGTCGAGCCGTCCGGAGAGGCGCAGCGCCGCGTGGATGTTGTAGGCGGGATTGCCCGGCGCGAGCTGGTCGAGGAACCAGAGCCGCTGCTGGGCGAACGAGAGCGGCAGCCGGCCGCGGTCGGCCACGGGCACGATCGCTGGAGCCGTGGGAGCGCGTTCGTCTTTGCCGATGGACTCCCGGACCACCGCCGCGAGATCGGCCAGGACTGGATGCTCGAAGAGCGCCCGCACCGGCAGCTCGATCCCCAGCGCCTGGCGCAACCTCGAGACGACGCGGGTCGCGAGGAGCGAATGTCCTCCCAGATCGAAGAAGCTGTCGCGCGCGCCGACCTCGGCGAGCCCCAGCACGTCGCGCCAGACCGCCGCCACCGTCTCCTCCGCGGGGGTCGACAGCGGCGCGGCGCCGGCCGAATGCGGGGCGGACGGCTCCATCCGGAGCAGTGCCGCGCGGTCCACCTTGCCGTTCGGCGACATCGGCAGCTCGGGGAGGACGATCCACCCCGCCGGCACCATGGCCTCGGGCAGGCGCTCGCGCAGCCACGCCCGCACAGCGGCGACGTCCGGCGGCGCATCCTCCGCCACCAGGCAGGCGGCCAGGCGGACCTCGCCGCGTTCTGGGCGCGCTACGACCACGGCGCGGCGGATCTCCGGATGCGACTCCAGCACCGACTCGATCTCCCCCAGCTCGATCCGCACGCCGCGCAGCTTGATCTGGTGGTCGAGCCGCCCGAGGAACTCCAGCTCGCCGTCGGTCCGCCAGCTCGCCAGGTCGCCCGTGCGGTACAGGCGCTCGCCCGGCGCCGCGGCGAACGGATCGGGCACGAACCGCTCCGCCGTCAGGTCGGGCCGGTTCAGGTAGCCGCGGCCGACCTGCGTGCCGCCGATGAACACCTCGCCCGGAACGCCTGCCGGCACGAGCCGGCCGGCGCGGTCGAGCAGGCGGATGCGGAGGTTGTCGAACGGCCGGCCGATCGGCACCACGCCCCGCCCCTCGCCCGGCCAGACCCGGCGCCAGGTCGATTCGATCGTGATCTCGGTCGGCCCGTAGGAATTGACCAGCGGCACTCCGGTGCGCTCCAGGAAGCGCTGCGCCAGCTCGCTGCCCAGCGCCTCGCCCCCCAAGGTCGCGAAACGCAGGTTGCGGCAGGCGGCCAGGAATCTCTCCTGGTCCAGGAGCACGGCGATCTGCGAGGGGACGAAGTGGAAGGTCGTCACCCCATGCCGCTCGATGACTTCGGCGAGCACGTCGTCCTCGCGGTGGCTCCCCGGCGGCGGCAGCACCAGCCGCGCACCCGTCGAGAGGCTGATCAGGATCTCCGCGACCGACAGGTCGAATCCGATCGAGGCTTTCTGCAGGAACGCGTCCTCAGGGCCGAGCGGCCAGTGGTGCTGGCGGTGCCGGAGGAAGCTGACCAGCCCGCGGTGCGTGATCATGCACCCCTTGGGACGGCCGGTGGAGCCCGAGGTGTAGAGGACATAGGCGAGCTGCTCGGGAAGCACCCGGGCGGCAGGGGAATCCGACGGATCGGACCGATCGGACCGATCGGACCCATCGGTCGGATCGTCGAGCAGCACCACGCGCCCGGCGAACGGGGGCAGGACGCCGGCGAGCCGCTCCTGGGTGAGCAGCAAAGGCACCGCCGAGCTTGCGACGATCCAGGCGAGGCGCTCCGCCGGATAGAACGGGTCCAGGGGGACGTAGACGCCGCCGGCCTTGAGCACGCCCAGGAAGGCCACCACCAGCTCCGGCGCGCGCTCGGCGTGCACTCCCACCGGCACCTCGGGCCCCACCCCCAGGCGGCGCAGGCGGCGCGCCAGCCGGCTCGACTGCCGCTCCAGCTCTTCGTACGTCAGGGTCTCCTCGCCCCAGACCACCGCCACCGCCGTGGGCGTCCGCGCCGCCTGCTCCTCGAACAGCGCATGCGCGCCCGCACCGAGCGCCGGAGGCGGGAAGTCCACCCGCGAGTCGTTCCACTCCTCCAGGATCTGGAGGCGCTCGGGCGCGGTGAGCAGCGGGAGAGCCGAGACGCGTGCGCCCGGATCGGCGACGGCCGCGGCGAGCAGCATGCACAGATGCCCCGCCAGCCGCCGCATCGTCGCCGCGTCGAACAGGTCGGTGGCGTATTCGAGCGTAGCCGCGAGCCCATCTCCCGAGGGCCCATCATCCGGTTGAAATCCGAGCGACAGGTCGAGCTTCGCCGTGCCGCTGCCGCTCCCGGCGGGCCGCAGGCGCAGGTCCGCAGCGGCAAGCTCCGTAGACGGCGTGTTCAGCAGCTCGCACATCACCTGGAAGAGGGGTGCGTGCGCCAGGCTCCGTTCCGGCCGCAGCTCCTCCACCAGCCGCTCCAGCGGCACGTCCTGGTGGGCGTAGGCGCCAAGCGCAGCCTCGCGGGTCCGGGCAAGGAGCGTCCGCACGTCCGGATCGCCCGACAGATCGCCACGCAGCGCGAGGCTGTTCACGAAAAGGCCGATCAGCCGCTCGGTCTCCAGCCGCGTGCGGCCGGCGATCGCCGTGCCCACGACCAGGTCGTCCTGCGCGCTCCACCGCGAGAGGAGCGCCTGGAAGCCGGCGAGGAGGGTCATGTAGAGCGTCGCCCCTTCGCGCCGCGCCAGCGCCTCCAGCCCGCGGACCAGAGCAGGTTCCACGGCGAAGGTCAGAGAGGCCCCGCGATGGCTGACCACCGGCGGGCGCGGCCGGTCGCTGGGGAGATCGAGCACGGCCGGCGCCACGGCCAGCCGCTCGCGCCACCAGCCGAGCTGCCGCGCGAGCACGTCCCCGATGAGCCAGCCGCGCTGCCAGACCGCGAAGTCGGCGTACTGCACCGGCAGAGGCGGCAGAGCGGCCGGTCGTCCCTCGGCCGCCGCGGCATACAGCGCCGCGACCTCACGCACCAGCAGGCCCACGGACCAGCCGTCGGAGACGATGTGGTGCATGGTGACCAGAAACTGGTAGAGCTTCACGTCAAGCCGGACCAGTGCCGAGGCGAGGAGAGGTCCGCGCGCCAGATCGAAGGCGATGCGTGCGTGCTCCCGCGCCAGCCGCTCCGCCTCGACTCGGCGTGCCTCCTCCGGCACCGCTGAGACATCGATCAGCGGCAGCGGGATGTCCAATGCCGGAGCGATCCGCTGCCGCGGCTCCTCCCCCACCGTCTCGAAGGTTGTCCGTAGCGATTCGTGACGCGCCACGACACCAGCGAGAGCGACGGCCAGAGCGGCGGGCTGGAGGTACCCTTCGATCTCCACCGCCCCCGGCATGTCGTACACGGCGCTCCCGGGCTGGAGCTGGTCGAGAAACCAGAGGCGCTCCTGCGCGAAGGAGAGTGGCGGCAGGCTCGTCCGAGCCGCCGGGCGGAGCGGCGGCGCCGGCTCCTCGGTGGCTCGCAGGGCCTCGACGCGCGCCGCCAGCTCGGAGACCCGCGGCGCCTCGAACAGCGTGCGCAGAGCGAGCTCGACGCCAAACGCCGAGCGCACGCGGGAGACCACCTGCGTGGCGAGCAGCGAGTGGCCGCCCAGCTCGAAGAAGTCAGCCGAGGCGCTCACCCGCTCGCGACGCAGCACCTCCGCCCAGATCCCCGCGATCATCTCCTCGGCCGCGTTGCGCGGCGCCACGTAGATCGCCTCGGAGCGCTCCTCGGGCTCCGGCAGCGCCGCCTGGTCGAGCTTGCCGTTCGCGTTGAGCGGCAGCTTCTCCATCTGGACGAAGGCGGTGGGCACCATGTACTCGGGAAGGGTCTTCTTGAGGTACGAACGCAGCTCCTCGAAGTCGACCGTCTCACCTGCCGGAACGACATAGGCGACGAGGCGCTTACTGTCTCCACTCGACGCCCGCGCCACCACCGCGGTATCGCGCACCGCCGGATGCCGCGCCAGCACCGTGTCGATCTCCCCCAGCTCGACGCGGAAGCCGCGGATCTTCACCTGCGTATCGAGCCGCCCGTGGTACTCGATGCGCCCATCGGCCAGATAGCGCGCCGCGTCTCCCGTGCGGTACATGCGGGCGCCTGGCACCACGCTGAACGGATCGGGAATCATCTTCTGCGCCGTGAGCACCGGATCGTCGAGATAGCAGCGCGCCACGCAAGCGCCCGCGGCCCACAGCTCGCCGGCCACGCCGATCGAGACCGGCTGGAGATCCTCGTCCAGCAGGTAGATACGAACGTTGGCGATCGGCCGCCCCACCGGCGGAATGGCCATCCATGCCGCCGGATCTCCGGCGAGCGTCAACGCGCTGATCACGTGCGTCTCCGAAGCGCCGTACTGGTTCGACAGAGTGCACCCCGGCAGGCGCTCGAACAGGCTCCGCACCGCGGGCGTCACCTGGAGCTGCTCGCCCGCCGTGATCACCTCCTGGAGCCGCGCCGGCAGCACGTCCTGCCCCGCCGTGGCCTCGGCCAGGTTCTTGAGCGCGGCGAAGGGCAGGTGCAGGCGCTCGACCCGGGTCTCCTCCAGGAACCGGGTGAGCCCCGGAATGTCCCGCCGCGTCATCTCGTCCGCCAGCACCAGTGCGCCGCCCGAGCCCCAGGACGAGAACATCTCCTGGAACGAGACGCAGAAGCCGAACGTGGCGAACTGCACCGTCCGCGCCTCGGGCACCAGCGCGGGGTCCGCGAGCTGCCACGCGAGGAGGTTCGAGAACGCCCGGTGGGTGACCAGGATCCCCTTCGGCTGCCCCGTCGAGCCCGACGTGTAGATGCCGTAGATCGGGTTGTCGAGAGATACCCCGCTGTCGGGGTTCTCCGCGCTCTCCTCCGGGAAGAGATCGACGTCCGGATCGAGCAGGAGGCGGACGGCGCAGCCCTCGGGGAAGTGCCCGACGAGCGGCGTCTGCGTCAGCAGCACGCGCAGCCCGGCCTCGCGGATGATGAAGGCGAGCCGCTCCCGCGGATACGCCGGATCGAGCGCCACCCCCGCGCCCCCCGCCTTGAGCACGCCGAGCATCGCCACCACCATCTCGATGCCACGCTCCACGCAGATCCCCACCAGCGACTCGGGTCCGACACCGAGCCGGCGGAGGCCATGCGCCAGCCGGTTGGCCCGGGAGTTCAGCTCCGCGTACGTCAGCGAACGGCCGCCGTGGAACACCGCAACCGCCCGCGGCGTGCGGGCGACCTGGTCTTCCACCAGGCGATGGATGCAGCGTCCCTCTTCGAATTCGGTCCACGCGCCGTTCCACTCGACGAGGATCTGATGATGCTCGGCCTCATCGAGGAGAGGCAGCGCGGCCACCGGGCGATCGAGATCCGCCAGGGCCGCGCGCAGCAACGCCTCGTAGTGGCGGACGAAGCGGGCGACGGTCGCATCGTCGTAGAGATCGGTGTTGTGCTCGATGAGGCCGACGAGCCGGCCGTCCTGCTCGCGCCAGAACAGGGTGAGGTCGAACTTGGCCGTGCCGCTGTTCACGTCGAACGGCTCGAGGGTGATGTCGCCGATGCGGAACGCCGGCCAGGGCTGGTTCTGGAGCACCAGCATCACCTGGAACAACGGGTTGCGGCTCATGTCGCGCTCGGGCTGGATCTCCTCGACCAGCTTCTCGAACGGGATCTCGTCGTGCGCCGAGGCGGCGAGCGTGACCTCGCGGACCCGCTGGAGCAGCTCGCGGAACGTCGGCCGTCCGGCGAGGTCGGTGCGCAGGACCAGGGTGTTGGCGAAGAAGCCGATGAGCCCCTCGACCTCGGAGCGCCCGCGGTTGGCGACCGGCGATCCGACCGGGACGTCGGTCTGTCCGGTCGAACGCGCCAGCAGCCCCTGGAACGCCGCCAGGAGGACCATGAACAGGGTCGCGCGCTCCTGCCTGGCGAGAGCGGTGAGGTCGCGCGACAGCTCCGCCGGCCAGACGGTGGCGCGCTGCTTCCCCTCGAACCGCTCGACCGCCGGGCGCGGCCGGTCCGTGGGGAGCGTCAGCCCCGGCACCCCGGCCAGCCGCTCGCGCCACCACGCCACGTCGGTCTCGAATCCCGGCCCGTGCAGGCGCTTGCGCTGCCAGACCGCGAAGTCCGCGTACTGGATCGGCAGCG
>DATFPH010000234.1:0-7927 GCA_035264905.1 Thermoanaerobaculia bacterium
CCGTGCAGGCGCTTGCGCTGCCAGACCGCGAAGTCCGCGTACTGGATCGGCAGCGGAGGCAACGGCGAGGGCCGGCCGGCGGCGAGGGACTGATAGAGCGCCGAGATCTCGCGGATGAGGACGCCCAACGACCAGCCGTCCGCGATGATGTGGTGGAGGGTCAGGATGGCGATGTGCCCCTCACCACCCATCCGGAACAGGATGGCGCGGAACAGCGGCCCCCGCACCAGATCGAACGGCCGGCGGATCTCCTCACCTGCCTGCGCCCGCATCTCGGCCTCCGCCGCCTCGGCCGGCAGACCCGAGAGATCGAGGAGAGGCAGCTCGACCGGAACGTCCGGCGCGATGACCTGCACGGGCCGCCCCTGCACGTCCGTGAACGTCGTGCGCAGCGCCTCGTGCCGCCGCACGACCTCCTGGAGAGCCCCGCGGAACAGCTCCGGCCGGAGCGGACCGCGCAGACGGACCGCCGTGGGAATGTTGTAGAACGCCGTGCCCGATTCGAGCTGGTCGAGGAACCACAGGCGCTCCTGGGCGAAGGAGAGCGGCAGATCCCGCCCGTCGCGAGGCATCGCCGCCGCCGGAGCCTCCACCGTCCGCCCCTCCGCCGCGGCCAGCTCGTCGATCAGAGAAGCGAACGCCGCCAGCGTGGCCCGCTCGAACACCGCCCGCACCGGCATCTCGATCCCGAACACGTCGCGCACCCGCGCCGTGAGGCGCGCCGCCTGGAGCGAGTGCCCGCCGAGGGCGAAGAACGAATCCTCCCGCCCCACCCGCTCGACGCCCAGCAGCTCGCCCCAGACCGACGCAACTCGCATTTCGGCCGCCGTTCGCGGAGCCTCCGTCTCGGCGGCCGCCGGCTGCACCGCCCGTGTTGCCAGAGCCTGCCGGTCCACCTTGCCGTTCGGCGTCCGCGGCATCGCCTCGATCGACATGATCAGGGACGGCACCATGTGCGACGGCAGCCGTCGCGCCAGATGCTCGCGCACGCTCTCCGCGTCGAGCTCCCCGGCCGGGACGATCCAAGCGATCAGCCGGCGCACGCCATCCGCCCCTTCCGGAGCGACCACCGCCGCCGCCGCCACGCCCGGATACGCTCCCAAAGCCGCCTCGATCTCGCCCAGCTCCACGCGGAACCCGCGCACCTTGACCTGTTGATCGAGCCGGCCGAGGTAGTCGAGAGCGCCATCCACCCGCCGCCGCACCAGGTCGCCCGTCCGGTACAGCCGTCCCCCGGGCTCCGTGTCAAATGGGTCCGGCCGGAACCGGTCCGCCGTCAAATCCGGCCGCCCGAGATACCCGCGAGCCACCCCTGCCCCGCCCAGCCACAGCTCCCCGGGCACTCCCACCGGAGCGATCTGTCCATACCCGTCGAGAACGTACGCCCGGCTGTTCGGCAGAGGCCGCCCGATCGGAGGAGCCTCGGTCCCGCGCTCGATGCGAGCCCCGGTCGAGTAGGTCGTATCCTCGGAAGGCCCATACAGGTTCCACAGCTCCGGCCCCTGCGGCAACGCGAGCACCGCCTCCGCCAGCTCGCGCCGCAGAGCCTCGCCCGCCAGGTTCACCACCCGTGCTCCAGCCGGCACCGCCCCCAGCCGCAGCAGCTCCGCCATGGCCGAAGGCACCGTATTGATCAACGTCACCTCGCCCGCCGCCGGAAGCCCCTGGAGAGCCAGAGCATCGTCCGCCAGGATCACCGTCCCGCCCAGCGACAGCGGCACGAAGATCTCGAACACCGACAGGTCGAAGTTGACCGACGTCGCCGCCAGCACCCCGCGCCACACCTCCGCCGGATACGCCGAAGCCGCCCAGGCCACGCGGGCCACCGCGCTCGCATGGCGGACGCCGACGCCTTTGGGGGTGCCGGTGGATCCGGAGGTGTAGATGAGGTAGGCGAGGGAGGAGGAGCTTCGGACACGGACGGACACGGACGACCACGGACTTTCACGGACAGCCGGAGCGGCTTCCGGAACGTCCGTGTCGTGTCGGTGTTCGTCCGTGTCCGTCCGTGTCAACACCAACCGCGCCGCGCTGTCCCGCACCAGAAACTCGATCCGCTCCCGCGGATACCCCGGATCGATCGGCACATACGCCCCGCCCGACTTGAGCACCCCAAGCAGCGCCGCGATCAGATCAGGAGTCCGCGGCATCGACACCCCCACCCGCTCCTCCGGCTCCAGACCTTGCGCGAGCAGCCAGGCGGCCACTGTCTCCGCCCGTTGATCGAGCTCCGCGTAGGTCACCCTCTCGGTGCCCCAGACGACCGCGGTGGCCTCCGGAGTCCGCCGCGCCTGCTCTTCGAACAGCTCGTGCAGACGGCTTTCCGCGGGATAGGACGCGTCCGTGGCGTTCCACTCCACCAGCGCCTGGCGCTCCTCCCCCGGGGTGAGCAGCGGCAGATCGCCGAGCCGGCGCGCGGGATCGGCCGCGGCCGCTCCCAGCAGGACTCCGAGATGACCGCCCAGACGGCGGATCGTCGCCGCGTCGAAGAGGTCCGTGGCATACTCGATCCCGCCGAGGATTCCCTCTTCGGAGACCTGCAACGCCACGGTCAGATCGAATTTCGCGGTGCCGCCGTGGACCTCGGCCGGAGAGATGGATTCAGCCGTCACGTCTGACAGGCGCAGGGGCTCCCCAGGGCCGTCCTGTACCGTGATGAGGACCTGGAAGAGCGGGCTGCGCGACAGATCGCGCACCGGCCGCAGCTCCTCGACGAGCTTCTCGAACGGCACCTCGGCCCCGGCGTGCGCGTCGAGCGTGGCCCGCAGCGCGCGCTGGACGAGCGCAGCGAAGTCCGGATCTCCGGCCAGATCGAGCCGTAGCGGGACGGTGTTCACAAAGAAGCCGATCAGCCCTTCGAGCTCCCTGCGGTCGCGACCGGCCACCGGCGAGCCGATCAGCACGTCGTCCTGCCCGGTGTAGCGATGGAGCACCGCGGCCAGAGCGGCGAGGACCGTCATGAAGCGCGTCGCGCCTTCGCCGCGGATGGCCGGCAGGGTCAGCGTCTCGACCGCGCCGCGGTAGCTCTGCGCCGCCGGACGTGGCCGGTCGGTCGGCAGCTCCAGAGCCGCCGGAGCTCCGGCCAGACGCTCGCGCCAGACCGCCAGGAGCCGGTCGAGCACCGGCCCGGCAAGCCGGCGCCTCTGCCAGACGGCATAGTCGGCGTACTGCACCGGCAAGGGAGAAACTGGCTCGCCGGCCGCGAGCGCCGAGAGATCGCGGGCGAGCACGTCCATGGACCAGCCGTCCGCGATCGAGTGATGCAGGTTCAAGAGGAGGACGTGGTCCTCGTCCCCAATCCGCAGCAACGCGGCCCGGAACAGCGGTCCGGCCGCGAGGTCGAACGGCCGCCCCGCCTCCTCCCACGCGAGACGCAAGGCTTTCGCGTCGGGATCGGCGGCGGCGGTCAGATCGATCCGATCGAGATGGAAGTCTCCCGCGGGATGAATTCTCTGGAAGGGCCGGCCTTCCTCCACCGGGAACGTCGTGCGCAGCGCCTCATGGCGCTCCACCAGCGCGCCGAGCGCCGCATCCAGGACCGCCGCATCGAGTGCCCCGCGCAGGCGGATCGCCGCCGGAATGTTGTAAACCGCGCTCCCTGGCTGCAGGCGGTCGAGAAACCAGAGGCGCTCCTGCGAGAACGAGAGGGGGATTTCCCCCTGGCGTGGAACCGGTGCGAGCGGCAGGTCTTCCGAGCCCAGCCCACGCTCCGCCTCGATCACCGCCGCCAACTCTTTGAGCCGTGGCCGCTCGAAGAACACCGCGAGCGGCAGCTCCACACTGAACGCCTCGCGCACCCGCGACGCCACCCGCGAGGCGAGCAGCGAATGGCCGCCCAGGGCGAAGAAGTCGTCCTCCGCCCCGATCCGCTCGATCCCGAGCACCTCGGCCCAGACCGCCGCGAGGCGCTCTTCGGTCGGCGTGCGCGCCGCTGCCGGCCCTTCTTCGATGACCTGGAGCCGCGCGAGCGCCTCGCGGTCCACCTTGCCGTTGGGCGTCAGGGGGAGCGCTTCCAGGAACAGGAAGGCCGAGGGGACCATGGGCTCCGGGAGGCGCTCGCGGAGGCGGGAGCGCAGCTCGTCGGGAAAGTCCAAGGACACCAGGGACTCCGGAACCACAGACCCCACCAGCCGCTGCCCCCCCGCCCCGGGCCGCGCCAGCACCACCGCCTCGCGGACACCCGGGCACGCCCGCAGCGCCGCCTCCACCTCACCCAGCTCGATGCGGAAGCCACGGATCTTGACTTGGTGGTCGCGCCGGCCCAGGAACTCGATCCGGCCGTCCGGCAGCCAGCGCGCCAGGTCTCCGGAGCGGTACACGCGGCCTCCCGGCTCGTCCCCCGAGGGATCGGGGAGGAATGCCTCGGCGGTCAGCCGCGGATGGCCGAGATAGCCGCGGGCGAGCCCGGCGCCTCCGAGCAGGATCTCGCCGGGTACGCCGGCCGGCACCGGCCGCAGCTCGCGGTCCAGGATCTCCACGCGCACCCCGGCGATCGGCCGGCCGATGGGTGGCACGCGATGCTCACCGCTCGCCACCCGGCCGGCGGTCGAGACCACCGTCCCCTCGGTCGGTCCGTAGTGGTTGACCAGCTCGAAGCGGGCTTCAGCGGGCGGCCGGGTGAGCAACCGGTCGCCGCCGGTGAGGAGCGCGCGCAGCGCCAGCCCCTCCGGCAACGGCGCGGCAAGGGCGGCTTCGGCGAGCGGCGTCGGGAGGAAGGCGAGGGTGATCCGCTGTTGGGCGATCCAGGCCAGCAGGTCCGGAGGCGAGGCCACCGTCTCGGGCGAAGGGATCCACACGCTCGCGCCGGCCGTCAGATACGGCCACATCTCCCAGACCGACGCGTCGAAGCCCACGCCCGCCACGAGCGTCGCCCGGTCCTCCTGCGTGACGCCGTAGGTGGCGCGATGCCACGCGACCAGGTTCGCCAGGCCCGCGTGGCACATCTCCGCGCCCTTCGGCACGCCGGTCGATCCCGAGGTGTAGATCAGGTAGGCCAGGTTTTCGGGGAAGAGTGGAACGTCGGGCTCGCCTGGGCTCTCCGCCAGAAATCCAGTTAGATCCAGCCGATCGAGGAGGATCGTCCCGACGCCTTCCCGGGAGAGACCGGCGGACAGCTCCTCGCGCGTGAGGAGCACGCGAGCGCCCGAGTCGGCGAGCATCCGCCGCAGGCGCTCCACCGGCTGCGCCGGATCGAGCGGCAGATACGCCGCGCCCGCCTTGAGCACTGCGAGCGCGCCGACCACCAGCTCGGGCGAGCGCTCGGCGGCGAGGCCGACAACCTTCTCCGGCCCGATCCCGCGCTTCCGGAGAAAGGACGCGAGCGCGTTGGCGCGGTGGTTCAGCTCGGCATAGGTGACGCGCAGGTCGCCTGAGACGAGCGCCGGAGCTTCCGGCCGCTCCACCGCCCGCTTCTCCACCTCGCGGTGCACCAGGAACGGCTTCGCCGCGGGAGCGGTCCGCCCCCAGACGTGGCGCACCTGCCGCAGCTCGGCTTCGGTGAGCAGCGGCAGCTCGACGACCTGCCGCTCGGGCTCCGCGGTCATCTCCGCGAGCAGCGTGGCGAAATGGGACGCCATCCGCTCGGCCGTGGCCGCATCGAAGAGGTCCGCGTTGACCTGGAGCGATCCGGCGAGCCCGGCGTCCGTCTCGGCCATCGTCAAGACGATCTCGAACGGCACCCGCCGCTCCGCCAGCTTCACCGACTCCACGGCCAAGCCGCCCAGCTCGGCGCGAGCCCCCTCCTCGCCCAGGGCGAACGCGCTCCACGCCCGCTCCTCGGCGCGATGCGCCTTCTGTAAAGCGAAGGAGACCTGGAACACCGGCGGCCGGCTCGGATCGCGCTGCGGCCGCAACCGCTCCGCCAGCCGCGGGAACGGGAACGCCTGATGCGCCAGCCCGCCCGTCACCACCGTCGCCGTGCGGGCGATCAGCTCAGAGAACGCCGGCCGCCCCGACAGGCCGGCCCGCAGCGGCAGGAGGTTGACGAAATAGCCGACGACCTCCGCCACGTCCGCGGACTCCCGCCCCGCTGTCGGCGCGCCGACCGCGAAGTCCTCCTGCCCGGTGTACCTGTGCAAGAGAGCCCCGAACGCCGCGAGGAGCGTGGCGAACGCCGTGGCCCCCTGCCTGCGAGCCAGCAGGGTGACGGAGCCGGCCACCTCCGGCTCCAGAGAGAACGGCACCGAGAGACCGCGGAACGTCTGGACCGGAGGACGCGGCCGGTCCGTCGCCAGCTCCAGGTCATGCAGCCCGCCCGCCAGTGCGTCCCGCCAATACGTCCAGAGAGCCTCACCCTCCGGTCCCGCAAGCCGCCGCTCCTCCCGCGCCACATGATCCGCGAACGTCCGCACCGGAGCCGGCAGCACCGCCGCCTCGCCCCCCGTCTCTTCCCTATACAGCGCCGACAGCTCGCGCACCAGCACGGCCAGCGACCAGAAATCGACGGCGATGTGATGGACCGTGAGGAGGAGGATGGACTCCCCGTTTCCCTGCGGGAAAATCGCCGCCCGCAGCAGAGGCCCCGCATCGAGATCGAACGGCCGGTACGCCTCCTCGACGAGACGCTCGATCCTCTCCTCAATCTCCACACGATCCACGCCCCGCAGCGCCGGATGCCGTGTGCCCAACCGCCGCAGTCCCCTCTCCAACGCCTCCACATCCAACGCCCCGAGCACCCGCAGCGGCACCGGCACGTTGTACACGCCCGGAGCCATCCGCTCTAGCAGCCACAGCCCCTGCTGCCCCACCGACAGCCGCGCCTCCCCTTCCCGTCCCCCCGCCGCCTCGATCTCCTCCACCGGCTCGTCCAGCCGGGCCGCGATCTCCTCCGCCAGCGCGCCCAGGCTCCGCGCCTCCAGCCATCGCGTCAGCGGCAGCGCCACGCCGAGCAACGTCTCCAGCCGGTGCCCGATCTCCACGGCTGCCAGCGAGTCGAGCCCCGCGCTCGCCGGAGCTGCGTCCTCCCCGAGCCCCGCCGGATCGACACCCGCCGCGCGGGCCAGCTCGCCACGCAGCCACTCCACCACCGCCGCCCGCCGCGCCTCCGGAGACAGGTCGCGCAGCGTCTCGGCCTCCGTGGTCTCCTGCACCACCACAGCCAGATCGACCGCGTCGCGTCCGACGATCTCCAGGTCCTCACCCCCGGCGAGCCAGGCGGACCGGCAGGCATGGCGCTGCACCTTGCCGCTGGATGTCCGCGGCAGCGTTCCAGGACGGATCAACACCACCTCATAGACCTGGACCTCGTGCTCCTCGGCGATCGCCCGGCGCACCGCCGTGGCCGCCGCGGGCACGGAGAGCCCGCGGAAGGCTTTGAGGGAGCGGCGCCCGATTTCGAGGACGAGCACGAGCCGCTCCTCGCCCGTCACGTCCACGGAGAACGCCGCGACGCTCCCCGGCTCCAGGTCGGGGTGCGCGCGCTCGGCCGTCAGCTCCAGCTCCTGCGGATAGTGATTCCGCCCACGCAGGATGATCAGGTCCTTGAGACGCCCGGTGACGAACAGCTCACCGTCCCGGACAAACCCGAGATCCCCCGTCCGCAGGAACGGACCGCTGCCGTCCGTGAGCCGCGCGCCGAACGTGCGCGCCGTCTCCTCTGGCCGATCCCAATATCCCGCTGCCACGCTCGCCCCGGCTACCCAGATTTCGCCGATCCGGCCCGGCTCCACGCGAGCCCCCGCCTCCGGGTCCGCCACCACGATCTGCTGGCCGGCCCAAGTGCCGCCGCACCCCACGAGCGGCCGGCCCGTCCCCTCCGGGATCGCCTCGCCGCGTGCGAGGCCGGCGGGAGCGAAGCCCTCCACCGCCGGCGCCGCGCCGTGCCGCCCGCCCGCCACGAACAGCGTGGCCTCGGCCAGTCCATAGCAGGGATAGAACGCCTCGCGCCGGAAGCCCGCGGGGCCGAACGCCTCGGCGAAGCGCTCCAGCG
>DATFPH010000235.1:0-24617 GCA_035264905.1 Thermoanaerobaculia bacterium
TTGCTACCAGTCTGCTGCTAATATCTCCCATGGCCAGTCTCCTTTCTGGGCCTCGAGCCCGTTATCCCTTGCAGCCATCATAGGACTGCGCAGGGAGGCTGGCCTTCTCATCCAATCTCACACCCGCCCGGGAGAGGGGGAGCAAAGCAAAGGCAGAAAACAGGCAACAGGGTTTTTGCTGTTCACCCCTCTCCCGCTCCGCAGGGGAGGGGCCGGGGGTGGGGGCGCTCTACCGGCCCGTCGCCACGTCCCGCCCCAGAGCCGGCGCTGGAGTCACGACGTTCAGCTCGCCGCCGCCCGGTTTGATGACCCGGGCCCAGGCGTAGAAGGCCTGGCCGCAGGAGACGGCGAAGCGGGCTTCGTCGATGGCGGAGGCTCCGAAGGTGGTGAGGGCCTTCTCGGTCACGCGCAGGGAGAGCGGCGGCAGCGTGAAACGCAAGGTGGTCCCGATCGGGGTGCCGTTGTCGCGGAAGGCGTCGACCGTGCACTGGGCCGATTGCCGCGAGGCATTGATCACATAGAGATCCGTGATCAATCCGCCTTGCCGGTGGGTCAGGCCGTGCAGGTGCAGCCGGCCGTTGCCTGGCGCAAGCTCGAGACCGCTCACGATCGGGCCCGCGGTGGCGGCGCGCAGCGCTCCGTTCGGACCGGTGGCTTCCAGACGCGGTGTGATCAGGAGCTGTGGGGCGCCGTTCAGGAGCAACATCCCATTTTTCCCGTCGGGGGAGAGATTCGTGGCCAGCACGGTGTCTCCGGCAGAGATCGCCAGGGAGCCGCTGCTCTTGACCTTCGTGCCGTCGACGCCCGGGGCGATGAAGGTGTAGGTGAGGCGCCGCGTCACGGCTCCCGGGTTGCTAATCCAGACGCGCGTGGCGTAGGCGGTGCCATCGGTCGCGGCGCCGGCCGCGAGAGGGAGGATGAGCTCGCCGGCGGCGAGCGGGGTGGCGAGCAGGATCGTGAGCGCGAGAGCGGAAACGATACGGTGGCTCATCGTCGAAAATCTCCAGATCAGTTGCTGCGGCCTCGGCCACGCGGAGTGAGCTTCACCACGAGATTGGAGTACTTCCATCCGAGGGTCGGGAAGTAGGCGCCGTCGCCCACTCCATCCGAGCTGAAGTCGACGCGGACCTTCTTGTCGGGAAGGTTGAAGATGTCCGTGAAGCTCACCGGCCCTTCCAGCCGCTGCACGCGCTGGCCGCCCTGGTACACCTCGAACGTGATCCGCCGGGCTTCGGCGTCGAAGTCGAAGACCAAGTGGTAGGTGCTGCGTTCCTTCCAAGGTCCCTTGCCGCTCTTGATCGTCGCTTCCTTCCCCATGTCGAGAATGGTCCGATAGTCGTCGGAACCCTTGAGGATCAACCCCCAGTAGAGCAGGCGCTCCGAGCGCGATTTGGCGGAACGCCGGAAGCTCGCCACGTTCTTGAAGTTGGGATTGAGCGGGTGGACCGGGTTCCACCGGTCGACATAGAGATCGAGCTCCATGTGCGCGTGGCCGTATTGCACGCCGTCCTGGAGCGGCAGATCGTACCCGGCGTAATTGTTGCCGGTGGAAAACTGCCCCGGCAGGCTGAACGTCACGCTGCCGTCGCTGCCCCCGCCCCCATCGACCGGAACGAGGTCGCGCTCCAGGCTGGCCGCCGATCCGAGGATCACGGTCTCCGGGCCGCCCGAGCGGTAGACCAGCGCGTAGGTTGCGAACGTCTGGTTGCAGCTCACGTCGAAGCGCGCATCCTTGATCGACGTCTGGCCCAGGATGGCCAGCGCGCCCGCGAAGTCGCGGCTCGACCGCGGCGGCAGCGACAGCGTGGTGGTCAGGGCGATCCGGCCGCCTTTGGCGCGGAACGCATCGACCGTGCACTGCGCGGGTTGGGTCGACAGGTTCATGAGACCGAAGTCGCTCGTCGTGCCGGAGGCCGTCTGCTCCAGCCCCAGCACCCCGGCGTGCTCGCCCGCGCCCCGGGCGTTGGCCGCCGAGATGATCGGGATCTGCGCGCTCGCCAGGACGTTGCCGTTCCCGGCGAGCGCCTCGACCCGGGCGCTCACCACGATCTCCGGAGCTCCGGAGATCTCGAACATCCCCCGCGCGCCGGCAGGCACCGCGTTGTACAGGCGCAGCGTCGCGCCCGCGGGGAGGGAGTAGGGCTGGGCCTGGACGCTCGTGCCGTCGGCGCCGCTCGGCAGAAAGGTCACGGAGAGATCGGCGGACGCGCCACCGGTGTTGGTGAGGATCAGCAAGGTGCGGTAGGTGGAGGCGCCGAGCGCCGTGTTGATCGCCAGGGGCACGTAGATGTCGCCCGCGGCGAGCGGAGCAAGGGGCGCGAGAAGCGCAAACAGGCCGATCATCCAGCTTCGTCTCATCGATCCCGTCCTTGATGCAGTCTGTGGCCCCGAGGGGCCCGTCTAATGCTGTAATGTCATTATACCTCTTTTGAGCTTGTTTCCCAGGGGTCGCTCTCTTGCTGCTTTTGAGCGAGAATAGAGCGCGCCAATCAAACCAGGGGGACGTCGGACGTGCAGCCGGAGCGGTCGAACGCTGTCGAGACCATTGGGCCGTACCGCATTCTGGAGCGGCTCGGGGCCGGGGGCATGGGCGAGGTGTTCCTCGCCTACGACGATCGTCTCGACCGGCGGGTGGCGATCAAGCGCATCCGTCCTGACGCGGGGGCCAAGCCGGACCGCCGCGAGCGCTTCCGCCGGGAGGCCCGGATGGCCGCACGGCTGAGCCATCCCGCCATCGTCCAGGTCTACGACATCCTCCAGGAGAACGATCTCGACTACATCATCATGGAGTACGTGGAGGGGGCGACCCTCCGGAAGATGGTCGAGCGGGGGCCTCTGCCGGTCCGCCAGGTTCTGGAGCTGGCGCGCGAGCTGGCCGATGGCCTGGAAGCAGCGCACCGGGAGGGGATCGTCCATCGCGACCTCAAGGCCGAGAACGTCCTGGTGACCTTCTCGGGCCGGCCCAAGATTATGGATTTCGGGATCGCCAAGCGGCTCCTGGCGGAGGAGGGAGAGGAGTCGCTGACGGCTGAGGACGCCGTGGTCGGCACCTGCCGTTCCATGTCCCCCGAGCAGGCGCGGGGGGAGCCGGTGGACCACCGCACCGATCTCTTTGCCCTGGGAGTCCTGCTCTATGAGATGTTGACCGGCACCTCTCCTTTCGCGGCGGAGAACCGGCTGGCGACGCTCAACCGGGTGATCCACTCGCGGCAGAGGCCTATCCGGGAGCTCGCGTCGGCGGTGCCGGGCGAGGTCTCCAGGCTGGTGGACGACCTTCTGGAAAAGGAGCCGTACCTGCGGCCGCAGAGCGCCGGGCAGGTGCGGCGAGTGCTCGACCGGCTCTCGCTGGCCACGGTGGACCGCGGCGGAGCCGGGACCACGATAGAGGATCGTTCCACGGGCTCCTTCGACCTGCCCACGGTCGATGCGGGGGGAGTTGTCTTCGTCCGCCAGAGTGCGCAGCGCCCCGGTGAAAAGAGATCTCTGCTGGAATCGGCTCTGACTGTCGTCCATTTGCGGCGGCGTTCGCTGGTCTGGCTCGCCGGGATCGCCCTTCTGGTGGGGTTTGGAATCTGGTCGTACCTCGCACTGCGTTCCGCCGAGCCTCCGCTCTACGTCGCCGTATTGGCACCGGAGATCGGGATCGGAGCAGGGAACAGCGAATTCGAGCTTCTGGCGTCGGGAGTGCGCGTGGCTGTGCTGCAGGGGCTCGTCTTGCTGGAGGGGATCTCACCCCAGGCGTTCGAGGAGGTGGACGCGGCGTCCGGCTCGCCGCGAGAGATCGCGCGCGCCGTGGCCGCGGACGAGCTCGTGGGCACGCGGTTGGACTGCCGGAGCGAGGTGTGCCGGGTCTCTCTGACGCGGCGCCGGGGGAGCGACGGAAGTGTGGTCTGGGCGGAAAGCTTCGATGTGGCGACGGACGATCTGTCCCTCGTGGCTCAGGCCGTCGCGCGCCAGGCGCAGTCTGCCTACGCCGAGCGCCGCCGTCGGGATGGGGCCACCGAGCCCGAGGTCCGGAAGGCCGATTTCGAGGCGTTCCTCCGGCTGCGCCAGCGGTTCGGCACCCCCCAGGAGGCGATTTCGGATTCGTTGCTGCAAGGGCTCCAAGCCATCCGCCGCAGCTCGCCCCGCTTTCTGGAAGCGCACCTCCTGGAGGCCGAGGTCGGCCGCTACCGATTCTGGCATTCCCGGAATCCGCAGGACCTCGAGGGAGCCTTCCAGCGGATTGCGGAGGCGCGCGAGCTGGCGCCCGCCGATCCCCGGCCTCTGCTTTTCCTGGCCGAGCTGGCCCTCGCCCGGAGCGATCTGGAGCTGGCCCGCACGACTTTGGCTCACCTGGAGGAGCTCCTCCCTGGCGATGCCCGCTTATTGGACTGCCGCTCGCGGCTTCTGGAAGCCGAGGGAAAGGCCGGAGAGGCTCTGGAGCTCAAGCGGGAAGCCATCCGCCTTCAGCCGTCCAGTTACCGGCTGTTCAACCTCGCGCAGGCGGAGTACCGGCAAGGCGAGATCGCCGCCGCCCGGGAGCATCTCGAGCAGCTCCTCCAGCGCTCTCCTGGACACGTCGGAGGGCTCTCCCTGGTCGCGCTACTCGAGATGTCCAACGGCGATCTGAACCGTGCCATCCAGATCTATTCGGACCTTGTCCGGCGCTCCGAAAGCCCGGCTCAACGTTCCAATCTCGGGCTCGCTTACTTCATCGCCGGGCGCTACCCGGAAGCCGCCGCGATTTTCCGCGGCCTCCTCGCGAAGGAACCGAAAAATCCGCGCTATATCCTGAACCTCGCGGACACGTATTCGCTGATGGGACGGCCCGCTGAGGCGCGCGAGGCGTACCGGCGCGTCGTCGCGCTGGCCGAGGCGGACATCGCCACGACCCCTCAGCTCCTCACCGTCAAGGCCCAGGCATTGGCGCATCTGGGGCAAGGGCCGCAAGCCGTCACCGCCCTGCAAGAGGCCCTGCGGCTCGCTCCGGATCAGGGCCCCGTTGCGTATGAGGCGGCGGTCGTCTACTCCCTTCTGGGCGAGGAGGATTCAGCCCTGGTCAGTGCCGAGAAGGCGATCCGCTCCGGGCTGGGTCCCCACTGGTTCTCCTTCCCCTGGTTCGAGGCGCTCCGGAAACATCCCGGCTTTCGGGATGTCCTAGCCGCCGCCTCGCCTCCGTCCAGAAGCTGAATCGCTTCCTTTCTCGTTATTCCTCGGATGTTGGGTCGAACGGTGGCGATCCAGCCTCGGGTTCGAACTCAATCGTCGGATCGGGCCAGAAGAGGTGCCCGTCTTTAATGACACCAAAGAAAAGTTGATAAGTGACGCTGTCGCCTTCCACGATATCGTGCAGAAAAGCGAGCTTAACCTTGCCGAGCTCTGACGCCGGAGTAAAGATGGTTGCCCTACGTGTATTCACCTCCTCGGTTTGAAAAAAGACTTGGGCTCCCACCATGAAGAAGGACGAGTTAATACTCGCCGAGCTCAACTCAAACGTCAGGTGGTAATGAGCAGGAGTGTGTTCCGGGGTCAGCTGGAGGCTGGTGCCAGACGTGCTCCATCCGTCCCCCGAGCCGGACAAGTGCACGAACAGTTGCGGGAGCCCCTCAACTAGAACCTCAATGATGTCGACCGTGACGGTGCCGGGGATGGCCGGCTCCGGCAGTTGTTTGACGGTATGCGTAGTTGGACGGGCGTGGGCCATGACTTTTCGTCTCCTTTCGATCGATCAAATGGAATCAATACAACCAGGGCTTGGATGAAATTGAGGAGAGCAAGCTTCTTGCCATATCGATCCGGCCGTACGCTGCTACCGGCCTGATGTCGCGCGATGTCGGCCAATGTCGGTTGGCTCTCGGGCGACGTCGGCCGACATGGATTGGGAGTAGACTCCTCCTCCAGCGGTGGAGCCCGGCGGCGGCCTGGGTGCTCACGGCGCTTTCGGTCTACAGCGCGTTCTGGCTCCTCGGCCTCTATCAGGCGGTCCGGCTCCGGGGTGGAGGAGGACGGGCTGCTGATCCGCATCAGCCTCAAGTGGCGCGAATGGGTGCCGTTCGAGGACGTGGCCGCGGTCGAGATCCTGCGGGGAGGAACGGTCCTGCCGAAGCGGAAGGACCTGCTCCGCGCGGTCGTCCTCGGCGATGCGCGGTATCTCCTCCGCCTGGCGCGCCCGCTCACGGCGGAAGGGCCGTACGGGATTCGCAGGCAGGTGGAGCAGATCGCGTTCACCGTGGACGAGCCGCGGCGGTTCGAGGCGGCGCTGCGGGAGCGGCCCGGAGGCTCATGGTAAACTGCGCCCTTCAACGGCGCATTCATGAGCTCTCCGCGATTCGACGGCTCGACGCTTGACCTGTCCCGCACCGGTACCGACGTGGTGTGGGGACAAGGCGATCTCGCCTTTGAGCCGATTCCCGCGCTGACCATCCTGTTTCATCCGCAGGCCCGGCGCGTCGGGGCGCGGGCGTTTCTGGGCCAGACCGTTCGAGGGCAGGAGGCCCGCCTCAGCCGGCTGGAGCCGGACTTCGAGCAGCCGGGCTCCCGCGAGCCGCTCAACGACCCCTACCTCAGCCGGCGGCCGATCCGTTTCCTTCCCGTCCCTGCCGGCATCGAGGTGCGGCTGGACGAAGGCCACATGCGGATCTCTCTGAACGGGCAGCCGGTCGACGGCAGCCGCGTGCTCTCCCCGGCCGAGATCCGGGAGGGGGCCGTGCTGGAGATGGCGGGCCGCGTGGTCCTGTTGCTCCACCTCTTCGTTCCGCCCAGGCTTCCGGTCTGCGAGCCCCACGGCCTGGTCGGGGAGAGCTCGGCGATCGCTCAAATCCGCGCGGAGATCCATCGCGTCTCCGATCTCGCGGTCCCGGTCCTGATCCGGGGCGCGACGGGGACGGGCAAGGAGCTGGTCGCCCGCGGGATCCATGCCGCCAGCCGCAGGTATCGCGGTCCGTTCGTCAGCGTCAACCTGGGCGCCATCCCCCCGTCGCTGGCCGCCTCCGAGCTGTTCGGCGCGACCCGCGGGGCCTACACGGGCGCGGTGCAGGCCCAGGACGGGTACTTCCGGCGGGCCCATGGAGGCACCCTCTTTCTCGACGAGATCGGCGAGACGCCGCTGGAGGTCCAGGCCTCTCTCCTCCGCGCGCTGGAGACGGGCGAGATCCAGCCGGTCGGTGCGCAGTCCGCCCAGCGCGTCGACGTGCGGGTCCTCGCGGCCACCGACGCCGATCTCGAGCAGCGGGCCCAGGAGGGAACGTTCCGCGAGCCCCTCCTGCACCGGCTCGCGGGGTACTCGATCCGGCTTCCGCCTCTGCGGGAGCGGCGCGACGACATCGGGCGCCTGCTGGTCCACTTCCTGCGCGAGGAGCTGGCCGCCACCGGCGAGCTCGAGATCCTCGACAGGGACTCGCCCCGCCTGCTCTGGATGAAGCCGGCTCTGGTGGTGCGGCTGGCCCGGTACGACTGGCCGGGCAACGTGCGGCAGCTCCGCAACGCGGTCCGGCAGCTGGTGATCGGCAGCCGCGGCCTGCCGCAGCTCCAGTCCAGCCCGGGATTCGAGAACCTCCTCGGGGGCGGGCGCCCGGTCGATCCGCCGGCCGCCGAGCCGCCGGTTTCCGAGCCGGCAGCTTCCAATCCGGCACCGCCCAACGCACCGATCGCCGTCCGCCGGAGAAAGCCGGCGGACGTCTCCCGGGACGAGCTTCTGGCCGTGCTGCGGGCCCATCGCTGGCGTCTTAAAAGCGCGGCCGAGGAGCTGGGGATCTCGCGGCCTTCGCTCTACGTGCTGATCGAGCACTGTCCGGAGATCCGCAAGGCGGGCGACCTCACAGTGGAGGAGATCGTGCTCTGCCACCGCGAGTGCGGGGGCGATCTCGATCTCATGGTTGAACGTCTGATGGTCTCGCGCGACGCTCTCCACCGCCGCATCCGCGAGATCGGCCTGGTTTCCTGAAGCGAGCTTGGACGTGAAGCAGGAGAGCTCTCTCGGACGGATCGGGCCTTACCAGATTCTGGAGCGGATCGGGGTGGGAGGCATGGGCGAGGTGTTTCTCGCCTATGACGATCGCCTCGACCGGAAGGTGGCGATCAAGCGCATCCGGCCCGGGTCGGAGGTCACTCCCGAGAGCCGCGAGCGCTTCCGCCGCGAGGCCCGGCTGGCTGCGCGGCTGAGCCACTCCGCCATCGTGCAGGTCTACGACATCCTGCAGGAGGACGGGAGCGAGTACATCGTCATGGAGTACGTGGAGGGGACGACCCTCCGCGACCGGGTCCGCCGGGGACCGATGGAGGTGCGCGCGGCCCTGGAGCTGGCGCGCGATCTGGCCGCGGGGCTGGACACGGCGCATCGCCAGGGGATCATCCACCGCGACCTGAAGACCGAGAACGTCCTGCTCTCCACCTCCGGCGGACCGAAGATCCTGGACTTCGGCATCGCCAAGCGTCTCCTGGACTCCGAGGACGAGGGCTCGTTGACGAGCGACCATGTGGTCCTCGGCACGTGCCGCGCGATGTCGCCGGAACAGGCGCGCGGCGAGCCGTTGGACCCCAGCACCGATCTCTTCGCGCTGGGTGTGCTGCTCTATGAAGCCTTGACCGGCACCTCGCCATTCGAGATGGAGAGCCGGATGACCACCCTGAGCCGCGTGATCCTGCACCGGCAGACGCCGGTGCAGGAGCTCAATCCGGCGGTCCCCTGGCAGCTCTCGCGCCTGATCGACCGGCTGCTGGAGAAGAGCTCGGCGCAGCGCCCCGGCTCGGCCGCCGAGGTGCGGCGGGAGCTGGAGGAGATCGCCGCGCGCCTCGATGCCACGGGCGGCTCCGGCGCGCCGGCCGAGGCCACCGTCGAGACCGCGCCCACCCTGGTCGACCTCCCGGTCCCCCCAAGGCCGCGCCCGGCGCCCCCGCGCCTCTTTCATCTCGTCCTCGGGATCGCGCTCCCTCTCCTGGTGGCCCTCTCTCTGGCCTCGCTTCTCCTGCGGAGCGGCGCCCGCGACCTCTCCGCCTTTACGGCGCCGGTCAACAGCCTGTCTCCGGCCAGCGCCCGCGCGACGTTCGCCGTCCTCCGGTTTCGGGACCGCTCGGCGACGGGGGAGAGCGGCTGGATGGGCACGGCCTTCCCCGAAATGATCACCGAGCTTTTGGCGATCGACGGGCGGATGAACCGAGCCGCGCACCGGGACGTTCCGCTCGCCGAGCTGGACCTGCGCCTCTCCGGGATGGAAGGGCTCGGCAATTATCAACAGAGACTCGACGTCGACTACCTGATCGCCGGCTCGTACGAAACCCGGAACGATGAAAAGCTGATCGTTCGCTTCCTCGTCCTCGACCGGTCAGGACGGCGCTATCTCTCGGAGGTCCTGCCCGGCTCCGCGTTGGGGCTCGTCCAACTCTCCAGCGAGATCTCCGACGCGCTCCGCCGGGAGCTGCGCCTGCCGCTCCTCGCCGCCGGCGGCCGCAGGGCCGTGGAAGCGATCTATGCGGACCTCCCCCTGGAGGCCTGGCCGGGCTACTTCGCGGGACTCGGGCATGAATACGGCTCGAATCACGAAAAGGCGGCGCAGCTCCTTGCGGAGACGGTGCCGCTGGCGCCGCGGTCGCCTTTGCCGGGAAGGGCTCTGGCGCGAGCGCTGCGCTCGATCGGACATCGCGCGGACGCGGCGCGCGCCGCGTGCCAGGCCCAGGAGCTGGCAGAGCGCCTGCCCGCGCACGACCGCACGGAGATCGCCGCGCTCTGTCACGAGCACAGCGGCCGGAGCGCCGAGGCCCTGGCCCTCTATGAATCGCTCCTCCGGGAGAACCCCCCGGAGCAGGCTCACTACCGGCTGAGGATCGCCGCGCTGGACCTGCGCGACCGCGAGCTCGACCGCACCAACGATGCGCTCAACGTCCTCCAGGATCTCCGGCGCGCCGCCCCCGGGACGCTCCGCGCGGTCGACCTGCTCAACGCCGATCTCGAAGAAGCCGAGATCCTCTTTCAGAAAGACCGCCTCGCCGAGGCCCTGGGTCTCGCTCGCGAGGCCGCGGCGCGGGCCGGCTCCCTGCATGCTTTTGCCGCGTCGGCGAAAGCGCGCCGGCTCGAAGGTCTGAGCCTGCTGCATCTCCGGGATTTCTATGGCGCGATCGTCCCCCTGCAGGAGGCCTGCCCCCGCCTGGACGCCGCCCGCCTGGATCTCTGGGCCGCCAGTTGCCGCGAGGGCCTGGTCACGGCGCAGTTCTTCACCGACCGGACGCCTCTCTATGACCTGCTTGCCCAAAGCCGGGAGACCTACCGCGCGGCCGGCAGCCTGGTGGACGTCGGACGGATGATCCAGCTCGAATCCGTCCTGCGGCAGGGGAGGGGCGAGCACGCCGAGGCCGAGCGGCTGTCGCGGGAGGCGGAAGCGCTCTTCACACGGATCGGAGCGCACAAGGAGCTCGCGGCCGGGCGGCTCTTCATGGGCAGCCGGCTCCTGTTGCTGGGAGAGCTCCAGGAAGCCCGGAAGGTTCTCGACCAGGCCTATGCCGACCTCAGCCGCCAGGGAGAGGCGGCCTATGCGGCGCGGGCTCTGCAGAATCTGGGAGAGCTTCACCTCCTGCGCGGCGATCTCCGCAGCGCGCGGCAGGCGTTCGAAGCGTCGTCCTCCGGCGACAGCGTCTATCGGCTGGCGCAGGTCGAGGCGGCGGAAGGGAGGTCGGCGCGGGCGGTCGAGCTCCTGAAGCCGCTGCTGCTCCAGGAGGAGCAGCGGAATCCCGCCCTCGCGGCGCAGATCGCCATGGCCCTGGCGGATCTGCGGCTGATCGACGGCGCGGCCGGCGAGTCCCTGGAGCTCGCCCGCCGTGCGGACAAGGATCTGGCCGGCAGCCAGCAGCGGGATCTCATCACCCTGGTCCAGATCCAGCTCGTGAAGATCCACCTCGCGCAGAAAGACTTCGCCGCGGCGGACGAGAGATTCGAGGCGATCCGCGAGCGTGCCGCAAAGAGCGAGCATTATTGGGTCGCTCTCGAATCCGGTATCACGGCGGCGCGCTTGAAGGGACTCCTCGGGAGCGGGCGGCGGCGGGACGAGGCGCTGGACGATCTGGCCAGGATCGAACGCGGCTGCGTGCAGAAGGGAAACGTGATCTATGCCTTCGAGGCCCGGCTTGCCGCCGGTGAGCTGATGCGTCCGCCGCAGAGAGAAGCGAGGTTGGAAGGGATCGCTCGCGAGGCGCGCCGCCTGGGTCTCGAAGGGATCGCCCGCCGGGCGGAAAGGATCCGGGGGGAAGAGTGACGGCCCCTCCCCCCGGGCTGGTGCTCACCGCGTCTCCGCTGCATCAGGCCGTCTGCTCCGTGGTCGCCCCATCGGGCGGCGTGGGCTTTGGGAAAATGATTTCCGGAGCGGTGATCTGGATGCCGCCCGAAGCGAGAAGCACGCCGTCGGTTTGCGCAGCGAGGTCCGCATCGGAGGTCGCTGCACCCCACGAGCACAGCGGGAGGATGCAAAGAACGAGCAGCCGCAAGATTTTGAGATCGATCAGGTTTCGCATCGTAGACATGACGTTCCCCTTTTTATAAAAGATGTTTGCCGCGTTTCAGTTTCTCGATCGAATCCGGATTCGAAAACTGATCAGTGCAGCAGGCGTGCCAGCCCTGCTCCAGAGGGAGTCAGGCGGTCGAGAGGGCTCTAAAGGGGAAGAAACGTGATGTTTGACGTGTCAACCCGGAGCGGTTGACATGTCAAACCCCGAATGCGGCGAGCCGTTTCCGCGGGACCCGGCGGTCCAGCCGCCACCAGGCCGGCAGGCGATTGCTCAGATTGTTTCCATGGGCGATCTGCAACAGATACTGCCCCTGGATGAAATGGAGCTGGCAGTGCTTCTCGAGATGCTTGTGGTCGTGCGCGTACGGGTTGAGGCCGCGCCGGAAGGCGGCCAGGGGGGACGGCTCCCGCCGCCGGTAGGAATAGAGGCGCCCGCTCCGCGCATCGAGCCGGAGGAAGTCGCGGGTGCAATGGACGTCGAAGTCGCCGGGAGCGCGGTCGAGCGTCTGAAACCAGTCCTCCCGCACCGCGTCATCCGAATCGAGGCGCGTCACGATCTGCTCCGGGGCTCCGCGCCAGCCGCCGTACCAGTCGTCCTGTGCCATGATCGAAGCCCAGGGCAGGTCCCGAGTCTTCTCGGAGACGTAGCCGGCGCTCTGGCTGGAGCAGAGGAGGAGCACCGGCACGCCCAGCCGCTGGACGCTGGGCACGAACCAGGTGCGGAAGAGCGCCAGCCGCGCGTCGAGCCAAGGCCGCTCGGCGTGCCGCGAGGCGGTGGCCGCATCGAGGCGGGGGACCGAGAAGCGGGTGACGATGACGTGGCGCATGAGCTGGCGTAACCCCGGAGGGTTTCACCGCACGAAATCGATAAACCCCCGCCCCACGTCCACGCTGTCGAGGCGCACGCGCACCCGGTCTCCGACGTCGAGTCCCTGAGAGCCGCGCTCCAGCCGGCCTTCGGCCGAGGGGTGGAAGACGCGCACCCAGGTTCCCTTGTCGGAGGCGCCGGTGACCACGCCGTTGAACCAGTCGCCGGTGCGCGATTGCAGGAGCATCGCGGCTGCCGATTTGCGGACCAGGCGCTCGACTTTTTTGGCCTCGTCCTCCCGTTCCGTGCAGTGGCGCGCGATCTCCTCGAGCTCTTCGGCGTTGTAGGGCGCCTCCTGGTTGGCCAACGCCGCCTTGAGGAGCCGCTGCATGGCGAGATCGGGATAGCGCCGGTTGGGCGCCGTCGAATGGGTGTAGTCGTCGGCGGCGAGACCGAAGTGGCCGGGCGACGGACGCCCGGGCACGTCCACCGTGTACTCCCCCGAGCCCAGGAGCTTCACGACCGAGAGCGACAGCTCCGGGAACTTGTCCGGATCGGCTGCGCGGCTCTTCTCCAGAAAGGCATTGAGGGCGGCCGGATCGGGCTCCGCGGGCAGGTCCGTGCCATGTTCCTTGGCGAGCACGACGATGCGCGGCCAGCGCGCCGGCGAGCGCACCAGGCGGCGCAGCGACGGTAGGCCGCGGTTCTCCAGGAAGGTGGCTGTGACGCCGTTGGCCGCGATCATGACGTCCTCGATCAGCTCCTTCGCGCGGTCTTTCTCCTCCTCGGCGAGATCGGTGAGGACCCCGTTCTGGAAGACCGGCCGGGCCTCGATCGTCTCCAGGCGGAGCGCGCCCCGCTCATGCCGGTGCTTCCGCAGGCGCTCCGTGACCTGGTCGTGCAGACGGAGCTGCTCGCCGATCCGGCCCCCCGGCATCCCGCTCTCGTCCTCCAGCCAGGCGCCGACGACCTGGTACACGAGGCGCTGGTGGTTGCGCACCCAGGCGCGGTAGACCTCCGATTCCTTGACGGAGCCTTCGTCGTCCACCGTCATGTCCACCACCACCGCCAGCCGGTCCTCCCCCTCGTGGAGCGAGGTCAGCCCCTCGGACAGCTCCTTGGGGAGCATCGGGAACGTCCCGGCCGGCGTGTAGATCGAGGTCGTGTTCTGGTAGGCCCGCTGGTCGATCGCCGAGCCGGGGCGGACCAGGACCGACACGTCGGCGATCGCGACGCGCAGGCGGATGTCGCCGTCGCGCTCCCCCTCTGCGAACGAGAGCTGGTCGAGGTCGCGGGTGTCCACGTTGTCGATCGAGAACCAGAAGAGCTCCCGCAGGTCGTGCACGTAGGCGCCGTCATCCTCCTCCAGATTCCCGGAGAGCTTCTCGACGATCCGGCGGGTCTCCTCGCGCGCCTTGGCTGGAAAATCGGGTTGGAAGTCGCGCTCGATCAGCGCGCGGCGGGCGATCTCTCCGAGGTCGGCCATGTCTCCTCCGCGGTTGGGAGCCCTGATCTCCGCCCGTTTTCTCCCCTCTCCCGCTGGCGGGAGAGGGGCCGGGGGTGAGGGCTCCGGTCAGAGGAAGTATCCCATCACATCGACCGCGACGTGGACTCCCGCTGTGGAGCTCTGGAGGGAGAGGGCACCGCTGCCCGACGTGGCCAGGGGCAGGATCGCGTTGTTCGACCGGATCTCACCGGCCCCGAAGTTGACCGTGCTGGTCGTCGTCGGGTCGCTGTTTCCCATGTACAGGCGGACATAGCCTGGGCCGGGCGGGCTGATCACCGTGACGTTGACCGCGATGGCCTTGGCGCCCGGCGGAATGCCGCAGAGGCCGGTGACCACGACGACGCGCGGAACGGTGATCGGCAGGGCCGGGCCGCCGGTCGTGCCATACGGCTGGCGCGTGTCGAGAAGCCGGCACGGCGACAAGGTGTAGAAGTCCAGGGGGCCGACGGGCCCAGGGTACGTCGGCTTCCAGCCGAGTTGGATGACCTCGAAGTCCGAGGCCTTGAGGGACGAGAAGGCAGGGTTGAGCACGTCGTTGCTCCAGCGGGTGTCGTAGGTCCCCTGGATGTACATGTCGCTGCCGTTGTCGGCGACGATGAGCCCGTAGGTCTTCATCGCCTGGAAGATCCGCTGGATCTCGGGCGCGTAGCCGGAGATGTTCTTGCTCGCCTTGAGCCGGAGGCGCGCGCCCATCGGCAGGGCGTTGGCGTTGGTGCTGGTGCTCGCCGTGTGCGAGGCCGGATAGACATGCCCTTTGGTGAAGTCCACGGTGACCCGGAAGGCGTGCTTGATCGGACCGGTGCCGAAGGCCTCGTCATAGCGGATGAGCCCCGGGAAGATGGCGAGGCCAGCGGCGTCGGCGCTCGTCCACCCCTCGGTCCGGCGATAGTTCGAGTCGAGGGAGAAGATCGCCCCCGAATCCGCCTCCCAGCGGTTGTCCACCGCGTTCCAAAAAGTGCGGTAGAGCTCATAGAGGATCCGGTTGTCCCGGTCGACGATCACCATGTGGCGGTCGCCGCCCGGATCGACGTTGCCCGGGTATCCCGCCTCGATCCACTTCGCCTGGGTCTTCGCCTCGGGAGGAATCGGATAGCCGATCGGCCGGCCGGGGAAACCGTCGTCGCTCTGGTTGCCGTACGCCGTCCAGAACACCGGAACGAGCGGCTGCGTCGCGGCGACGCTGGCATACGGGAAGCCGTAGGTCTCCGGGTTGCTCGGATCGTCCGGGTCCACGTCGCCGCCGAAGTCCGGGTGGAGCCCGACCGTCGCTCCGATGAAGTTGATGAAGTTGGTGCTGTTCGTGTCGAGCGGGGCGGCGCTGATATCGACGTTCCACCAGTTGTCCGGCGGGAAGAGGGGCAGGGGGGTAGGCAGCGGGCCGTTGCGCTGCGCCTGGGCAAGACCCGGGGCGGGCAGCGCGAGGGCCGCGGCGAGGGTCAAAGCGACCGCGGCGATCCAACGCGGGACCGGCAGGGCGTGGTCCATCTCGACCTCCTTGACGTATGCGCAAATTGCTCTTCAGGGAGGATATCAGAAGGCCTACAGCCCCGTCACCCGCACCACTTCCTCGAACGTCGTCTGCCCCTCCGCCAGCTTGCGCAGCGCGGACTGGCGCAGCGTACGCATGCCGTTCTTGACCGCTTCGCGCTTGATCTCGGGGGCGTCGGCGCCGGCCACGACCAGGTTCTTGACCGCGTCGTCGATCGGCAGAATCTCGAAGATGCCGGTGCGGCCGAGATAGCCGGTGCCGCGGCACTCGAAGCAACCTTCCCCCTCTTTGACCTTCACGCGCTTGCCGGGCGGCACCGCGAGACGGAGGGTGTTCACCTCCTCGTCCGTCAGGAAGCGCTCGGTGGTGCAGTTGGGGCAGATCCGGCGGAGCAGGCGCTGGGCCATGGTGCCGACCAGCGTCGAGCTGATCAGGAAGCGCTCCACCCCCAGGTCCGCGAGGCGGGAAATGGACGCCGCCGCGTCGTTCGTGTGCAGGGTGGAGAAGACCAGGTGGCCGGTGAGTGCCGCCTGGATGGCGTACTGGGCGGTCTCGGCATCGCGGATCTCGCCGACCATGATCACGTCCGGGTCTTGCCGCAGGATGTGCCGCAGGGCGGCGGCGAAGGTGATCCCCACCTTGAGCTGGACCGCCGTCTGGTTGAAGTCCTCGTGGACCATCTCGATCGGGTCCTCGATCGTGGTCACGTTGATCTCGCGCGTGGCGATCACCTTGAGCGCCGAGTAGAGAGTCGTGGTCTTGCCCGAGCCGGTGGGGCCGGTCACCAGCAGGATGCCGTGGGGCCGGCTGATGAAGTCGTTGAACTGCTGCAGCTCGTCCGGATAGAAGCCGAGTCCCGAGAGGTCCTGCACCAGCACCTGCGGATCGAAGATGCGCATCACGACCTTCTCGCCGAAGGCCACGGGCAGAGTGGAGACGCGGAGCTCCACCTCGCGCCCGCCGCGGCTCGTCTTGACGCGGCCGTCCTGCGGGCGGCGCTTCTCGGCGATGTCGAGGCGGGACATGGTCTTGATGCGGGAGGTCACGGCGGCGTGGACGACCTTGGGCATGCGCTGGATGTCGTGGAGGACGCCGTCGATGCGGAAGCGGATCAGGCTGTCCTCGCGCTTCGGCTCGATATGGATGTCGCTCGCGCGGCAGTCGAACGCGTGCTGGAGCATGAACTCCACGGCGCGGACCACGTGCGCGTCGGACGACTCGATCTCGGACTCGCTCTTCATGCGGACGAGCTGCTCGAGGTTGCCGAGGTCGATGCCGCCGTTCAGGTCGCGCTCGGCCTTTTTGACCGAGTGGCGCAGGCCGTAGAACTCGGTCAGCGACTTGATGACGTCCGGCTCGGAGGCGACGACCAGCTCGATGTTGCTGCCGGCGATCCGCTTGAACGAGTCGATCCCCTCGATGTCATAGGGGTTGGCGCAGGCCACGCGCAGGCGGCCGTTGACCATCTCGATGGGGATCATGCGGTGGCGCCGGGCGAACGGGCGCGACATCTTGGACTCGATCAAGTCGGCGTTCAAGCTCAGCGAGTCGATCCGCATATGGCCCAGCTTGGCGTCAGCCGCGATCGCCTGGGCGACCTCGACCTCGCCGAGCGGCCCCCCGGAGTCGCGGCCGTTGGGCAGCTTGAGGCGGAGGACCACCTCATAGGCGAGCGACTTCTGCTCATAGGCGCTACCCGTGCGCACGCGCTGCGGCAGGAGCTTGGCCTCCTGCTTGATCAGGTCCCCCTGCTCGGGGGAGATGTACTTCTGGCGGACCAGAATGTCCGCCACGAGCTCGGGTGTGAGAGTCATGCTTCCTTCAGAATAGGCGTCGAGACGGGTTGAGGGAGGATTGTACTCCGGAACGGAGGTTCCGGGATACCGCTGTTCTATAATCACAGGAAAGGCTGCAAGGAGGTCTTTCCATGCAAGATCCGGAGATGGCAGTGATGGCAGTGAGGATCATTCTGCTGCCGGTCGTCCTGACTCTGGTCTTCCTTCCTAGTCAGGTGCGTAAGATCTTCTCCGATCTGGACTATGGCTCCTTCGCCGCGTCTGTCGCTCCCCGGCTCGCCGAGATCGAGACCGAGTTCCGGGCGGGCCGCGCGAGGCTCGAGGAGGAGGCGGCCCAAAGAGGAGGGCCCTATCGCGCCGAGGAGGTCGAGGCTCTTCTTGGTACGGCCGAAGAGCAGGTGCTCGCGACCCTCGAGCCGCAGGAGCTCGCTCCGCTGCGCGATTCGATCCGGCTGAGATTCCGCCATATCCGGCAGAAGCTCGCGTCGGTGGAGCCTGCGAGGTCCTCGGGGTTCGCCTTCGCCTCCTTCCAGCCCGCGCAGTCCAGTCCAGGTCTTCTGTCGCCCCACTTGGCCGAAACTCTCTTCGACGAGGCCCGCGCGGTCCTGCAAAGGCTGGTCAAGCTCGCCGGGGAGAGCCGTTTCTCCCTCCGGCTCTGTGTGGTCAGCCGCCCGGATGCCGGCGCGACGTTCCGCATGCGGCCGCCCGAATACCGCGAGGGGGTCAAGAGCGGGGAAACCGTTCTTGACCTCCCCGACGCCGCGCTTGGGCGTTACTTCTACAAGGTCGAGCCACGGAAGAGGAAGCTCCAGCCCATTCAGTGCGGCTGGGAAAGCGGAGGCGAAGACGACTCGTGCCTCGACCTGTGGGACAGCTTTGGAGACCAGCTCTTCGAATGCGACTTCAGCAAGGGCAAGAGAGGCTGTAAGCTGCACGACCTGCCACCGGGAGGATGCCCCGCGTCGTGACAGGGCGTAAACCACGCCCGGCGGTCGGGTTCTGTGTCGCCGCCGCACTCGCCGGCCTCCTCCCGTTCCTGAGCCCCCCTATCTTCCCTGAGTTCTTCGAGCTGGCGCGCGTCGCTGGCGCTCTTCTCGCCGGTGGTGCCGCCGCCTTCGAGATGCGCCGGAGCCGTCCTCGCGGCCGTGCCGCTCAGCGCCACCGCACCCGCGTCGCTCTCGGCCTCCTCGCATTGACCATCCCTGTGCTCCTCCTCCTCCACACATTCCGTGTGGTTCCGCTCAAAAGAGGGCAGGAGACTCTGGCGGTGCCGGTCGGCCTGTGGAGGCAGCCCGACTGCTGCCGTGGTCTCGACAACGTCACCTGCCTGCGGACGAGGCTCAACCTCAGCGAGGGCGCGATCCGCAAGTGCTGGGGAGACGAGTCGGTGAGCGCGGTGCGTTTCGGTCTCGTCCTCTCCTTCTGGGGGACCGCTCTCGGCTGCGGCGCGCTGATCGGTCTGTTCCAGGTCCGCGAGCAGCCCGCTCCGAGTCCCAGCTACGACCTGTTCTTGAGCTATGCCAACGAGGACCGCGGCTTCGTCGAGCGTCTCGCGACCGATCTGGGCGCCCGCGGGCTCGCCGTCTGGTGGGATCAGCCGGAAGTCCAAGGCGGAGACTCGATCGTGGCGAGCATCGAGCAGGGGCTCTCGAGAAGCCGCCGCTTCGCGGTCGTGCTCTCGCCGGATTCCCGGCAATCGAGCTGGGTGAACAGCGAGACGGAGGCGGCCATCGCCTTGGAAAACGAGCGGCAGGAATCTCTCATCATTCCGATCCTCTATCGGGCGTGCGACGTACCGGTGCTCTTGAAGCACCGCAAGAGGCTTGATTTCACGGGATCGTATGAGCAGGGGTTGGCGGAGCTTCTCGGGCTGCTCAGCACGGGTAAGGGGCAGATCCGGCCCAGCCATCCCGTCCAGGATGCTAATATTCAGGTATGAAGCGAGCTACGATTACTTTGCCGGATGATCTCGCAGATCTGGTTGATCGGGAGGCCCGGCGCCGACAGACCAGCTTCTCGGAGGTGGTCCGTCAGTACATCGTCCTCGGCCTCTCCGGTTCCGAGGAGAAGCCTCGGGAGGTTCCCTGGGCTGGCCTGTTCCAGGATCCAGACATGATCCCTGCCGAGCGGATGGACGAAGAACTCGCGGCACGCTGGGCCGATGATCTCGCTCGCGATCGTGGATAGCGGCTCAGGTGTAGCCGCCCAGAGCTGGGTGGCCTGTAGCTCGACCTGCTGCGCCGCCTTTCCTTCGGATTTGTGCCTGATGAGGGAGGTGCGGTGACCAAGCGCCGGGGGAGACCCGCCTATGATGATGCGCCCCTGCTGCTGCAAATGGCCATCCTTCTCGCCAAGCGAGAGGTACGGTCGGTCCGCGATGCTGCCCGCCGCGTAGCAGGCGAAACAGAAGGCGCCTCCACCCCGGCCGTCATCGATCGCATCCGCACAAAGTACGCGAAGCACAAAGCGGATCTGGAGGCTTTGGCACAGCAACAACTTCAGCCGCCACCGGAACCACCACGCCGCCGTAGCTCGCCAACCTCGGCCGCCAAGCTCGACCGAACCAGTCTTGATCGACCAAGTCGCGACAGTGTCGCGAAAAGCTACTCCTCCCCGGCTACAAAGTTGGATCGACCTGAGGATCACGTCGATGTCGCAAGAAGCATCTTGGATGCCTGGGAGAACTCGGCAGTAGGCGCGACTGACCGCTATCTCAGGCAGCGCCAAGCTATGCTGAACTCCTTGGAAGACAGTGCTTTAGATGCGGTCCGCAAACTTCTGACAAAGTAGCCCTGAGAATAACCACCCGGGGTGGCCGAATTTCCTCCCAACCCTTGCCACTCTTGGGAGGAAATTGCCCCGAATTCTCTCCCACCCCCCAAGCTTTTTCTCCCAGGAAAATCCCTTTCGCCAGAGAAACAGCTCTGGTAAACCTTCCCTAGAAGCACGAAGGCCCCGGAGCGGGTACCAGCCGTCCAGGGCCAACGATAACCAGATTCCGGAGGGTATCCGGCGTCCGGCGTCTTTAAGCAGCGCCGATCTTACGCCGTAGCGCCCTCCGGGTCAATGCCGGAGGTATGCACTGTGGCTTACCGCGAAAGTCAGCATCTCCCCGTACCCCGTCGTCCTCTCGGACCCTTCCGCTCACAGTTGGGGCTGCTGTTCCCGGGCCTTCCCCGCCGCCTCATGCAGGGCGGCTTCAGTTGATTGAAGGTAGCCGCCCTCGGCGAGCTTGAACGATCTCCCGAGCCATCTCTACACCCTCTCCAAACGCCCCAGGAGGCCAAGCTCCCTGGGGCCGGGCATCCTCGTCGAAAGAAGCGGGTTCCGCGACGCTCTGGCCACCGTCGAGTTGGCGGAACCAGTAGACCCGTACGTCCTCTGGCCGGAGCAGGCCGCGCACGATCTGGAGTTGGACTCCGAGCAGCAGGTGCTCCGAGTGGGTCTCCAACAAGATACGGGATTTCGGGCTTGCGGCGGCAACTTCGCAGAGATGCTGGGCGAGCGCCGCCTGCAGGCCGGGGTGAAGGTGAGATTCCGGCTCTTCGATGGCGAGGATGCCCGGACCACCCTGATCCTGGCGGCGGGTCAGAGCCAAGGCGGCGAGGACCGGCAGCACCTGGATTGTGCCCTCACCGTTGTCCGCCAGATCCGTGTCCAGGGTCGCCTTGTCCACGTGCTGGAGCATCAGGCGAAACCGGTCGGGCGGGACGTCCTGGACATGGAGGTGCCGCCGCAGGTACCTCTCGTACCAGGAGGAAACCTCGGTGAGGAGCTCGGGGTTCCCTGCGAGCACCGACGCGGCATCGCCACCGTCGGGCCTCATGCGCCAGCGGGGTGCCGTGGGGTAGGGTAGGACGCGCTCCGGAAGCTGGCGGGTCGCCGTGAGCCACTGGACCTGGTCGGCGAGACCGGCCAGCCGTTCGGCCACGTTCTCGAGTCCAGCGGTACGGGTGCGGGGAACGAGCCCCTGAAAGCCCAGCCGGGCGAGCCTTGAAGGCGAATCTCCCGCATCACGAAGCTCGTACGTCAGCTCTCCTCCGGCCCGATCCTCGCGCGTCGGTTTCCATTCGGCCTGAAAAAGAAGGCGGCCACCACTCTCCCAGGCAGAGAGCCGGCGGATAACCAGCCGGCGCCAGTCCTCGACTTCGGCCCAGGTGAGCGCGTATTCGACCCGTTCTACGCCCCCGGTTCCCTCCCAGCACAGGCTGATCCCGAGATCGGGGTCCTCATCCTCCTCCACCCCCTTCCAGTGCAGATCCTGAAAGCTGCTTCCACGGACGGCGAGGCTCTCCATCTCCAGTGGTCCGGAGGCCTTGGGTCCCGTCGAGTCGCTGAGGAGCGGCAGCGCCCGAACCAAAGCGCTCTTGCCGGAGTTGTTGTCCCCAAACAGGAGAGTGAGCCGCCGCAGCTCCAGACGGACGGGGGAGGCAAACGACCGGTAGTTCGAGAGGATAATGGCCGTGGGAAGCACGGGCGGAGGATATCAAAAGCCGCAACCAGGTGCCCGGAGCGGCGGCCGGGCGGTCGAGGCCGTGTCTGGCTGGGCTTGTGCAGGGTAAACTCCCCCTGGACGAGAGGAAGGGAGGTTCCCCGCATGTCCGCCCCTGCCCGTGTCTGGACAATCCTCGCCGTGATGCTGACCCTGTCCTGCGCTCCCGGCGACAGCGGCGCGGCTCCGGCGCAGCGGCAAGGCCGGTCGCGTCTGCCGGTCAACGAGATCAAGCTTCCCCCGGGCTTCGCCATCGACGTCTACAGCGACCAGGTGCCGAACGCGCGCCAGATGGCTCTGTCCCCCAAGGGCATCCTCTATGTCGGGTCGCGCGAGGAGGGGAAGGTCTATGCCGTGGTCGACGGCGACCGCGACGGCCGCGCCGAGAAGGTCCACGTCATCGCCCACGGTCTCAAGATGCCCAGCGGCGTGGCGTTCCGCGACGGGGCTCTCTACGTCGGCGACATCAGCCGGTTGCTGCGCTGGGACGGCATCGACGCCAAGCTCGCCGACCCGCCGCAGCCGGCGGTCGTCTCCGAGGCTTTCCCCAGCGACCGCCATCATGGCTGGAAGTTCATCGCCTTCGGCCCCGACGGTCTGCTGTACGTGCCGGTCGGCGCCCCCTGCAACGTCTGCGAAGGGGACAAGCCGATCTACGCCACGATCACCCGCGTGAAGATCGGGCCGGACGGCAAGGCGGGTCCGCCCGAGATCTTCGCGAGCGGCATCCGCAACACGGTCGGGTTCGACTGGCATCCGCAGACCCGCGAGCTGTGGCTCACGGAGAACGGCCGCGACAATCTCGGCAACGACGTCCCTCCGGACGAGCTCCTCCATGCGCCGAAGCCGGGGCTCCATTTCGGCTTCCCCTACTGCCACGGCGGCGACATCCCGGATCCCGAATTCGGCAAGAAGAAGGGATGCGATCAGTTCGTCGCGCCCGCCATGAAGCTGGGGCCGCACGTGGCCGCCATCGGCATGCGCTTCTACACCGGGAGCCTGTTTCCGGCCGCCTACCGCAACCAGGCGTTCATCGCCGAGCACGGCTCGTGGAACCGCGAGCAGCCGCTCGGCTATCGCGTCACCCTGGTCAAGGTGGACGGCGGCCGCGCCGTCTCGTACGAGACCTTCGCCGAAGGGTGGCTGCGCAAGGACGGCAAGGCCTGGGGGCGTCCCGCCGACGTTCTGGTGATGCCGGACGGCGCGCTGCTCGTCTCCGACGACGAGGCGGGCGCCATCTACCGCATCACCTATCGCGGCGGGAGGCAGGCCGGCTGAGTTGCGGCGGCATGGCCTCTCTGGGCGCGAGGCTCCGGACCCTGGCGGGCCGCCTCTGGCGTTGGCTCTTCCCTCCCGAGGTGGAGCTGCCGGCGGAGGCGCGCCGCACGCTCGCGGCCCTCTACCCCTCGCTCGACCTCGGCCGGGTGCGTTTCCATCGCGGTCTCCCGCATCTCCTCAAAGGCGTCGCCGACGGCATCACTCTCCCCGGGCTGCTCTCGCCGCGCCTGTGCCGGATCTACATCGAGCCCTGGTGCTGGCGCCCCGAGACGCCGGACGGGCTCGACCTGGTGGCGCACGAGGCGTTCCATGCCCTGCAGATGCAGGAGACCGGATGGGGGCTCGGCCTCGTCCGGCCGTTCATCATCCTCTATCTCGCCTGCGCCGCCGGCAACGGGTTCCGCTACGCCGGCCATCCGATGGAGGACGACGCCTACCGCGTGGCGGGCCGCTCGGACAGCCTGTTCGAACGGACCTGCGGGTGCGGCGGCGCGCCCGAGGAGATCGCGGTCGGGACGAGCGGCGTGGCGTTCTGGCGCCGGCTGGCGGCGAGCGTCTCCGGAGGATGGTTCGTTCCCTGGGCCCTGGTCTGGCTCCTCGCCTGGACGGGGGCCGCCGCGATCCTCTGGATCACCTGGCTTCTCACCGCCGGCGCCGGCTCTCTCGCGGCCGGCGCGATATGGATCGCCGGCACCGGTCTCGCCTGGATGGAAAGGATTTTCCGGCCATCTCCGGAATAAATCCTCTCCGAGGGGCATCGCAGGGGTTCTCGCGGCTGCGCTAGCCCGGCGAACGCTTGAAAGTCGCTTGGCTACGCGTCTTGTCAAAAACAGCGAAACCCTCTACATTTGAGGCGACGCGGTAACAAGTGGGCATGGCTTGGAGCCTCAATTCTTCTGATCTGTTCTTTCGATCGTGCTGGGAGATTCTGTATCGTCTCCCACCAACCGGGGTCATGTGGTACAGGAGAGTGTCATGAGTCATGTCGTGGAGGCTGAGCCCGCGGAGGCGGAGCTGTCGGAGACGGGCGAGGAGACCACCAGAAAGACCCTGCGGCTGTTCATTTCGGATCCTCATCATTTGTTCCGCGAATGTCTCGCCGTGGCGCTGAAACGCGACAAGCGTTTCGACGTCATCGACCGCACCGCGAGCGGGATGGCGCTGCTCGAGAAGCTCGCGCAGCACGCGGCGGACGTCCTGGTGCTCGGTGCCGACGTTCTCGACGGCGAGCTCATCCGTCTGACGCGGGACATCAGCGCACTCTTCCCCGGCCTGCGGATCCTGATCCTCGGCCGCGCGGAGAGCGATGATCCGGTGGTCGACTGCCTGTTGGCGGGCGCCGGCGGATTCCTGCCCCGTGATCAATCCCTGGCGGAGGTGGCCGCGGCCATCGAGGTGGTGGCCCGCGGAGAGAAGGTGTGCCCTCCTCAGGTGATGCGGCTCCTGTTCGCCCGCCTGGGCGAGCTCGGGCGCGAGCGGAAGCGGCGCCAGCGGCTCGAGGTCCTGGAGCTCTCCGCCCGCGAGATGGAGATCCTCCGCCTCATCGCGGACGGGCTGACCAATCAGGAGATCGCGAGCCGGCTCTATCTCTCGGTCCATACCGTGAAGAACCATGTGCACAGGATTCTCGACGTCCTCGGCGTCCACAGCCGCTGGGGAGCGGTCAATCACGCCTTTGCCAAGGGATGGTTGGCAGACCGGAGGCGCGGCTCGTGAGGATCTTTTTTGAATCATCCGGTCCACGGGCGGGTCTAGCCGGCTGACGGAGAACGGAGG
>DATFPH010000236.1:0-4304 GCA_035264905.1 Thermoanaerobaculia bacterium
ACCAGACGCACCACCGCCCGCTGCGGGACGGCGGCCCCCTTCGGCCGGCCGGTCGATCCGGAGGTATAGATCACATACGCCAGGTCCGCGGCGGTGCCGCCGGTCGCGACGGCGGCCTCGCTCTCGCCCGCGATCTCGCCCCACCCGGCATCGAGGCACACCACCCGCGCCGCGGTCTCCGGCAGTGCCGCCGTCAGGTGCTCCTGGGTCAGCAGGAGGGGAGACCCGCTGTCCGCGAGCATCAGGGCCAGACGCGGTGCCGGGTAGGCCGGGTCGAGCGGCAGGTAGGCCGCGCCGCTCTTCAGGATGCCCACGATGGCGACCACCAGCGCCGCGGAACGCTCCATGAAGAGCCCCACCAGGTCGCCCGGCGTCACTCCATGGCGGACCAGGAAGCGGGCGACCTGGTTGGAGCGGCGGTCGAGCTCGCCGTAGCTGAGCTCCTCGCGCCCGTACTCCCAGGCGGTCCGCTCCGGCGCCAGCGCGGCCTCCTGCGCGAACAGCTCCGCGAGGGTCGCCTCGCGCGGGTAGTCGGAGCCGGTCGCGTTCCACTCGACCGCGATCTGATGCCGTTCCGCCCCGGTCAGCAGCGGCAAATCCTCGACCCTTTCCTCCAATGTGGCGGCGATCCCCTCCAGCAGAACCGCGTAGCTCGACGCCATCCGCTCGATCGTCGCGCCGTGGAAGAGATCCTTTTTGTACAGCCAGCTCAGGTCCAGGCCATGGTCGAGATCCCAGACGCTGAGCTCCAGGTCGAACCTCACGATGCCGCTTTCGCCGCCGATCGATTCGAGGCGCGCTCCCGCCAACCCCGGATCGCCGCGCTCGGCGTTCTGCAGAACGAACAGGATCTGGAACAACGGGCTGTGGCTAAGGCTGCGCTCCGGCCGCAGCTCCTCCACCAGCATCTCGAACGGTACGTGCTGATGAGCGTACGCATCCAGGATCATCTGCTTGCTCGACTCCAGCAGATCGATCAACCTGGGGTTGCCGGCCAGATCGCTGCGCAGGACCAGCGTATTGACAAAGAACCCGATCAGCGGCTCCACGTCGCGATGGACGCGGCCCGCGATCGGCGAGCCCACCACGACGTCGCTCTCCTGGCTGTAGCGGCCCAGAAGGACCGCGAACGCCGCCTCCAGGATCATGAACAAGGTCACCCCGGCGCGCTGACAGGAGAGCTCGAGCCGGTCCTTCAGGGTTCTCGGCAGCCGCTGGATGTGATGGCCGCCGTCGAAGCCCTGCCGCGCCGGCCGCGGCTTGTCGAGCGGCAAGGCGTGGACCTGCGGCAGGCCGGCCAGATGGCGCCGCCAATAGTCCAGCTGGTTCTCCAGAACCTCACCCTGCAGCCACCGGCGCTGCCATTGCGCATAATCCGCATACTGCACGGGCAGCGGCGCGAGCGGGCTCTCCCTGCCCGCCCGGCAGGCCTCGTAGAGAGCGCCGAGCTCGCGCAGCAGCACACCCATCGACCACCCGTCCGACGCGATGTGGTGCATGTTGAGCAACACCACGTGCTCCTCGTCCGACAGCGCCAGCAGGCTCACCCGCAACAGCAGATCGCGGCTCAGATCGAACGGCTTGCGCGCATCCTCCAGCGCCAGACGCCGGACCTCCCTCTCTCTCTCCTCCGCGCCCAGCCCGCCCAGCTCCTTCTCCGTCAGGCGGAAATCAACCTTTTCACGGATGACCTGGGCCACCTCGCCATCCACTTCCTGGAACACCGTGCGCAATGATTCATGGCGTTCCACGATCGTGCAGAGCGCCCGGACGAACGCCGCCCTGTCCAGACCACCTGTCACCCGCATCGAGCTCGGAATGTTGTAGCCGCTGCTCGCGCCCTCCAGGCGGTCGATGAACCAGAGGCGCTGCTGGGCATACGACAGCGCGAGCCTCTCCCGCCGCGCCAGGACCTCGATCGCCGGCAGGACCGATCCTCCGCGCAGCTCCGGCAGCCGTTCGCACAAGCCCCGGACGGTCGGATTTTCGAACACCCCCCGGAGCGGCAGCTCCAGGCCCAGAGCCGAACGGACCTGGCTCACCACCTGCGTCGCCAGCAGCGAGTGGCCGCCGAGGTCGAAGAAGTTGTCGTCGATCCCCACCTGCGCCAGCCCCAGGAGCTCCTCCCAGATCCGGCACATCCGGCGCTCCAGCTCGGTGCGCGGCGCGACGTGCTCGCTGCGCTGGAAATCTCCCGCGTCCGGCGCCGGCAGCGCTTTGCGGTCGACCTTGCCGTTCGCGGTCAGCGGCAGCCAGTCCAGGATCACGACCACCGCGGGGACCATGTACTCCGGCAGCTTCGAGGCCACGTGCTCCCGCAGCCGGTCCGGGTCCGGTGTGCTCCCCTCCCTGCCCACCACGTAGCCGACCAGCCGCTTCTCCCCGGGCCGGTCCTCGCGGGCCAGCACGACCGTCTCCCAAACCGATGGATGCGACTGGAGCTGCGCCTCGATCTCGCCGAGCTCGATGCGGAAGCCGCGGACCTTGACCTGATGATCCAGCCGGCCCATGAACTCCACGGTTCCGTCGCTCTGCCAACGCGCCAGGTCGCCCGTCCGGTACCACCGCGACCCGGCGACGGCCGCGCCCGGATTCGCGACGAACCGCTCCGCCGTCAGATCCTCGCGGCCCAGGTAGCCGCGCGCCACGCCGGGGCCGCCGATCCGGATCTCACCGTTCACACCGATCGGAACGGGGCTCCCGAGGCGATCGCAGACCCGGATCTCGACGCCCGGGAGCGGCCGCCCGATCCGCGATGCGGACGGCCTCTGCCCCGCCTCCACCCGCCAGCTCGTGGCGATGATCGTCGCCTCGGTCGGACCGTAGAGGACCCGCAGCTCCGCCGCCGGGAACACCTCGCGCATGCGGACCAGCAGCTCCGCCGGCACCGCCTCGCCGCCCACGAAGAGCGTCCGCAAGCGAGGGAAGCGGGCTCCGGACAGAGCCGCCAGCTCCACGACCTGCGCCATCAAGGCCGGCACGGCATGCAGCCGCGTCAGCTCCGGAAGCAGCGACACCAGCCGGTCGACGTCCAAGACGGGGGAGAGCGGAATCAGCTCGCAGCGGCCTCCCGCGAGCAGCGGGCTCAACAGCTCGAAAAGGAAGATGTCGAACGAGAACGGCGCGAGGCAGAGCATGCGGTCTCCCGCCTCCCAGCCGAGCTCGCCGAGGCTCGCCGCCAGCGTATGGGCCAGCTGGCCATGGTCGACCAGCACGCCTTTCGGCTGCCCCGTCGAGCCGGAGGTGTAGATCACGTAGGCCAGACCGCTCGGCCGGACCCGCGATCCTGGATTACCGCTCGCAGGCTCCGTCGCCAGCCCCGGATCATCCAGCGGCATCGTGCGCCGCCCGGCGAAGCAGCCCAGCTCCGCGAGATGGCTCTGCGTCAGCACCAGCTCCGCCGCGGAGTCTTCGAGCATGTAGCGGAGGCGCGCTTCCGGGTACTGCGGATCGAGCGGCAGGTAGGCTCCGCCCGCCTTGAGGATGCCCAGAAGGCCGACCAGCATCTCCAGCGAGCGCTCGGCAGAGAGGCCGACCAGAGTCTCCGCTCCCACTCCTTGTTGGATCAGAGCGTGCGCCAGCCGATTCGATCGCTCGTTCAGCTCGCGGTAGGTCAGCCGCCCGTCCTCGAACACCACGGCGATCTCGTCCGGCGCCCGCTCCACCTGCGCCTCGAACAGCTCGTGGACAGGCCGTCGCTCCGGGCGGTCCTCCGCCTCTCCCTGCCAGGCGGAGAGCAGGCTCCGCTCCGCCGCGGTCAGCAGCGGCAGCGCCTCGACGCTCTCCTCGGGATTTTCCAGGATGCTCTCCAGCAGCACCCCGAAGCTCGCCGCCATCCGCTCGATCGTCGCAGCCTCGAAAAGCTCCTTCTTGTACATCCAGTACAGCGCCAGCTCGTTTTCACGCTCCAGCACGTTGAGCTCCAGGTCGAGCTTGACGAAACCGGCGCTTTCTTCGAGCGGCTCGAGCCGCGCTTCTCCGAGCCGCGCCTCCCCCCGCTCGCGGTTCTGGAAGACGAACAGAATCTGGAACAGAGGGCTGTGGCTCAGGCTGCGCTCCGGCCGGAGCTCTTCCACCAGCATCTCGAACGGCACGTGCTGGTGCGCATACGCATCGAGAATCGCCCGCTTGCCGGATGCGAGAAGCTCGACGAAGCGAGGATGAGCGGCGAGATCGCTGCGCAACACCAGCGTGTTGACAAAGAACCCGATCAGCGGCTCGACGTCGCGATGGACGCGGCCCGCGATGGGCGAGCCCACCACGATGTCCGTCTCATTGCTGTACCGGCTCAGCAGGACCGCGAA
>DATFPH010000237.1:0-13364 GCA_035264905.1 Thermoanaerobaculia bacterium
TGAGGATCTCGAAGGCGCAGAACTCGTCGATCGTGTTGGTGCCGGCGAGGAACCGCGGATCGTAGCGGCATTCGCTGGCGCCCTTGTCCTGGTAGATCTCGACCAGGGGCTCCATCAGCAGGTGCCGCTTGGCGTCGGCGACGTTGTAGGGATCGAGGAACATGGGCGGGAAGATCGTCTTTCCGTCCGCGATGACCCCGCCGCCGAGGTTCGAGTTGTGCGGGATGGTGATGAAGTCGCAGCGGCGGGCCTTGCCCGGGGTGACGTTCCCGCCCTTCGTGCAGTCCGCCTCGAGCTTGTTCCAGAACGGCTGCGGCAGCGGATGGTTGACCTTGGTGCCCGGCGGCACCGGCCACACCCGCGGCTCGTCCGGCACGGTGGCGACCAGGGTGTCGACCGGCTCCTTGGTGGGGTCGGTGTTGACCACCACGGCCATGTCGAGCGCGTTGACCGGCTTCTTGACCACGCGGTCGTTGCGGAAGATCACGTTGCGGTGCCAGTTGTTGAGCAGGGGCGTCGAGGCGTTCTCGTAAGCCACGAAGCTGGTGAAGCGGCAGTCGCTGGTGCGGTCGTAGGCCTCCTCGGCGGCCTTCTGGACCTCGTTCCACACCTCCAGCTCGGCCTTGTCGCACAGCTCCGGATTGTTGTTGCAGACCGGGAGGTTGGTGTTCTTGCTGACCGCGCCGAGGTTCGTGAGGGTGAGCTGGGTGAACGCGTTCGACGCCATGGTCTTCCCCAGCACCGGGTTCAGGGCGCGCAGCGGCTCATAGAAGAAGCCGTTGAGCATGCGGCATTCCATCGACAGGCTCTCGGGCAGGTCCTTTCCGAGGAAGCCCTTGCAGAAACCCATCACGCCGAAGTGCTCGGAGTGGTCGGTCACGGCACCCCAGTCGAGCGGCTCGTCGATGCAGGGCGTCCGGCTCGGACCACCGCCGGCGGGCTCGGTCGCCGGGTCGTTGCAGCTCGCGCGCCGCCTGGGCTGCAGGCCCGAAGGCTCGGGGATGCTGATGGGCGCCTTGCCCTGGGCGAAACGGTAGGCGCCGCGGGGGTTGTTCCCGTTCGCGTAATCGACGAAGCGGATGCTGGCGTCGAAGGAGAGGCCGGTGTGCAGGTGCGTGGTGCCGAAGAGAGCCTGTCGTTTCGGGGTGTAGTCGTTGCACCGAGGCCGCTCCTCGGTGATCTCGAAAGGTGGCTTCGAAGGAGGTTCCCAAGGCGGCTTTGCGCCATAGGCGAGGCTCAGCACGGCCAAGACCAAAACCAGGGCGCCGGTTACGGCCAGACGAGAGACAAAGCCCACAGCCTTCGTTGACTGCATAGCCTCCCCCTTTCCCGCCACGCGGGCAGATCAAGGAATTCGGGGGGATGGTACCAGGATGCAGGGACGAAGTCGAACGTTGGGGGTCGCTGAGCGGCTGGGTTCGCCGCCGGCTATGCAACCTGGATGCGCTGAGTGACCACAACGGACACGCAGGCGCCTGCATGACCGAGCATCTCAATTAAGCTATCGACGCTAAAGCGATCGATCTTCCCTCGCATGAGATCGCTGACCCGTGGCTGAGTCACTCCGAGGAGCTCCGCGGCGGCGACCTGTGTGAGCCCCCGGGCCTCGATCAACCTGGTCAGCTCAATCATGAGATCGGCTCGGATCTTGAGGTTCTCTGCCTCGTCTTCGCCAAATCCGAGATCACTGAATACGTTTCCGGTTGAGTGTCGAGCTCGGATAGTCATCTCCTTCTTTCCTCTCTGCGGAGGACTTCGACTTGCCTGAGGCGCTCACGGGCCAAGGAGAGATCTGTATCGCGGGTCTGCCGGCTTCTCTTCTCGAAAGCGTGCAGCACGTAAACCGCCTCTTCAAACTTTGCCACGTAGATCACCCTATGTTCGACATCCGTATGGATTCGAATCTCGTTGACACCTTGTCCAACGTTCGGCATGGGCTTCCAGTCGGTTGGCATCAAACCACGCTGGATTCGGCGCAGCTCCGTAACCGGCAGTCCTCCGAGCTTCTGGGGGAAAGTCCAGCAGATTCTCGAAGGAGGCCCCAACCCAGACAAGGATCTTATCAGGCATGGGGGCCAGTATACAAGTGGGTGTATAGCCCCGCAAGAGGCGGGATGTCGGGCGGTGCAGGGGACCGGCCCGGGCACTCGTCCCGAACCTACGATGTCCCGTAGGGTGCCGGAAGCAACCCTGGGGCTGGTGTCTGCCTGACGCACCCTCCTATGAGGTGACTGCCAGTTCTTTCAACTCCTTGCCAAGAATATCTTCGAGGTGCTTGATGGACTTGTACACAAGACATCTCTGCCCCTTGACATCGAACTTTAACTCTATAGTATCGCGGACCAACAGGATAGTCGGACGACCGCAACCCCACGCGTAACCGACCTCAAGATAAACGTTCGGGTTTGCCGTCGAGAGATCCGCAATGACGAACGTCGCGCTCGAGATACGCTGCCTTACCCATTCCATCACATCGCCTACAAAGCTCGCGAGATCAGCTCGCTCGCAAAGGAAGCCAGCGGCCTTGACAGCACCTTGTATTCCATAATGAAACAGGTCATCCATTGAGTCTGCGAAGGGCATAGCAACAAATATGCGAGGTTTACCAGCAGAGGTATAACCGGCAGTCCGGAGCGTGTCCTTTGGCCGCTCTCCTAGGTTATCAAGTGCACGAGCTCCACTACGATCGATAATGCCCCGGGGAATTATGGCGTTCAGAACCTCCTGGAGGCGCTCGGCTCGCCCAGGATTGCTTTCTATGAAGGAGACTCGCGTGAGATTGGTTGGGCAATCACCTGTGGTAATCGCGTCGACGATACCAGCCAGTTCAGACTCAAATGCCTCTATCTCATCTAAACCGTAGCCAGGACCATGGATTGTCAGGGCCAAATGTCTGGTTCGGGGTGCTTGGCCCGCAAGGGAGACTAGGACCTTGCGTCCAAACTCCCGTATCTGTCGATAGCCGAACTGGCGGAGGGGCATAACTCCGACGAAGAGGACGCGATCTGGGACTATGAGGCCTTGAGTGAGAATCAAAGCAAACCCGTTGTTCTCTGGAAGGGCAGGCGGCTCCTGGCCTCGCACGGAAAGACGCTCGTAGACGGCTAAATCGACGCCGTAAAGAGCCTGTGCGTACTTGAGGGCCAGGACATCGGCAGGGAACTCAAGCGCATCGCCTTCATGTACCTCAAAAAGAATCTTACGCGAGCTACTCATTCCTGACCTCTGACACCTAACGTAGAATTCGAACCTGCCGCCAGCCTCCTTTACAACAACCAACAGACCTCGCTCCTCCGCGACCAGCGGCCCAGAGCACCTTCAAGTCTCCTGATGTGCTCAACTTACGCCCTTTGCCTATCTGTGTCAACGGTGGAACGCGTAGCCCGAAGCATTCCAGATCCCAGGTCCTCCTGGTGGCCCTTGGGCTGGACTGGAATGCTTCGCGCCAGCCCTATGGATTCCAGGAGGCTGGCGGCTTCGGCGACCTCGATGGATTCTTAGGAGGCGCAGTCAAATCGTTCTCCGACAATAGGTTGCCTCCTCGCCCCGGGAGCTCGGCGGTGGCTTCGACGTCACGGCTTCAGTCAGAAGGCGGCGTTGGTCAGGATGGCTTACGCGTCGGCCAGCCCGCTCATAAAGTGTTCAATGGGCTGTTCATCCCTCGCCCCCTCACGGTTTAAGCGGTACCTTCCGCGGCGGAGATTCAAGGCTCCGCGGCTCGTGTGGATGCTTATCGACAAAACCGGTAGCTCTCCGGGCCGTCGAGCGCCTCGTCCCGGAGCTACTCGGACCGCAACGCCTCCATCGGGCTCACCCGCGTCGCGCGCCTCCCCGGCAGCCAGGCGGCGGCCAGGGCCGCGAGGAGCAGCGCCGCGGCGACTCCCGCGAACGTTGCGGGGTCGGTCGCCGTGACCTCGAAGAGCAGCGACGAGAGATAGGAAGCGGCCGCCGCGGTGCGGGCGAGCACCCAGGCCAGCGCGAGGCCGAGGACGATGCCCAGCGCGGCGAGCCGCGCGGTCTCCCCGACCACCAGTCGCAGCACCTCGCCGGGCCGCGCACCGAGCGCCATCCGCAGGCCGATCTCGCGCGTCCGCTGGGCGATGGAGTAGGCGGTGATGCCGTAGATGCCGACCACCGCGAGCACCAGGGAGAGAACGGCGAGCACGCTCAACAACAGCAGGCTGAAGCGGCTCTTGGCCATGGATTCCGCGACCACCTCGGTCATCGGCAGGATGCGCGTTACCGGCTGCGTGCGGTCCACCGCGGCCACGGCCTGGCGGACCGCCGAGGTGAGCGCCCGCGGGTCCCCGGGGGTCCGGATCACGGCCGCCATCTGGTTCGTCACGTAGTAGCCGAGAACCTGATCGGGCGTCATGTAGACCGTCGGGCGCGGCTCCGTGAAGAGGTCGGCGTGGCGGACGTTGCCCACCACGCCGACCACCGTGACCCAGGGCGGCTGGCGGCGGTCCATGCGCAGGAATCGCTTGCCGAGCGGGTCCTCGCCGGGCCAGTAGGAGGCGGCCATGGCCTCGTCGATCACCGCCACCTGCGTCGCGTTGCGGGTGTCTCCGGCGCGCAGGAACCGGCCCTTGCGGAGCGGGATCTTCAGGGTGTCCAGATAGCCCGGCGTCACCATCCGCAGGCTCGCCAGTTGCTGCAGCACGATCGATCGCGGCTGGTCTTTCCCCTCGATCATCACCGCCGTGACGTTGTCCTGGCCCGACGTGGGGAGCTCCGAGACGAGGGAGGCCGCCGTGGTGCCGGGGAGGCCGTCGATCTGCTGCTCGAGACGGTTGTAGAAGCTGATCATCTCCTCGGGCGGACGGTCCGCCGGCAGGTCGAGACGGAACGAGAGGACGTGCTCGCCGCGGAAGCCGGGATCGACGTCGAGCAGCCGGAGGAAGCTCCGCAGCAGCAGGCCGGCGCCCACCAGCACGACGACCGCGATCGCCACCTCGGCGACCACCAGGGCGCTCCGGGTCAGCCGGTTCCGGGTGGTGCCGGCGCCGGCCCGGGTCCCTTCGCGCAGCGTCGAAGCGAGGTCGGGCCGCGTCATCTGGAGCGCGGGAACCAGGCCGGCGAGCAGGCCGGTCAGCACGCACAGGCCCAGGGTGAAGAGCAGCGCGCGGCCGTTCAGCGCGAAGCTCGCGACCCCGGCCAGGCCAGGCGGCGCCGAGGCGGCGAAGAGCCGCAGGGAGGCCCAGGCCAGAAACCCTCCCAGGAGGCCTCCGGCCAGCGCCAGGAGGGTGCTCTCGGAGAGAGCCTGCGCGATGAGCCGGAAGCGGCCGGCGCCCAGAGCCATTCGCACCGCGATCTCCCGTTGCCGCGAGGCGGCGCGGGCGAAGAGGAGGTTCGCCACGTTGACGCACGCGATCAGCAGCACCAGCGCAACCGCGGCCCACAGCACGAGCAGGGCGGGCCGGATGCCCTGTACCCGCTGCTCGGCGATCGGCACGAGGCGGACGCTCCACCCTTTGTCCGTGTTGGGGTAGATCTCGGCATAGCGCTCGGCGAGGCGGTTGAGCTCGTCCTCGGCCGCCTGCATCCCGAGTCCGAGGCGCAAGCGGCCGATCAGGAGGCTCGCGCGGTTCCCGCGGTCGGCCTGGTCTGCCGGCTTGTGCGACCGCGGCATCCAGGCGTCCGGCCGCGCCGTGAAGCTCAGCAGCGACGATACCTCTGAGCCGCGCGGGAAATCGAAGCGCGGCGGCATGACGCCCACGACGGTCCGCGGCTGGCCGTTGAACAGGAACGTCCGGCCGACCACGCCGCGGTCCCCGGCGAAGCGCCGCCGCCAGAAGTTGTAGGAGAGCACGATCGCGGGGGGAGCGCCCGGCGCGTCATACGCCGGCACCAGCGTCCGCCCGATCAGCGCGGACGTCCCCAGCAGCGGAAAGAAGTCTCCGGTGACCAGGAGCGTTTCGAGCGGCTCGGGCTCGCCCTGGCCGGTCAGAATCATCCGGCTCGTCTGGATCTCCGCCAGCCGCTCGAACGACCGGCTGTCCCGTTGCCAGTCGAAGAACGTGGCCGGGGTCGACAGCAGATCGTCGTAGCCGAGCACCTTGGCCACCTCGGGGTTCCGTTGCCAGATCACCGCCAGCCGGCCGGGGTCGCGAAACGGCGGCGGCGTGAGGAGCACCGCGTCGACCAGGCTGAAGATCGCCGTATTGGCCCCGATCGCGAGAGCCAGGGTCACCACCGCGGCGAGGGTGAATCCAGGTTGTTGAAGGAGGCTCCGGACGGCGCGGCGGATCTCCGGCAGGACATCGCTCATCGGCGATACCATACCGGGATCATGCTCGACCGTCGACAGTTCCTCATCTTCTCCGCCTCTGCCACCGCCACCGCCGCGGCCGGCCTGTCCGGCCTTCCTGGAGGCCGCAAAGAACCCGCAGCCGGCGCCGCCTGGTCGGGCTACGCGCAGGCGGTCGTCATCGACGGTCTGGGAAGCCCCGGCGGGACCACCGAAGGCCTCTTGACGGCGGAGGAGCTCGCGGACGTCCGTGCCTCGGGCCTGACGGTCGTCAATTTGACTGTGAGTACCGTGGGCGTGCTGGCCGGCGCCTTCGAGGAGACGGTCAAGGGGATCGCCTTCTGGGAGCAGGAGCTTGCCCTGCACCCGGACGTCCTGCTCAAGGTGCGCTCCGCCGCCGACCTCCAGTCCGCCAAGGACTCGGGCCGGCTGGGCCTGATCTACGGCTTCCAGGACACGCTCCCCCTGGGCGACGACCTCGACCGCCTGGAGACGTTCTACCGCCTGGGCGTCCGCATCGTCCAGCTCACCTACAACCGGCGGAACCTCGCCGGCGACGGCTGCCTCGAGCCGGCCGACGCGGGGCTGAGCCGCCTCGGCCGCGAGATGGTGGAGCGGATGAACGCCCTGGGTGTCCTGGTCGACCTCGGCCACAGCGGCCGGCGGACCGCGCTGGACGCCATCGAGGCGTCGAAGGGACCCGTCGCCATCACCCACCCCGGCTGCGCCGCCCTCGCCGGCCTGCCGCGCAACAAGACGGACGAGGAGCTCCGCCGCCTCGCCGACAAGGGGGGAGTCGCCGGGATCTATCTGATGCCGTTCCTCCGCACCCAGGGGCAGCCCATGGCCGAGGACGTGATCCGCCACGTCGAGCACGCGGTGCAGGTCTGCGGCGAGGACCACGTCGGCATCGGCACGGACGGCGGCATCTCGCCGGTCCAGCTCACGCCGGAGTACATCGAGCGGTTCCGCAAGAACGTCCAGGACCGGCGCCGTCTGGGCATCTCGGCGCCGGGGGAGTCCGAGGACGTCTACACCTTCGTGCCCGACCTGAACACCCCGCGCCGCTTCGAGCTCATCGCGCGCCACCTGCTCGACCGCGGCCACACCGAAACCCGCGTCGCCAAGATCCTCGGCGGCAACTTCGCCCGGCTGTTCCGCGAGACCTGGACGCAAACCTGAGGGCCGCGCCGCCGTACAATGGTTGGCGGTCCTTGCGGCACCCTCGCCGCGCTCTTGCCGAAGGAGAAGGCTCGATGGAAGTAACGTGGGTCTGGGTGCTCATCCCGATCGCGGGGATCTTCGCGCGGGTGTTCCGTGACTACATCCGGCTGCAAACCCAGCAGCGGGCCCTGGGAACGTCCAACCGCGAGCTCGAGAGGGTCGTAGACGAGCTGCGCACGACCAACCAGACCCTCGCGCAGCGGGTGGAGAACCTGGAAACCATCGTGGTCAGCCAGACCTGGAACGTCCTTCAGGCGCCGGGAGCCTCCGACTCCGAGCGAGAGCAGAGAGTGGCCGCCACCGTGCGGCAGGAAGTCCACGCGCCAGCCACGGAAGAGATGAACCGCCAGCGGGCGGAACAGCTCGCGCGGCGGCTGGGGGGCTGAGACGCGGCAGATCCCTCGACGTTGCTCTAAACAAACGAAAATCGCCGCAGATCCCTGGAGATCGGGGTAGATCTCCTGACATTCGCGCAGATTCCTGAGCGTCGGGGTAGATTGTTCGGACGCGCGGCAGATCTCTGGAGATTGTGGTGGATGGCTCGAAGGTGGTCTGGATCTCCTGAGCTTGCCGCAGATCCCTGAAAGTTGCTTTGGAGCGTTCACGGTCGCGCCAGATGGCCCGCAGTTGCGCTGGATCTCTGAAAGTCGCGGGAGATAACGCGCGGCTGCCGCAGAGCCCTGAAAGTCGCGGCAGATGGTTCGAAAGTGCGATGGATTCCTGGAGGTCGCTGCAGATCTCCTTGAGTTGCGGTGGATCTCTGGAAGTTGCGGCAGGATGGCTGTGCGTTGCCGTGGATTGTTCGACGTTGCGGTGGGTGGCGCGAAGTTGCCGCAGAGAACGAGGATGGTCCGCAGATTGCTGGGGGTTGCGGTGGATTGTGGGGATTCGGCGGAGATCGATCGATGTCGCCGCAGATCCAGATCGTTTGATGTGACGTTGAACGATCTGCGGCGACTTTTCCGGAGCTGCGGCGTTCTCGACGGCTCTGCCGGAGATTATTTCGCGGCCTCGTAGAGCGCCGCCACCGCTCCCGCCGGATCTTCGATCACCGCGTACCGTCCCTGACCAGCGTACTCGCGGATGCCGCGCAGCACTTTGCCGCCGCCCGCCTCGCACTGCTTCAGGCTCTCGTCGAGATCCGCGACGGTGATGTAGATCAGCCACTGCGCGGGCAGGCCCTGATTGCCGCCGCGCGCGTGGCAGATGCCGGCCACGGTCTTGCCGTCCCCCGGCTGGTTCATGCAGTGGTCGCTGTAGCCGCCCATGTCCAGAGCCGTTTCGGTCCAGCCCACGACATTGCGATAGAACTCCCGCACCTCGTCCGCGTTCTCGACCGTCAGGTCGAACCAACCGATCGAACCAACCTCGGGGGGATTGCTCATGATGCTTTCTTCTCCTTGTCCTTGGCCTCCTGGGCCAGCGTCTGTTCGAGATCCTGCAACGCCCGTTCGAGCACCTCGTCCTTGCCGGCGCGCAGGCCGGCCCGGGTCGGCGCGACCTCGACGTGCGGAATCAAACCTTTTGCAGAATGATTCTCCCACGGATCGGGATCGGGCGGAGACCGAGAGCGCCGTCCCGGACAGGCGGTGTTTGCCTTTTGCGGAAACCCAGGCGGTGGGGTAGAAACATTGCGCGGATCGCTGGCGAGGGCTTGCCTTTGGCGCAGCATTCAAGGGGTGATTCCTGCGCAAGACGAACCCGTATCGCCTGCGAGGCCTTGAGACGCCCCGACTGTGTACACCCGGTAGGTTCGTGGTGACGGACTGGGGCGTCTCTACCTCCCGTCGGCAATCCGCCCGAACTTCCGCCCCCGAATCCCGTATCCTCACCTACGGAGGTGACCGCGTGATCGACGCACCGACCGGCATCCTGGCACTCGTGGCGGGGGCGCTCCTGCTGATTGCGGGGCGGCGCCTGTTCTGGCTGTTCGTGGGGCTCGTCGGATTCTTCGCGGGCCTCCGCTTCGCCCCGGCGTTCCTCTCCGGTCAGCCGGAGTGGATGCAGTGGCTGGTCGCCGTGCTGTTCGGCCTGTTCGGCCTGTTCCTGGCGATTGTGCTCCAGCGGTTCGCCGTGGTGCTCGCCGGGTTCCTGGTCGGCGGCTTCGTCGCGGCCGAGCTGTTCGGGATCGACTTCGCGCATCCCGGGCTCACCGAGATGCTCGTCTTCGTCGCCGGCGGGATCGTGGCGGCGGCGCTCGCTCTCTGGCTGTTCGAGGGGGCGCTCATCCTGCTGTCCTCTCTGGCGGGGGCCGGCCTGATCGCGGACGGCCTCGCCCTCGGCTCCGGGACCCGCGGGCTCGCGCTGATCGGTCTCACCGTTCTGGGGATTGCGGTTCAGGCGGGGTTCACCGCGCGGCGGGGGAGACCCAGGGCACAAAGGACCTAAAGGACTCAAAGGACTTCAAGGACGTTGTTTTGTCCTTTGAGTCCTTTTCGTCCTTCAGGTCCTTGCTTTGCTCCTAAGGCTGTGTGGGGGAGGGGGCCCACACCACCGGATACCCCTTCTGCGTCGCCGTGGCGTTGAGCGCCGCCAGGTCCTTGTCAAGCAGTGCGTTCAGCGCCGCCTCCTGGGTTCCCAGGTCCTGCTTGTAGGCGGCGAGAACGTCGCGCATGCCCTGCGTCGGCGCTCCGTCGTCGGACTTCACGAATTCGAACAGGGGGGAGAGGCGCGAGTAGAGCATGGCGCCGCCGCGCATGGCGAGAACGTCATAGCTGATCTCGGCCTTGGGGTTGTGCAGCTTGGCCTCCACGCCCTCCAGCTTGGTGATGAGGTCCTTCGAGGCGGAGATCAGGTCCGCCGCGCCGGTCTCCTTGGCCAGCAGCTCGTTGCGCGCTTCGAGCTGCTGGCGGACGCTCTGGCTGCGCTGGACCAGGCGCGTCAGACGCGTGATCTGGTCGCGCACGTCCAGGGAAAAGCGGAGCTGTTCTTCCAGGTCCTGGGGCGAGTCCGTGGAGCGCGGATCGGGGAGGACTTTGAGTGGCGCCGTGGCGGTCTTGCCGTCGACCGTCAGGCGGACGGTGTAGGTGCCGGGCAGGGCCGGCGGGCCGATCAGGGGGAAGCCCGAGTCGAGCTTGGAGCTCGGAATCATCTCGGCGCCTTCCCAGATCATCGGCCAGACGGCCCGCTGCACGCCCTTGCCCTTGGGGAGGACGAGTTGCGCGAGCCCCTCTTTCTCATCTTCCACGTACTCGCTGCTGCCGGTCGTCTCCGGTGTTTTGCTGCTCATGGAGTGGACCACGCGCCCCGAGGCGTCCAGCACCTCCAGCTTGACGTCGTCCTTGGGCTCGTCCTTCAGCCAATAATAAATCAGCGCACCCCGTGGCGGGTTGTCCCCTTGCCAGCCGATGCCCGGGTAGGGCGCCAACGTCCAGCGGACCGCGTCGGGTGCCGGGAACAGATAGAGATCCTTGGCTTCGATCTCCTTCGATTTGATCTGGCTGGTGACGGCGCGGACGACCGACAGGTCGTCCAGGATCCAGGCGGACCGGCCGTGGGTGCCCAGCACCAGGTGGTCGTCCTTGACCTGCAGGTCGTGCACCGCCACGGTGGGGAGGTTGAGGCGCAGGGAGCGCCAGGTGGCGCCGTCGTCCGTGGAGAACGCCACGCCGCGCTCGGTGCCCAGGTAGAGCGTACCGCGGTGCGGGGGATCTTCACGCACGGCGTGCAGGTAGACGTCCTTGGGCAGGTCGCCGTGCAGGCGCTTCCAGGTGCGGCCCAGGTCGGTGGTCTTCCAGAGGTACGGCCGCATGTCGTCGAGGCGGTGCGCGTCGACCACCAGGTAGGCGGTCCTGGCGTCGAAGCGCGAGGGCTCGATCATGCTGACCGTCCCCCACTCGGGGAGGCCGGGGACGTTCGCCGTCACGTTGCGCCAGCTCTTGCCGCCGTCCTCGGTCACGTGGACCAGGCCGTCGTCGCTGCCCGCCCAGAGCAGGCCTGCCTGCGCCGGAGACTCGGCGACCACGAAGATCGTGCAGTAGGTCTCGACGCCGGTGTTGTCGCCGGTGATCGGGCCGCCGGACCACTGCTCTTTCGTCCGGTCGTTGCGCGTCAGGTCGCCGCTGATGGCCGTCCAGCTCTGGCCGCCGTCCGTGGTGCGGAAGAGGACGTTGCCGCCGTGGTAGACGGTCTTCGGGTCGTGCGGCGAGACGGCGATCGGCGCGGTCCACTGGAAGCGGTAGCGCATGTCCTGGCCTGCCCAGCCGGACGGGTTGTCGGGCCAGGCGCTGATGTTCCTCTCCTTGCCCGTGCGGTGGTCGTAGCGGGTGATGATGCCCAGGTACTCACCCGCATAGACGACGTTCGGGTCCGACGGATCGGAGACCACCCAGCCGGCCTCGCCGCCGCCCACCCCATGCCATTCGGAGTTGCGGATGCCGCCGTTGGTCAAAGAGTCGCTCGGCCCCTGCGTCGTACCGATGTCCTGGAGGGAGCCGGCGACGTGGAACGGGACGCGGTTGTCCACCGACACGTGGTAGAGCTGGCCGATCGGCAGCGCCGGGAGGACCCAGGTCGCGCCGCCGTCGGTCGAGATGTCGACGCCGCCGTCATGCGCGGCGATCATGCGCTTGGGATTCTTGGGATCGAACCACACGTCGTGGTGGTCGCCATGGTGGATGGCGCGGACCTGCTGGAACGTGCGACCGCCGTCGATGCTCCGGAGCATCGGCACCTGAGGCGCCCAGACCTCGTCGGGGTTGACCGGATTCACGGCCAGGGTGGAGTAGTACCAGGCGCGCTGGCGGAGCTGGCGGTCGGCGGTGGCGAGCTCCCACGACTCGCCGCCGTCGTCGGAGCGGAAGAGGCCTCCCTTCTCTGCTTCGACGAGCGCGTAGACGCGCCGGCCGTCGGACGGGGCTACAGCGATGCCGATCTTCCCCCAGATGCCCTCGGGGAGTCCGTTTTCGGTGAGCTGCTTCCAGGTGTCGCCGCCGTCGCGGGAGACCCAGAGGCCGCTGCCGGGGCCGCCGCTGGTCATCTCCCAGGGGCGGCGGCGGGCTTGCCACAAACCGGCGAAGACGATGTTCGGATTGGACGGATCGAGCGCCACGTCCGAGGCGCCGGTGTCCGCGTCCTTCTTGAGCACCTGCTTCCAGGTCTTGCCGCCGTCCGTCGTGCGGTAGACGCCGCGCTCCGGGTTGGGGCCGAAGGCGTGGCCCAGGACCGCGGCGAAGGCGACGTCCGGGTTCTTCGGGTGGACGGCCATGGTCCCGATCTGCCCTTCCTGGGTCCAGACTTGGGTCCAGGTCTTGCCGCCGTCGGTGGACTTGTAGATGCCGTTGCCGGCCGCCACGTTGCCGCGGATGTTCGCCTCGCCGGAGCCGACGTAGACCACGTTGGGATCGGAGGGCGCGATGGCGATGGAGCCGATCGAGGAGATGGGCTGGTCATCGAAGACCGGCTTCCAGGAGAGCCCGCCGTCCTCGGATTTCCAGACGCCGCCCGAAGCGGTCGCCGCGAAAAAGACGCTGGGATTGCCTGGAACTCCCGCCGCCCGGGACACGCGTCCGCCCCAGGCCGGCCCGATGAGCCGGTACTTGAGAGACGAAAGCCCCGGCGGGTCTTCGAGCCCGGCGGAGAAGACTGACGTGGCGGAGAGGGTCAGGAGGAGCAGGAGGATGAAGGCGGAGAGAACGGAACGGCGAGCGACTCCATGCATGCGTGGCACCTCGAAGGACGTTGGATGGGTCGATGCAACGTCTGAGCTGCCCGGGAGCTTAGTCAATGGCGGGTGAGGGGGCAAGGAGTTGCCGGCTTCGCCGGGACCCTCACCCCCTAACCCCCTCTCCCACACGCACTTCCATGAGAAGGCCTGTGTAAGTCAAGTCCGTGGGGCCGCGCAGCGGCCCCGGTCTCGCTGGGTAGGGCGGGGGGGAGATTGGCATGAGAG
>DATFPH010000238.1:0-20129 GCA_035264905.1 Thermoanaerobaculia bacterium
AGGTTCGGCACCTGGAACTCCGCCGCGTACTTCGCCTGGCCCGTCACCTTCGCCACGCCATCCACGCGGCTCATCTCTTTTCCTATGTATCTCGGCATCGGATTCCTCCTGGCTTACTCCACCGGTCAGGCCAGCTTGCTCGCACGCAGCAGCGCGCGAACGATGGCCCGCTTCCCCAGCTCGACTTTGTAGGCGTTGTGCGCAAGGGGTTTCGCATCCTGGAGCGCCGCCTCTGCAGCCCCCCGGAAGCTCTCCTCGGACACGGGTCTTCCGGAGAGCGCAGCTTCCGCCTCCCGGCTCCGCCAGGGCTTGTGGGCCACGCCCCCGAGGACGACGCGCGCCTGTTGGATCGTGCCGCGGTCGAGCTCCAGGGCGGCGGCAACCGCCACGAGTGCGAAGGCGTACGAGGCGCGGTCGCGGACCTTCAGGTAATAGGAGCTCTTCGCGAAGTTGGACTTCGGCAGCTCGATGGCCACAATGAGCTCGCCGTGCTGGAGGTTGTTGTCTTTCTCCGGCGTGTCGCCCGGCAGGCGGTGGAATTCGCCGATCGGGATCGTGCGCTCACGCCCGCCCGCGTCCCTGACTCTCACGGCGGCCTCGAGCGCGTAGAGCGCGTTCGCCATGTCGCCCGGGTAGGTGGCGACGCACTTCTCGCTCCAGCCGAAGATGGCATGCATCCGGTTGAGCCCTTCGCGGGCTCCGCAGCCGGTCCCGGGCTCCCGTTTGTTGCACGGCATCGCCGTGTCGTAGAAGTACTGGCAGCGCGTGCGCTGCAGGAGGTTCCCGCCGTTGGTCGCCATGTTGCGGAGCTGCGCGGAGGCGCCCGCGACGATGGCCTGCGTCAGGAGCGGATAGCTCTGGCGGATGAGGGGATGGTTGGCGGTTTCCGTGTTCGTCGCCAGGGCGCCGATGGAGACGCCGCCGTTCGTCTGCTTGATCTCCGACAGCTTCAGGCGCGTGAGGTCCACCAGCTCGTCAGGACGCTCAACGTCCTCTTTCATCAGATCGAGGAGGTTCGTCCCGCCCGCCAGAAATTTCGCCTGCGGGTTCGCCGCGACGGCGCGGGCGGCGGCGTTCGGGTCGCTCGCGCGCACATACCTAAACGGCCTCATCGGCGTCCTCCTTTCTCACGCGGGCCAACTGTTGCTCGTCGGCGAAACGCCACGTCTGCGCCGTCTGTCTGCCCGAATGGACCTCCTGGATCGCGGCGACGATCTTCGGGTAAGCCCCGCAGCGACAGATGTTGCCGCTCATCCGTTCGCGGATCTCGTCGTCGGTGAGCCGGGTCGTCGTCACGGTCACGTCGTCCGTGACGTGACTCACGTCGCCGCGGCGCGCCTCTTCGAGCAGGCCGACGGCGGAGCAGATCTGCCCCGGCGTGCAGTACCCGCACTGGAAGCCGTCATATTTGATGAAAGCCGCCTGCATCGGGTGGAGCTCATCCCCCTTCGCGAGTCCCTCGATCGTCGTGACCTCCCGGCCCTCGACGGTGGCGGCGAGCGTCAGGCACGACAGGACGCGCCGCCCGTCGACGAGCACCGTGCAGGCCCCGCACTGGCCCTGGTCGCAACCTTTCTTCGAGCCGGTCAGCGCGAGCCGTTCGCGCAGCGCGTCGAGCAGCACGACGCGCGAATCGATGTTCAGGGTTTTCGTCGCGCCGTTGACCTTGAGCACGACCTTCACGAGATTTTCCACCGCGGAATCCGCGGCGGCCACCGCGTCGGGCGCAGGGCTCAGGGCCGCCAGCGCTTTCTCGAACGCCACCAGGTCGAGGGCGAACAATCCGAGGCCGCCTGCGATCGTCTGCCCCAGGAACGTGCGCCGCGTCTGCCCGACGCCGGTCAGCTCCGGCATCTCCTTGACCAGCGCCTCCTCGTCTTCCGTCAGCTCAGGTTCCGAGGTCTCGTCGAAGTCGTCGTTCATTGCAGGATCCTCCTCTCAGGGCTTCACCATCACCTTGATCGACTCGCGCTCGTTCATCGCCCGGTAGCCGTCGGGAACCTCGTCGAGGCTGATGACCCGGTCGAAGACGCGGCCGGGCTCGATCCTGCCCTCGAGGACGTCCGGGAGCAGCTCCTCGATGTACGCGCGGACCGGGGCGGGGCCGCCGCCGACAGTGACGTTGCTGTAGAACGCCGGCTGCGCGGCGGGGATCGTCTCGTAGTGCGGGACGCCGACGCGGCCGACGGCGCCACCCGGACGGGCGATGCCGATCGCGGTGAGCATGGCCTGGTCGGTGCCGACGCATTCGAGGATGGAGTGGACGCCGAAGCCGCCGGTCAGCTCGCGCACGCGCTCGACCGCCTCCTCGCCGCGCTCGCTCACGACGTCCGTTGCGCCGAATTCTTTCGCCAGCGCGATCCGGTCGGCATGGCGGCCCAAGATGATGATCTGCTCGGCGCCGAGGCGCCGGGCGGCGATGACGCCGCACAAGCCGACGGCGCCGTCACCGACGACGGCCACCGTCTTGCCCGGGCCGACCCTTGCGACGAGCGCCGCATGATGGCCCGTCCCCATCACGTCGGACAGCGTGAGCAGCGACGGCATCAGCGCGTCGTCTCTGCCGACCGGCAGGACGAAGAGCGTTCCGTCCGCCTGGGGGACGCGCACCGCTTCGGCCTGTGCTCCGGGGACCTCGACCGAGCCGAAGAACCCTCCGTGGATGCACGACGTGTGCAGTCCCTCGTGGCAGAAGTCGCAGGTGCCGTCGGAATAGGCGAACGGCATCACGACCACGTCACCGGCCTTCAGGGTGCGGACTTCGGCGCCGACGGCCTCGACGACACCGATCGCCTCGTGGCCCATGGGGCGGCCGGCCTCGCCCGGCTCCATCAGGTTGTACGGCCAGAGATCGCTGCCGCAGATGCAGGCGCGGCTGATGGCAATCAACGCGTCGGTCGGTTCGATCAGGCGGGCGTCGGTGACGTTCTCGACGCGAACGTCACCGGCGCCGTACAGAACGGTTGCTCGCATGGCGATCTACCTCCTTCTTTCGCCCCCACTTCCAGGTTGCTCCGTCCCAGTTTGCGCTTCTGCATTGCCACTCCTTTCGCGTTACTCACGCAGACTTGAGAGAAGCCATGTCGCCCGCCAGTGCGGCGGGCTCTCGGTCGAGATCGAGAGATGTCGAGAGGTCCCGGTGCGCGTCGATCTGCGCCTTCAGGTCGGCGACCTTCTGCTACGTCGATCTCTCGGTGAGGAGCTCCGTGCGGAAGAACCCTGGATTGAGCGACCCACACTGCCGCCTCGGCATCGCCGCGCCTGGTCACGTCCAGCTTGACGGCCAGCAGGTCGTCCGACTGACCCAAGGCCTTGGACATGCCGTCGCGGTCACGGCCCGAGGCCACGACCGCGTGGCCGGCCGCCAGGGCGGCCTTGGCGAAATCGACGCCCATGCCACGGCCAGCTCCAGTGATAAACCAGATTTTCCTGTTACTCACTACATCTCCTTTCAGGGGCGGCTGGACCAACGATAAACCGGCATGGGGGGCTTCCGCGGCCAAGGAAGCGGGCATGCAAATAGGAATCCAGGCTCCGTCACCTGGCGCTCCTGGGCGGCCCCACCGACCGCATCGCGGAAGCCGTCGAGCGGCTCCGCAGGGACTTCGACCAGCCGCTGCGGATCGACAGCCTGGCGCGGGAGCTCGGGATGAGCGTCTCGGGCTTTCACCACCACTTCAAGGCGGTCACGGCGATGAGCCAGAAGCAACTGATAGCCCCGCGCCCTGGCTTCCCCGATGATGTGCGTCAGGACGGCGCGGCCGGCGCCTCTCCCACGCAGTGCCTTCGGCGTGCGCATGGACTTCACCTCCCCATGCGTCGGGGAGAGTTCCTTGAGCGCTCCGCAGCCCAGCAACAGAGAGCCGTCCCAAACCGTCCAGAACGTGATGTCCGGGCTGCGCAGCTTCTCGACGTCGAGCGCATGGACACTCTCAGGAGGCGAAAGCTCGTACATGTTGGACAGGTGCTCGCGCAGCAAAGCCTGGACTTCAGGGCGGGAGAGATCGTCGCGCTCGATGTGCATGGCGGATACGATAAGCTCCCCCAACGGAGGGAGTCCATCATGCCATCAAAATTCCTGGTACCCGCTGTCCTTCTACTGTCGCTCGTCTTGTTGCCCGGCCTGGGCCGCGCCGCGGCCGAGCCGGCCCCGACGCCTTCCGTAGAGGTGCTGCTGACCTTGACCTCGGAGGCAGGCAAGACCATCCCCCTGACCGCAGCCGATCTGGAGAAACTGCCGCACCAGAAAATCCAGGCGACCGACCGCGGCCAGGACGCCGCTGAGTACGAGGGGATTCCCCTGAGCGAGTTGCTGAAGCTCGCTGGAGCAACTCTCGGGGACGCCCTGGGGCACGGGGACGCGCCGATCTGGTATGTGGCCGTGGAGGCGAAGGACAACTATCGCGTGCTGTTTTCTCTCGCGGAGCTCGATCCCGCCTTCGCCGACCGGGTCGTCCTTCTGGCAGACCGGAAGGCGGGAAAGCCGCTGGCTGACAACGAAGGGCCACTGCGGATCGTTATTCCCGGCGAGAAGCGGCACGCCCGCTGGGTGCGGCAAGTGACCGGATTGCGGATCGGACGGATCTGAGAGACGGCTCGGACAACCGGAGAACACTCATGAAGATCAGCGCACGCAACGTTCTACAAGGGACCGTTCAACACATCAATCACGGCGCCGTGAACACCGAAGTGGTCATTGCGCTGCCCGGCGGCGCCGAGGTCGTGTCCGTTATCACAAAGAGTTCCGCCGAACGGCTGGGCCTCGCCGAAGGCTCACGGGTGTACGCATTGATCAAAGCGTCCGACGTGATGATTGCGACGGACTGAGCCCTGGTGCTCTGGAAGCAGCTTGGCCGCTCTAGTGCACGCCGACTGGGGGCTCTTTAGAGTTGGCGAGAGATCGCACAAATCCACCAGCGATTGCAGCAGCAGCTCTGACATCCCACGTGGCGCTTTGCGTAGAACGCTTAGGTTCGCGCGAATCTGGATAGTGCGTTGAGTAGCTCGCCATCGTTGCCCTTTTACCTGACGCATCATCGTGCCTTCTGGACGCCACATGCTTCGGGAGGAGGGCTCAGGCGCACGATCGCCACCGCAGGATCTCTATATTCGGGCTCGAGGAAGGCCCGCAAGGAGTAGCTCTCGAGCAGGGCGCTCCGCCCCTCCACGTAGGAGTTGTCCAGGATCAGGGTGTTGACACCCAGACCGTACGCCATCATGCAGAGGAGGCGATCGGAAGGAAAGTTCTGGTCCATGTCCACCTGGAACGTACCGTACCCCGAGGGAAAGTAGCCCGAGTAGCCGTTCATCAGCGGCCGACGGTGGTCGATCTGGGCGAACATCCGCCACGCCTCCACCTCGTAGTCGGAGACGTGCAGCCCGCGCGGCAGCGGGACGTGCGCCACGATCCGCTTCCCCGGCTGCTCGCGCAACCAGCTCGTCCAGGCAGTGCGCGGGGTCGCGGGGGTCGGCACCAGGACGCCAGGAGACGCGAGGTTCTCGGTTGCCGCCAGGACCCCCAGAACGAGAGCGAGAATCCTGCCGGTATTTCCGCGCCAGGAGGCGAGACGGGCCAGGGCCAGCGCGGCCAACGCCGCGAGCACCGCCTGGGAGATCGCCACGGCGCGGAAAGGGCTGCGCAGCGTGCCGAGGCCGGGCACCACCTCCCGCAGACTGGCGAAAGGCCGCCAATCCCCGATCCGCAGGTTGAGACCGAGCGCGAGAAGCCCGCCAACCGCGACGCAGACGAGAAAGCAGACGATCCAGAGCCTCCGCTCCCCCTGGCGCCAACCGAGCCAAGCTCCTGCCGCCCCCAGACCGAGAAGGAGAAATCCGGGGAAGAGCCCCCCCGTATCCCCCGCATACGAGTCCTCGCGAGGCGGAAACGCGAGGCGGGAGGAGCTGGGGCGGGTCGTGAAGTCCCGGGCCTGAGCCGAGAGGGCCGCCACGACCTCCTCGGATCGCGTGAACCCGTACTTCTCATGAAAGGAGCTCACCGTGCGGGCGATGGGCAAAAGAGCGATGGCCCCGAGGATCGCCAGAGCGGCGAGCGTCGCGATCGACCGGGCGCGGAACCTCTGCTCCGCCAGCGCCACGAGCCCGGCCAGGAGAAGAAAAGGGAGGGAGAGGAGCGCCATCTGCTCCCCCGCGAGGAACTGCGCGGCGAACGACAGGACCGCCAGCGCGGCAGGCCGCCACCCGCCCTCCTTCCCGAAGCGGACCAGGGCTGCGAGCGCCCAGATCGTGCCGAAGAGAGGGAGCACGGGGAGCACCCCCAGGACCTTGGCGGTATAGGGGAGGGTGACGCCGGCGAGCGCCACGAGGAGCGCCGCGCCGCGCGGCGCACCGAGCGCCCGCGCCAGGCTCCCGGTGGCCAGACCGTTGCAGGCCAGGGTGAGCAGAATCGCCAGGTTGTAGATCGCGGCCGGCGGAGCACCCATCCACCAGAGAGGCGAGAGGGCGACCCCCTGCAGGAGCAACGGCTCCGAGAAGGTGAAGGTCCCTTCGAGCGGATGGAAGATGGGAGCGTTCCAGAGCCCGGAAAAGCCGTGCGGCACGCGGTCCGCGTCCCACCACAAGGTCCACAGATTGAACAGCGGAACGGTCGCCTCGTGCTCGGTCCCCAACGGCAGAGCGCCGGCGATGGAAGGCAGGAGCGGCCAGGTGGCCACGATCGCGGCCAGCAGACAGAGAATGAAAGGGACAAAGAGGTGCAGCCGGCGATGGAGGGTCATAGAGAAGGGGGGCTCCAGGTGCGCCGGCGGGACCTCATTGCCCCACCGGCGCACGCTGGATGCGGGAGAAAGACTACTACTGCGCGTCGACCGGGGCGAGGGACCGGGTCACGTCGGCCAGCACGTCCTGCAGGCTGGCGCCCTTGAGCTCCGCGGCGAAGCCCTTGTTGCTCGCCGGAACCAATCCCTTTTGGGTCAGCTCATAGCGGCCTTCCGGGGAGACCACCAGGAAGGTGCCGTCCCCGCGCTCGGCCAGGAACAGCAGGTGGCGGCTGCCCACCTTGTAGCTCGGGTCCTCGTCGAAACGGTTGGTCTCGTTGCCGTTCTGGAAGAGGACGAAGGACTCGCCGGAGACCATTTCGCCCTTGCGGCTGCGGTTGATGCTGAAGGTCACCCGCTGCGTGGGGATGCGGCTCACATAACCGTCCTTCTGACGGTTCACGATGGGGGCGCCCTTCTCAGCACCGGTCACCGTCGCGACGACGATGTGGCTCGCCAGGCGGGTGGTCTCACGAAGGCTGCGGGGGTTGTTGGCCCAGTAAGCGTGGAAGCGGGGCGTGTCCGTCTCGGGTCCGACCGTCGAGAAGTCCGGGCTACCGGCCACGCGGTTGGCATACATCGAGCCGATCTCGTTGATGTTCCCTTGGACGATCGTGTAGTGGGTGGAGATGTCGTACCAGTAGCCGCCGCCCATGCAGCCGCCGTCATTGGAGTGGTCGAGACCGAAGGTGTGGCCGACCTCCTGGCAGTGGACGCCGCGGGCGCCGTTCGTGGACCACGCGTAGTAGGTGTTCAGCTGCGCGGTCGCCCGGAGGATGGTGCAACCACTGTAGTTGGTGATTCTGGCGAGACCGCCCCAACCGGTGTTGCCGGAGTTGGCGTTGAAGACATAGGTCTCCTCGCCCGAGCTGACCGCGCCGAGATTGAGGATGGTCAGGTTGTTCCAATCGGCGACCGCCTGGCTCGCGGAGCTGGTGGTATTGCGGATCCGCACATTGCGGTCCGCCTGAATCCAGCAACCCCACTGCTTCGCTTCCGCCGCGCTCCCCGCAAGTCCGACGATAAGTAACGTTGCAGCAATGAAAGCCGATTTCCTATTCATGATGATTGCCTCTCCTCCGAAAATGAGCGCACGCCTGTCGCACGCTCAGCGTTTACGGCTAGCGAAAGGACGATTCGACGTGGGTACCAGGACACGTACCCCCAGCAATCGCCGTTGCACAACCCTGAAACCAGAAGGACTCGGCCAGCCCTGCACCGGTCAGAGGGCGGAGCACGAACTACAAGCTCCGTCTCTACCTGGTTAGGTACAGCTGGGAATGAATGCGTGACACAGAAAGTCAAACTTCAGATAAGAAGCAAACGGAAGATGAAGATGCCAAGAGACTTGTTGTCAGGAGAATCCCGACATATGAAAGAGGATCAATTAGCGGAAATGCTGCTGACGAGCGGCGGCGTTCCTCCCGGAGGAGGCGGATCAGCGGGCAGTCGGCCGCAGCCAGAACCGTCGGGTGGAGCTGATGCGGGGGTAGGGGACCCCCTACTTCGCGTAGTGATCGGCGCCCAGGAAGTGGAGCGACACGTAGCGCTCCTCCCCGATGACCCAGCTGTCGTGCGCTGACGCCGGGATGTGGAAGACCGTGCCCGGCGTCAGCTCGAAGACCTCGCCACCGACCATCGCCGCCGTCGCACGGCCGGCCAGCACCATGCCCACGTGCTCCACCTCGCAGAACTCTGTGCCGGTCAGGGGACCGACGTGCTCGGACCATTTCCATCCCGGCTCATAGGTCGCCCGCCCAACGGTGAGCCCGCCGATGTGAATGATTTCGAACCGGCCCTTTTCGAGCTCCCGCACCTCGTCAGGTTCCTCAAACCGCCGCAAGATGACGTCCAGCATAGGTTCCTCTCATGTCGCTCGTATTGGTGCGCAAAGCCCTCGATGGGCGCCTCATCGCAAGTTCTCGGACGGGAATCTCTTGAGCCTCCCGTAGCGGAGGAAGAGCCGGTCGAAAACGTGCAGGTGGAGGCGTGCGGCGAGGAAGCCAGCGAAGCTCATCCCGACGCCGATGGCGATATTTTTGAGCGTGTCGCGCCAACGGATGACGCGCAGGACGTTCTTGCCCTGCTTCTTGCCCACCACAGCGTTGGCGATGGCGGCGAGCACGGCGAACAAGACCATCGTCAGGAGAGTCATTGCAATATTTTTGAAGGTCAGCTTGGAAGCGACCTTGTCCGGAATGAGATTGAGCAGGTTCTCGTTCCACTGGCTGGAAAAGAGCCAGACAACGCCGGCGAGTGTTGCAAGGACGAGCACCCACTTCAGAAAGATGAGCGCCGGTGACAGCTTCCAGACTTTGAAGGCGAGGCCGCTGCCCACGTCGAGCAGGCGCTCGAGATGATTCCGCCCTGGCTCGTTGGAACGGGGCTTCATGGCGCCTTCGACCTCGAGGAAGCGCCACTCCCCGGTCCCGACGGGCGACGGAAATCCCTCGACGCATCCCTTCTTGAGCTGCTGCTCGGTCATGCGGTAGGCGCTCGCCATCAGAGCGTACGCCTCCGCGTCGCTGAAGGAGTCGAGATCGGTGCGGATTGCCGAGAGCTTCCGCTGCACGTCCGCACTGACGCCGAAGCTCGTCGCATCGCTCTTGCCCTGCCGGCTCTCGAACTCCGACTCTTTCAGGCTGGACGGGCAGTCCTTCCAGGCCACGTTGTCACCCAGCAGGTCCTGCCGGAGATGGATGAACATCAGGCCCCGCAGGAGCGACGCGCGCCGGCGAGAGGCGATGTCCGTGTACTGCGCCTCGCGGACGCGCGCCTGGCTGACGCTGCTCGTCCGCAAAAGGACTCCGACCGGCCCGCCGCCGGGGCTGTTCACCGCGTCCATCTGTCCGCTGGCATCGCTGACGAGCATCACCGTGCAATCCTGTTCGAGCAGGCTGCCGACCCCCTGGTTGTCGCACGCACCGCCATCCACGAGCCGCACACTGATCAGGTGCTCCTCCTTGAGCTTGCCGTCGCCGTCCGGGTAGAGGCCGTCGAGGATGAGCGGCTCGAACAGTCCCGGTACGCAGGACGAAGCGGCGACCGCGTAGCCGAGCCGGAGCTTCCGATATTTTTCGGGCGCGTCCTTGTAGTACATGCGCCGCAGCCGGTAGTTGCAGTCAATCTCCCGGTTAATCGGGACGGGCGGCTCGCCCATGAACGAGGCGGTGAACTGCCAGGTGTGGCCCGTGTTGAGACAGGTCGCGTTGAGAAGGAGGATCGGTGCCTTGTTCTTTCGCCGCCAGTTGTGGCTCCGCGGGTTGAAGTCTTTTTGTCGGGTCCCGCCGGCGAGCTTCGGGTTGATGAAAAGCTCGTTCAGCAGGCGCTCCTCGCGTTTCCAGCCCAGGAGCCGCGCCAGCCGGTCCGGCACCCACTTCGGCCCCTGGAGCGGCCCCTTGCCGTCCGCGCCGTCCTTCACCTTCGAGAACAGCTCGCGCTCGTAGAGCTCACCGACGCGCAGCGTGCGCGAGTAGCCGCCCGAGAAAATCATTCTCAAATTGGTGGTCCACTCCGCCAGGACACGCGTGCGGATGTTGCGCTGCACGCCCGCGAGAAAATCGCGCTCGATGCGTTTGACGATGTCGATGTAATCCTGTGGCTTGATCTCGTCATCGGTCTTCGTCTCGAGCAGGTTGCGCAGCTCCAGGTAATAGTGCGCGCCGATGATCGAGCCCCCGGAGACGCACGAAAGCACCTCGAGATGGCGGAGCACGCCGAGCTCGGCGAGGCGCGCGAGCACGCCAATGTGAAAGAGGGAAGCGCGGAAGCCCCCGCCGGACAGGCCCAAGCCGAGCTTGCCACGGAAGGTGCTCCGCACGGCCTTCTCGTCATCTTTCAGAAACTTCGCCAGCGCCTTGCCGGCCGCGGTCTGCTCGAATTGCTCTTCGGTGATCGCCGGATCGCATTGGAGTCGTGCCCATCGCGCGAGTTGCCGCGCCGTGGACTCATACTCCCATTCGGGGACCTTCAGCTTGGCGGCGGCAGGCTTCTCCACCAGCCATTCGAGGGCCTTGTCATAATGCGCCCGGTCGTGCTCTCCAAGACCGAAATAGGCTTCGCCGAGGGTGGCATAGAACCACCACTCACCGGCCAGCCACTCATTCCCTTCCTTCTCCAAAAGGGGCGGGACCGACCGGATGATCTCCTCGCGGATCAGCCGCGCGCCCACGCGCCTTCCTTCAGCGGCAATCGAGACGAGCCCCGCCCGCCGGGCCTCTCCTTCCTCCTCCTGCGCGAGCAGGTCGAGCACAAAGGCGGAATTGATCCCGCAGTAGCCGCGGTCCTCATCCGCCCACATCTTGCAATCCGGGTTCTCACGGAGGTACTCGATCACGTTCGCGCGCCAAGCCTCGGCTTCCTCCCCCCGGATGCCCAGCGCATAACCGCGGAGATAGAAGAAAAGCGCACGTTCGAGATTCTGCCGCAGCCCGTCCACCTCCCACTTGCGCTTGTAGATCGCACCCGCAAGGCCGAGCGATTCCTGACTCTCCGTCTTTGAGAGGTCTTCCACCTCGCGGAGGATTTCGAAAGCGTGGTCGAGACGCCATTCCAAAGGAAGGTCTGGGTCTTTGTAGGTGTAGAGGGCGCTCTTCTGGTGAATCTCCAGGTAGATCTTGGGGTGCTCGTCCTTCTTCAGTTCCTCCCGGGTGCGCTTCAAGATGCGCCGCGCCAGGCCGATGCGCTTGGCTCCGGCCAGCCGCTTCGCCAGCTTCAGCATCTCGTCCGCGTCCGGAGTGCCGCTGCTGCTCAGAACCTCGCCGGCCCTCGTCTCGTCGGTTTCCACGACGATCTGGGTTGCACTCATGAAGAGATCTCCGATCTCGTGCCGCTTACTTTTCAGGGCGTCTTTCAGGGGAACACGAAGAGTGTAGCAGATACGGTACCTGGCCCGGAGCGCACCGCGCCTACGACGTACTGCATGAATAGCTTCTCCGCGACGGGTCACCGCGGCCATGTTACTGCGGAGGCGTCCAGGGCTGTTGGCATGCCTCGCAGATGTTCGCATGCTGGGCATTTGTAAAGCTGCAGTTCGTGCAGATCCAAGATCCAGTCGGGCTAGGACGGTTTCTTCCAACGAGGAATCGGCCGCGAGAGAAACCAGCGATCGCCCCCAGCGCGATCACCAAGCCAACGATCTCAAGCACTTTCTTCTCCTTATTTCTCGCCCAGCCACCGGCCGTCTTAGTTGGATCATAAAGAGTCTTTAGCTCCGTGACCGTGGGCATTCGGCCTAGCCTCCGGCGTCGGCCCGGACGAATTTCAATGGAGATTTGTCCAGCAACAGCTCGAGCTTCGCCATCTGCTCGCGCGTCGAGTCGGCCATCCATCCCTCTGGGGCGGCGGCGTATGCCGTCTCCAACAGCGCCTGGCCCTTCACTTCGTCACCGAGGCCCAGGTAGGCCTCGCCGAGCGTCGCCAGGACCCAGTACTGGTTTTTCTGCGCCTGGAGGACCGCCTCCGGGCTGGCGCTCGACGCATCCGGAACAGGGTTTGCCGCGAGCCACTGCTCACAGATGGTGAGGACCTCTTTGCGCACGCGGCGCGCCTGGACGAAGTCGGCCACTGCTTCCGCCGGATCCGTCGCCTCCGCGGCCCGGCAGTTGAGAAGAAAAGCCAGATTGATCCCATTGTAATAATCGTTGCGCAGGTAGTAGCCCCTCTCATACCCGCGGATCGCCTCGTCGAGCTGTCCCCGATCCTTCGTCAGATCCCAGAGCCGTTTGTGCACGGAGCCCCAGAGGCCCAGCGTCTCGGTGTCGTTCGAGGTCGCGGGGTCGAGGCTGGCGAGCAGCTCGTGAGCCTCCTTGAGCGCCGCCTCCTCGGTGGGGAACTTGCTCTTGTAGGTGATGAGCGCGAGGCGCTGGATGATGTACGGATTCTCCGGCCGGTTGGGGTCTTTGCCCTTCATCATGCCGCGGATGACCCCGAGGAGGCTCTTCGCCGTCACGAAGTCGCCCCTCTTCTGCGCGTCGTCCACCTGCTGCATCAAAACGCTGTGCGTCGAGTCGTCCGCTTTCGGCGCGCTCTCCGGCGCGCTCTCGGGCTTCGGTCCGGTCTCCACGACAGCCTGCACGGCGGCCTGAACCACGGCCGCCAGAGCCGGCGGGTTGAGCCCGTTCAGGAACGTATAGACGGGACTGTCCTTCGGACGGGGACTCTTCTTGGTGATCTCGACGATGGCCTGGGTCAGGAGCTGGCGGAAACGCATCACCTCGTCGAAGCCGATGTCCTCGCCCAGGTGATGGTACTGCCGGACCGCGACGTGATTCACGTCGAAGGGGAACGTCTTGATGCCGTCCTCGGAGATGACCACCGTGGTGAACGGCCGGAGCGCGTGGCGCACGCCGAGCTCGTAGAACGCGTTCTTGTTGGACGTCGAGAGATCGGCGATCACGACGTCCGCGTTCAGGAGCTGCTCGTACATCGGCACGTCGATCAGGCCGGAGTGCACGATCTCGTCCGCCCGGATGCACTGCAGCCCGGCGGCCTCGACGGCGGGTTTGATCATGTTCCTGTACGACTTGTCGAGGTCGAGCACGCGGCCCGTTTCAAAGTCCGTCTTTTTGCCGAAGCCCATCACCACGAAGCAAGTTCCCTGGGTGTCCGCCATGGTGGTTCCCTCTCCATCTGAAACGTTTGGAAAGAACTCTACCCTTCTTCATCAATCGCGTCAAGCCGCGCGCCGCGACAGGCGGGCGGTCTACTGCGGAGGCGTCCAGGGCTGTTGGCATGCCTCGCAGATGTTCGCATGCTGCGCGTTTGTAAAGCTGCAGTTTGTGCAGATCCAGGATCCAGTCGGGCTAGGACGGTTACGTCCAACGATGAATCGTACGAACAGCGCGACGGCTCCAACCCATCCCCAGGCACACAGGCGTGCGGCGATTTGGGCGTCAGGGGATGATAGAAGAAAATGGCCTGAAAAGTAGATCAAAAGAAACCCGGCCAGCGCAGTCCCAACGGTAAGGACCGGCGACGCTCCCCGGCCGCGAGAGAAACCAGCGATCGCCCCCAGCGCGAGCACCAAGCCAAGGATCTCAAGCACTTTCTTCTCCTTATCTCTCGCCCAGCTACCGGCGCACCATTTCCCGGTCTCTCTCCGTGGCGAGCTTCTCAGGGCACCTCCAAGTCTCCTGACAACGCGTGTCCATGTCAACATCTTGGGCGCCGCTCCCGGCTCCCGAAAACTCCCGGCACACACCTTCCTGAGTAGAAATCGATGTACCTGGCGAGCTGTCTGGCCAGGGGGGGGTCCTTTCCGGCTCGCGGCAAGTCAGCCGCGACCGTCTTTGGGAGTTGGGAGGTACAGATCATGAGCCGTAAGCTCGCTTGGTTGCTGTTGCTCGCCTTCGGCAGCGTGGCCCACGCCGCCCCCGAGGCCGCCGTTCCCACAGCCGCCGGTCATCCGGTGCTCGACGTCAACCGCCTGGACTCCGTCGTTCCGGCGCCGCTGGATCTGGCGCGTCTCGGACAGGAGGATGTGGAGCGGGACCAGCAGGGGCTGCCGCCGCGCTTCGCCGTTCCGGAGCGGGTGAACATCACGCCCGCCACACGCGGCACCTGGGAAGATCTCGGCAAGGGCCAGATGCTCTGGCGCCTGCGGATCATCGGCCGCGAGGGAACGACGAACCTGAACATCGGCTTCACCCGCTTCAAGATGTCGAAGCGGAGCCGCCTGGTGCTGTACTCGACCGACGGCCTCCAGGTCACGCGGGCCTTCACCGCCGCGGACAACGAGGAGCACGGACAGCTGTGGACGCCGGTCGTGGTCACCGACGATCTCATCGTGGAGCTCACCGTCCCCAAAAGTGAGATGCAGGCGGTCCAGTTGAAGCTCGGTTGGATCAATCAGGGCTACCGCGGCTTCGGAACGGTCGCCGGCGATGACTACAACAAGTCCGGCAGCTGCAACCTGGACGTCGAATGCCTGGACCCCGGCGATACGTGGCGCGAGGAGATGCGCGCGGTCGGCGTGATCTCGACCGGCGGCTCCACGTTCTGCACCGGGTCGCTCGTCAACGACACGGCTGGCGACCGCAAGATGTATTTCATGACGGCCAACCATTGCTCGATCACCTCGTCGAACGCGCCCTCGCTGGTGGTCTACTGGAACTATCAGAATTCCTTCTGCCGGGCTCCCGGCAGCGCCGCGAGCGGGCAGACGGGCGACGGCTCGCTCAGCCAGTTCCACACCGGCTCCTTCTTCCGCGCCGCCAATGCCCCCTCGGACTTCACCCTGGTGGAGCTCGATGATCCGCCGGTCACCGCCTACAACCATCACTGGGCAGGCTGGGACCGTTCGACCGGCAGCCACACCTGCACCACCGCGGCGCCCTGCGCCTCGATCCACCATCCATCGACCGACGAGAAGCGGATCACCTACGTCACTTCCGACCTGATCAGCACGAGCTACAACAGCCCGACCTCGCCGGGCGACGGCACCCACCTCTGGGCCCGCTGGGCGACCGATCCTCCGGGTCCCTACACCGTGCCCGGCGTGACCGAGCCCGGCTCCTCCGGCTCGCCGCTCTACAACGCCGCGGGCCGCTTCGTCGGCCAGCTCCACGGCGGACCGTCCTCCTGCGGCGCCACGGGCAACAACCTGTCGGATTATTACGGGCGCTTCAGCGTCTCCTGGACCGGCGGCGGCACGAACAGCACCCGCCTCTCGAACTGGCTCGATGCGGGCAACACCGGCGCCACGACCGTCAGTGGCCTCAACGTCAGCGGCGGCGGTTGCACGCCGCCGGCGGCTCCGACCGGGTTGAGCGCCACCGCCGCGTCGGCGTCGCAGATCAACCTCTCCTGGAGCGCTGTCTCCGGCGCCACCTCGTATACCATCTTGCGCTCGACGACCAGCGGCGGGCCCTACTCGTCGGTGGGGACCTCCGCCACCACTTCCTTCTCGAACACGGGACTCTCCTGCAACACGACCTATTACTACGTCGTGACGGCGTCGAACGGCAGCTGCAGCTCCGGCAATTCGGCACAGGCGCAGGCGACGACCTCGGCTTGCACGGGCAACGTGCTGACGAGCGGCGTTCCGGTGACCGGGATCTCGGGAGCGTCCGGCAGCCAGCAGTTCTGGACGATGAGCGTGCCGTCGGGAGCGTCGAACCTCCAGTTCCAGACCTCGGGCGGCACCGGCGACGCCGACCTGTACGTGCGGCTCGGCTCGGCACCGAGTCTCACGACCTACGATTGCCGGCCCTACACGAGCGGCAACAGCGAGACGTGCAGCTTCCCGACGCCGTCGGCGGGCACCTGGCACGTGATGCTGAACGGCTTTTCGGCGTTCTCGGGCGTGACGCTCGTCGGGAGCTACTCGACGGGCTCGACCTGCAATGCCATCACGGACGTGGAGCCAAACGACAGCACCGCCGCGCCGCAGGCGATCTCGGGGACCTGCAACCAGATCTCGGGGACGTTCTTGAACGACTCGACGACGCAACAGAACGATTACTTCCGTCTGAGCCTGCCGGCGGGCCGGACGGTGACGGCGCTGCTCAACGGCCTCACGGTGGACTACGACCTCTACATCTACAACGCGGCGGGAACCCAGGTGGCGAGCTCGACGGCCGGCGGCACGACGGCGGACCAGGCGACCTGGACCAACACGGGCGCCTCGGCGGTCAACGTCTTCGTCCGCGTCCTCCGCTACTCCTCGACCCGCACCACCTATCAGTTGAGAGTCAGCTACTGAGCTGACCGGTTTCGATGCGCCCGCCCCGGATCGGGGGGCGGGCGCATTTCCACACGTCATGCCTCCTTCGCTTCTCGGAGGTACCTGGTGAAGTCCGTGTTGGGTGGAGTGTGCCCCGGTCTCTCTAGGGTAGTGCTGGAAGTCGTTGCGAATCTGGCCCGGGGCCGGCTCAGCGGCCCTTCTCGATGACCACCTCGACGCGCCGATTCCTCTGCCGGCCTGCCTCGGAGGCGTTGTCCGCCACGGGCCGGCTCTTCCCGGCGCCGCGCGTGGCCAGGCGGTCGGCCGCGATTCCCTCTCGTTCGACCAGCCACCGCTTCACGGACTCGGCCCGGCGGTCGGACAGTCGCTGGTTGTAGGAGTCGTCCCCCTTGGAGTCCGTGTGCCCTTCGATCTCGACCCGCCCGGAGGGGTAGCCGCGGACCAACGTGGCGAGTTGACCGAGCGCCGCTGCTGCATCGGATCGGATGTCCGCCTTGTCGAAATCGAAAAGGACGTCCGCCGGCAACTCCACTTTCACCTCCAGAGCCGACTCCTGGGCGCCGAGAGCCTGCATGGCCTGCCGGACCTCCTGGACTGTGGCGACGATTCCGCTCCCCGATCCGGCAATGCCAGCTTCGAGACCTCGGATCTGCAGCACCACGGGCCGGATGTCCAGGGCGCGCTTCGCGCCAAGCCGGGCCACCGCCGCTGTGGCCGCAGCCTCCACCGCCGGGTCCCACGGACCGGTGGTGGGTGCCTCCGCGGCCTGCGCCGCCACGGCAACCAGTCCCAGCAGGAGACCGAGGAGCGGATGGCGGCGCATCACGCGTCCTGAATTGGCAGGTCTTCGTACGGCGGCAGACCCGGAATCTGGAGCGTCACCGCCTTGACGTCCGGAGGCGGCGCCGGGAACTTCATCCAGAGGGTGTAGGTCTCTCCCGGTGACAACTTCTTATACCACCGATTGTCATAGCCCTGCCGGAGGGCGGCGATGTACGAGCCATTCTCGTCCTTGAGGACCTCGTACTTCTTCCCCGCCCCGAGATCCATGACGTACACCTCGTTGTAGGAGATGTCGGGCTCCGCTTCCGCGCTCCCCTCGTTCCGCAGCACCACCCGGGCAGTCAGGGTCGAGCCCTTGCGGCGGAATTCGGTGACGTCGACCACGACCCCCGGCCAGTTGCTCTGCTGGCTCGCCACGACGGTTGCCGGAGCCGGCGCGGCCGGCTGCGCCGCCGTGGCGGCAGGCGGTGGCGGAGCCGCGGCCTCTCCGGCCGGGGCGGCGGCAGGCGAGGCTGCATCGGCGGGAGCTGTGGAAGACGGGGCGGCGGCGCTCTCCTGAGCGATGTCCTGCCCCTCCGGCTCGCGGGCCTGGCAACCCGCGACCAGCACCAGAAGGACGGCGACGACAGGCAAAAAACCTTCCCTTCGCATATTTCTCCTCCGGCGCGGTTCGGGCGAGCCGAACTGCGATGATGCATTCAATGATACACCTTCCGAGGAGCTCCTTCAGCACCGCGATCTTCCTCGAGCAGAGCATCTTCAACGGCGTCCGGGCCCGGAAGATCTTTAAGCATTATTTCAAAAAAGAGGGAAGTCGGCGAGGCCCCCGGGCTCTATGAGGCTGTATACCGCGCGATGACTACGATGGCAGCGAAAGCGATGATGGCGAAATGCATGCGCATGATGAAGAGAGCCGTGTTCGTGCGCCTGATGTCGAACACCCGCCACCAGGAGAAGGGCTCTGGGAACCCGACAACTGCATCGCGAACGTGGGCGGGCTTATCGGCGAGCCGCTCCCCCTCCTGCTTTTTGGGGAGCAAGTCGTCGCGGTGAAGCCCCAGAAACTCCTCACAGTTATAAACATGAATGATCTTTCGCCGCTCGAGCTTCCTGTGATGCCACGAAATCAACACACCGAACAGCGCCGCAACGATCACCAGGGCGGCTGCCGCGAGCGTTGTATTTAGATCTTTGTGCTGGGCGTCAACCGTCACGAGACCCGCCCCGAGAACGGCTTCAATCTGCAGGGCTCTCCATGTTTGGTCCCGCGCGTGATGATGATCTCGCCACGCGAGATCCATGGCAGCACGAACTGCCTCTGGTGAGACGGGAACATTGGAGCTATCAGCCATAGCCAGTCAACTTACGCCTCTTGCGTACCTATGTCAACGAGGAGGCGCACTCCGAAGCACAGAACCGATCCAGCTCAGCCTCCACATCAGAAATCGATTGAGCGTCAACAGCTCGGCGTCCAGGATAACGCGCCAGGTAGTCGCCGGCCTCCTTGGCCCCGATCTTCTGGTCGCCCAGGTAAAAGATCACGGGGATTCCATACTCCAGCGCGAGCTCGACTTCCGAGCCGGTCCCGGTCCCTCCGGGCAGGACGATCGCGACGTCCGCGGTCAGGACGTTGACGTGGTTGCGGCTGCCCAGCTCTTTCCCGTGCTCCCCGCTCAAGGGCAGATGCGTGTAGATGGGGATCTCGACCCAGTCGTTCACGGACCGGGGCTCATAGGGGCGCAGGTCTCCCGTCGCGTGCTGATCGAATGGCGTTCCTGCCCGGATGATGCCGAGGACCAGACCTTTGCGGGGTTGGGTCTGGTAGAACGCTTCGCTCACCTGCGCCATGACTCCCCCGCCTCCTCCGGTCAGGAGGTGGAAGCCTTTTCTTGCGATGAGCTCTCCGATGGGTGTGGCCAGGGTTGCATGGCGCGACTCGCCGCCTCCGAAGACGCCGGCGATCTTGCGGCGCCTGGCGTAACCCTTCTCGAATTCGGCTTTGTTCATCGCTCCCCCCATGCTATAGGATTCCGCCGGCGTTTCAACGATGAGGTGTTGAGGATGGCTTATCTTCTGGACCTGGAGCGGTGGCCGCGCCGCGCGACGTTCGAGTACTTTCGGGGCTATGACAAGCCGTACTTCAACGTGTGCGCGCCGCTGGAGGCGGGACCTCTCGTGGAGCTGGCCCGCGGGGTGCCGGGCACCTCGTTCTTTCTTGCGTACCTCTATCTGTCCCTCCGCGCGGCCAATGAGGTCGAGCCGTTTCGCTATCGCCTGTCGGATGGCCGCGTCCTGGTGCATGAGCGGATTCATGCCGGGACGACCCTGCTCCTCGAGGACGACCGCTTCGCCTTCGCCTACTTCGACTATACGGAGGACTTCGCCCGGTTCCAGGCCGAGGCGCGCGCGGCGATGGCGCGGGTGCGGGCGGAGGGTGGGTTCGATGCGCAGGATGACCGGAACGATCTGATCCACTACTCGACGCTGCCCTGGATCTCGTTCACGAGCTTCTCCCACGCGCGGAACTGGGGGAAAGAGGATTCCGTCCCGAAGATCGTCTTCGGCAAGTGCGCCGAGCGGCAGGGACAATGGTTCCTGCCGGTGTCCGTCGAGGTGCATCATGCGCTCATGGATGGCCTGCACGTGGGGCGGTACCTCGAAAAGCTCCAGAGCTATTTCTTGGAGCCGACGGCCGGGCTCGGTCTTAGTATGCCGTCAAGGTAGAAGTGACGGATTGCGGTACCTTCCACCGGACGTATGAGCAGCAAACGGCAGATCAAAGCCCCTCAGTCGCACCTCAATGCCAGTCGCCCGCCAAGGGATGCCGGTGATCGGCAGTCCCATGCCAGCGAACAGCAGACCAATGCCGGCGGCCGGCAGACCTTTGC
>DATFPH010000239.1:0-1703 GCA_035264905.1 Thermoanaerobaculia bacterium
TGTTGCGAAGCTCGAGGGGCGGACGGAGGGCTGGGTCGCGGGGCTGCAACTGGCGGCGCTCTCGATGCGCGACCGCAAAGACCTCTCCTTCTTCGTCGAGACCTTCTCGGGCAGCCACCGCGACGTGCTGGACTTCCTGGCCGAGGAAGTGCTCGCGCGCCAGCCAGAGGAGGTGCGCGAGTTCCTGCTTGCGACCTCGATCCTCGACGCCCTCACGGGCCCGCTGTGCGACGCCCTGACGGGCAGATCGGACAGTCAGGAAATGCTGGAGAGGCTGGAGCGGGAGAACCTGTTCGTCGTGGCTTTAGACGACGAACGCCGCTGGTACCGCTACCATCACCTCTTCGCCGAGTTTCTTCGAGGAAGGCTTGGGCGCGAGGCCCCCGGGCGCGTGGGTGAGCTGCACCTCAACGCCTCCGGTTGGAACGAGCGGAACGGGGAGCTTCCCAGCGCCATCGAGCACGCGCTCGCCGCCGGCGACAACGGGCGGGCGGCACGGCTGATGGAGGGCGGGATCGGCCAGACCTGGTACCGCGGCGAGGTGGCGACGCTCCTGGGCTGGCTCGGGAGGCTGTCCGATGGGGCGATGCGCGATCGTCCGCTGCTCCTGATCTGGTACGCCGCGGCCCTGATGCTGACCGGCGGTACCGGGGACATCGAAGCCCTGTTGGACGAAGCGGAGGGCAGGACTAAGGCTGGCGAAGATCCCACTCACGTGCTTGCGACGTCTGCCTCCGTCAGATCCCAGCACGCCCGACGCCTGGGCCATGCGAACGACGCCGTGGCCCACGCCAAGCGGGCCCTCTCGCTGCTGCCCGAAGACAACCTGAACCCGCGTCCCTTCGCCACCATCGTCCTGGCCGAGGCCTACGTGGCCGCGGGCGACGGCGAGGCTGCGATCTCGGCCTTCGCCGAGGCGGGCGCCTTGGGCCGGGCCGCCGGGCACGATTACGTGGCCCTGAGCGCCATGGCCTCCGAGGCCCACCTGGAACTGGCGCAGGGTTACCTCCGCGAAGCGGACGAAGTTCTCCGGCGCGCCCTCGCGTACGCGGCGGAGCGGGGGAGCGAGCTGCTGCCGGCCGTGGGGAGCGTGCGCATCGGGATGGGCGAGCTACTCTACGAGCGCGACGACCTGGACGCCGCCTCACGCCACCTGGCGGAAGGCGTGGAGCTGGCCGGCCGGACGGGGGACGTCGAGATCCTCATGTGGGGGCACGTCGCCATCTCGCAGGTGAGACAGGCGCTGGGCGATGCGAAGGGAGCTCTGACAGCAGCCCGGCAAGCAGAAAGGGTGGCCCAAAGCTCCGGCACCAAGCACGCGATCATGGATGCCGCGGTCTGGAAGACGCGGCTGTACCTTATGATGGGAGATCTCGCGTCCGCCTCCTCCGAGCGAGAGCGGGCGTCGTGCGTGGGCGAAGGTCGGCCCTACTCGCGAGATTCGGAACGCATCATCCTGGCACGGTTGCTGATCGCCCGAAACGAGCCCGGCGAAGCACTGCGGCTTCTGGCGCAGCTTCACGCGACGGCACGGACGGCGGCTAGAACAATAGAGATACTGGCTCTGCAAGCGCTGGCCCTGCATGCAAAAGGCCAAAAAGAGGAAGCTGTAAGCACCCTGGCGAAAGCCCTCGTCTTGGCCGAAGCGGAGGGTTACGTCCGTACCTTCGTCGACGAGGGGCCAGAGATGGCCGAGCTCCTCT
>DATFPH010000240.1:0-55638 GCA_035264905.1 Thermoanaerobaculia bacterium
ATGTCGAAGCGGAAGTCGGTCTCGATCTCCACGTGCACCAGCAACGGCCGTTCTTTCCGCGCCACCGGCACCTTGGCGACGAGGTCCATCTCCCGCCGGTCGCCGGCGGGCCAGTCGGTGAAATCCTCCTTGTCCAGGAAGGTGGCTTCCCCGGCCCGCAGGAGAGAGGCGGATTCGGTGCTGGGAGGCCGTGGAAAGAGATCGTCCAGAAGCTGCACGACGGCGCCTGTGTCACCGGCTCGGCGGTACCGCCCAGAGGATCCTCGGGGACAGGGTTATGCCAAGAGCTGGCGGTCTTGGAGCAGGCGGTAGTAGTCGCTCATAGAGAGAATTCGCAGTCCCTCGTAGCCAGAGAGCGCCAGGAGGTGAGTGTCGTTGGTGACGAGGTAATCCGCACCTGCCGCCAGAGCCGCTTGCAGAATTGGGCTGTCGTCGGGATCGCCCGGTACCCTATGGCGGGAGGAGTGCGCGAGCTCTACGAGAATCGCGCGGCGCCTGACACGCCTCTGCGTGAGGAGGGCGAAGCGGCGTGAAAAATCGAGGCGCTCCACCATGACGCGTTCGATCTCGCCGAGTACGTGGGAACTGGTGAAGATGCGCCATGAGGCCTTGAGGGTCGCTTCGAGCATGCGTTCGGCGGCGTCACCAAGAAGAGCCTCCGCCACATAGACATTGGTATCGAAGAAGAATTTCATTCGCCATTGCGTAGGGCGTGAATCGCGCGATCGATGGCGCCTTGGTCGATTCCCCGGCTCTGAGCCAGCCTCTGCGCTTTAGCGGCTTCCTCACGCCACTCCTGGCCCTCCTGCTGAGCGAGCATCTCGTCGAACAGGACGCGATCTTCCTCGGGAAGCTGCCTGATCCGGTCCAGGATTTCGTCGACGGTTGCGCGGCTCATGATTCCTCCGGCAGGTATTCTACCGCAGACCAAGTGTCGGTACTTACCTACCGGCCGCAGATCACGGGCAACGGCTCCCATGTGTGGAAAAAGTCCCAGGTTCTCGACCGCGCGGAGAATGGCGCGCGTCCGGCCGTCCTCGGGGCCCTCCGCTTCCTCCAGGGATACCTCGCAGACCTGGCCGACGAGGACCACACGGTCGTTCCCCGGGGCTCGGAACATCTTGCCCGGCTAGCCCGGCGCAAGGCCGTCTCCGTGGGGAAGATCGCGGACGCGTTCGAGGCCGCCCTGGCGCAGCCGGTGGAGGACGAGTAGCCATGCCTCGCATCCCAACCCCGCTCATCTGGAAGCGCCGTAACTTCGCCGTCCTCGAAGACCTGGGGATGGTAGACCGCCTCACTCCCTGGATCGCGACCGGTAGCAGCCCTTTCACTGAGAGCATGAGGGGGGCGGCTCCTCGCCAGCCAGTCGGCCCTCCCTGTCGTCCGCTGGTCAGCCTACGTCCCTGTCGTCCCTAGCCCACACCCTGTGCCGTCGCCACCGCCCTCCCCGTGAGGCCCCTGTGCGGCCCTAGGTCCTGGAACCGTGTCACGGGCCATCCACCTGTTACCTCTAAGTTTCTGTGCTGGAGTGACTTGCGTGGCTCCCAGGGGCGGAATTGAACCTCCGACACCGTGATTTTCAGACACATGCCGGCAGACCTATCCCTGACCGAAAAACCCCGGGGGCGAGAGAACCCGCCCCCGGGGGAAGAGAGCTACATCGAGGTCGGCGGGATCAACCCTTCTTCGCCTTCGCGGCTTCGGCCGCCGCCTCCGCGGCCGCGAGCTGCTCCTTCAGATCAGCGACCTTCTCGTCGGGCGTCCGGCGGCGGGGCGGCTTCGGCAGGCGCGGCTTGGCGCCGAGCTCCAGCAGCAAGGGGCTTTCGACGCCGAAGACGCTCTGCGCACCGGCGACCAGCCGGTGGCGGAAGCTGCGCCCGCGCCGCAAGATGTCCTTGGTGCGCAGGGTCGCCTCCCGCAGCTTGCTGCGGTAGACGTCCTGGTTGCTCTGGAGCTCCTCGCCCTCAAGGACCAGCGCCTCGAAGCCCTGCACGGTAACCGGGGTTCACCGGTGGTCAGGAGTGAACGGCATGGGATCGTGACGAACCGGTCGCGGTTCGCCGTGAACGGAGATGAGATCGCCGCGAAACGCGGACGATTCGTGGCGAACGCGGGCCGATTCGTGGTGAAACGGCTCGCGTTCACCGTGAAGCAGGTCCGGTTCACCGCGAAACGGGCCGAGATCGTGACGAACCGCGGCCGGTTCACGGCGAAGCGGGCCCGTTTCGTCGTGAAACGGACCGCGTTCATGGCGAAGCGGGACTGGTTCACCGCGAATCAGCCCGCGTTCACGGAGAACCGGGGCCGGTTCACGGCGAATCGGGGCGAGATCGGCCTACGTCGCCAGCAGGTACTCCACCGTCTCCGGCAGCCCCTCGTCCAGCGTCCGCGGCCGCCAGTCGAGCTCGGTGCGGGCGCGCGTGTCGTCGAAGGCCCAGTGGCGGGAGAGGCTCTCGAGCTGCTCCGGGGCGATCGGCGGCCGGTGCCCGCGGAGCCGGAAGACCGGCTGGGCCAGCTGGAGGCCGAAACGGGCCAGCCCCACCGGCAACGACAGGCGAGGCGGCGGCACGCGCCCGAGCTCGGAGACCCGGTCGACCAGGCCGCGCACCGTGGTCACGTCGCCCGTCATCAGATAGTCGCGGCCGGGCGGCGCCTTCTCGATCAGCGCGATCATCCCGTCGACCAGATCCTCCAGATGGATCCAGGTGACCTTGCGGCCTCCGCCGACGACCGCGGGGATGCGCCGCTTGAGGATCTGCCGCAGGAAGAAGTTCGAGCCGCTCTTTTTCCCCGGCGGTCCGTAGACCAGGCTCGGATAGACCGTGTTGACCCGCAGCCCGCGCTGCGCCCAGCCGCGGACCGCGAGCTGGCCGGCGTGCTTGGTCACGCTGTAGAGCGACGGGAACGGCTGCTGGACCGGCGCCTCCTCGGTGGCCGGAGAGCCGTCCGGAGGGCTGCCGCCGAAGAAGGCGATCGACGAGACCGAGAGGAAGCGCGGCACGCCCAGCTTGAAGGCGAGAGACGCGACGTTCTCGCTGCCGTCGATGTTGATCTGCCGCATCCGCTCGTCGGGAGCCCCGAAGTCGAGATCCGCCGCGGCATGGATCACCCAGTCCGCGCCGGACATCGCTTCGCGCATCGAGTATCGGTCGGTGACGTCGCCGACGAACGTGGCGGCCCCGATCTCTCGCAGCGTCTCGACGTTGCTGGTGGCCCGCACCAGAGCGCGGATCTCATGCCCCGCACCCGCCAGCCGCCGCGCCAACGCTCCCCCGATATATCCCGTGCCGCCGGTCAGGAAGATCCGCATTCAAAGGATTCTAGCAGCGCCTCCGGTGTTAGAATTTCCAGATCTCTTCCAACAGGAGGCCCGCATGAACGTCGTTTTCCTCAAACCGCCCATCGGGGGAATCCTCGGTCTCGAGATGCTGACCTTCGTCGAGCCGCTCGGCCTGATCTCGGTCGCCGGCGGCCTGGAGGCGGACGGTCACTCCTGCCGGGTGTTCGACCTGCGACTCGAAGGGGAAGAGAAGGGGCTGGAGGCGTGCCGGCGCTTCGCCCCCGCCGTGGTGGGCCTCCAGTGCAACTTCACGACCGAGCGGCACCGCACGATCCGCCTGGCGGAGAAGGTGCGCCGGATGCTGCCCGAAGCCTTCGTGCTGGTCGGCGGGCACGACGCGTCGCGCGAGCCCTCCTGGTTCCGCCATCCGGCGATCGACGCCATCGCCGTCGGCGACGGGGAAGAGGTCATGCCTCCCCTGGTCGACGCCCTGGAGCGCGGTGGCGATCTGCGGAAGGTGCTGGGGCTCGTCCTCCAGAGGGATGGAGAGCTCCACCACACCGGCGAGGCGCCCATGCGCCAGGACCTCGACACGCTGCCGATGCCGGCCCGGCACCTGATCTCCAACTATGCGCCCGAGTACTACATCAACTTCCGCAAGCCGCTGGCCCTGATGGAGACCGCCCGCGGCTGTCCGTTCAAGTGCAACTTCTGCTCGGTCTGGAAGTTCCACCAGAGCAGCTTCCGCGAGAAGTCGCCCGAGCGGGTGGTGGCCGAGCTCCAGGCGATCGACGCCCCGAACGTCTTCATCACCGACGACATCTTCTGGATGGACGTCCGCCGGGGCGAGGAGCTGGCGCGGCAGATCAAGGCGGCGGGGATCCGCAAGTACTTCACGGTGCAGACCCGCACGGACATCATCTGCAAGTTCCCCCACCTCATCGAGATGTGGAAGGACTGCGGCCATCTCGCCATCTTTCTGGGGCTGGAGTCGATCACCGACGAGGGGCTCAACGCGGTCAACAAGAGCAACAAGGCGGTCAACAACACCCGCGCCCTGGCGATCCTCAAGGAGATGGGCGTGGGCTACACGCCGAACTTCATCGTCGACACGGCCTGGGACCACGAGGACTTCGCCTGCCTGCGCGCCTGGATCGAGGAGACCGGCGCCTACAACAGCGGCTTCTCGATCCTCACGCCGCTGCCGGGGACCGACCTCTGGGAGACCGCGCAGCATCAGGTGACCACCCACGACTGGGAGATGTACGACATCGTCCACGCCGTGCTTCCCACCCGTCTGCCGCTGAACGACTTCTACGAAGAGTACTCGCGCCTCTGGCGGCACGTCCTCGACGTCCGCTACAAGCACCGCGGCAAGTGGCGCACCTACTTCGCCCTGGGAGCCGCCCTCGCCACCGGCAAAGTCACCTTCGACGCCGTGAAGAAGGGGATGAACATCGCCAAGGTCTTCAGCAACCCCGAGACCTTCCTGGCCGACCACCAGCGGCCGGTGGCGTGACCTCTTCAGTCCAATTTTTTGGAGCCGCCGTGGGAATCGGGGCGAGACCCTTGATGGTTATACAGCATGAGGCGGGTCTCGGGAGTTGAGCTCGCCTCGGAGGCCATACTCCGAATCTCCTTCAGCTCCCTCTCCTCCCCCCGCGCCGAGTCCCTCTACGGTGCGGGGTTTTTTGTGGGAGACGCCCCTAGCTCTTGAGGAGCTGCCGCAGCACGTAGTGGAGGATGCCTCCATGGCGGTAGTACTGCACCTCCTGAGGGGTGTCGAGACGCAGCCGGGCCTTGAGCTCGGTGACCTTTCCGGTATCGGCCGTGGCGCGGACGGTCACCTCGCGGCCTTGCGCGAAACCGCTCGCGACGCCTTCCGCCAGGCCGGTGATCTCGAAGGTCTCGAACCCGGTGAGGCCCAGGCTCTGCACCGACTCGCCGGACAGGAATTCCAACGGCGCCACTCCCATGCCGACCAGGTTGCTGCGGTGGATGCGCTCGAAGCTCTCGGCGATCACCGCGCGAACGCCCTGGAGGCGCGGCCCCTTGGCCGCCCAGTCGCGCGAGGAGCCGGTGCCGTACTCCTTGCCGGCCAGCACCACCGTCGGGACCCCCGCCGCCTGGTACTTCATCGCCGCGTCGTAGATCGTCATCGGCTCGCCCGACGGCAGGTGCGTGGTGAAGCCTCCCTCGATCTCGGGCGTCATCTTGTTGCGGATGCGCACGTTGGCGAAGGTGCCCCGCACCATCACCTCGTGGTTGCCGCGCCGCGCGCCGTAGGAGTTGAAGTCCTTGGGCGGCACGCCGTGCTCCTGGAGGTACTTGCCCGCCGGGCTCGCGGCCTTGATCGAGCCGGCCGGCGAGATGTGGTCGGTCGTGATGCTGTCGGCGAAGACCGCGAGCACCCGCGCGCCGTGGACGTCCTCGACCGGCGCCGGCTCGGCCGGCATGTTCTCGAAGTAGGGCGGATGGCGGACGTAGGTCGAATCGGGGTCCCAGGCGTAGGTGTCGCCGGCCGGGACGTCCAGGCCGTTCCAGTGCTCGTCGCCGGTGAAGACGTCCGCCTATTCCTTGCGGAACATGTCCGAGTGGAGACTGCGCAGAACGGTCTCCTCCACCTCTTCGCGCGTCGGCCAGACGTCCTTCAGATAGACGGGCTGGCCGTCCTTGCCCGTGCCCAGCGGCTCGGTCTGCAGATCCACGTCGATCCGACCGGCGAGGGCGTAGGCCACCACCAGCGGCGGCGAGGCCAGGTAGTTGGCCCGCACCTCGGAGTTGATCCGCCCCTCGAAGTTGCGGTTGCCGGAGAGGACCGCGACCGCCACCAGGTCGCGCTCCTCGATCGTCTTGGAGATCGCGGTCGGCAGCGGTCCGCTGTTGCCGATGCAGGTGGTGCAGCCGTAGCCGACCAGGTGGAACTTGAGCTGCTCCAGGTAGGGGGTGAGCCCGGCCTCGCGCAGGTACTCGGTGACCACCTTGGAGCCCGGCGCCAGGCTGGTCTTCACCCAGGGCTTGACCTCCAGCCCGCGCTCGACCGCTTTCTTGGCGACCAGGCCGGCGGCCACCATCACCGACGGGTTCGAGGTGTTGGTGCAGCTCGTGATCGCCGCGATGACGACCGAGCCGTGCTGGAGCGCGCCCGCCGCGTCCGCGGCCGTTTCCACCTCGGGTTCGGCGACCATGGTCCCCGAGGCAGTGCCGCCTGCCACCTGGAGCCCCGGCCCGGCCCCGGGGCGAGGCTTGCGGGACGCCGCGGCCAAAGTCTCCAGCTCCTTGAGGAAGGAGCTCTTCACGTCGCCCAGGCGCACGCGGTCCTGCGGCCGGCGCGGGCCGGCGAGGCTCGGCTCGACGGTGCCGAGGTCGAGCGACAGCGTGTCGGAGTACTCCGCCTCCGGGCTCTCCGCCGTATGGAAGAGCCCCTGCTCCTTGGTGTACGCCTCGACCAGCGCCACCCGCTCGTCGGGCCTGCCGCTGAAACGCAAGTAGTCGAGGGAGACCTGGTCGATCGGGAAGATGCCGCAGGTGGCGCCGTACTCGGGCGCCATGTTGGCGATGGTGGCGCGGTCGGCGAGCGGCAGGTTGGCGAGGCCGGGGCCGTAGAACTCGACGAGCTTGCCGACCACCCCCTTCTTGCGGAGCATCTCGGTGACCCGCAGCACCAGGTCGGTGGCCGTGGCCCCCTCGGGCAGCTCGCCGGAGAGGCGGAAGCCGACGACCTCGGGGATGAGCATCGAGACCGGCTGGCCGAGCATCGCCGCCTCGGCCTCGATGCCCCCCACGCCCCAGCCGAGGACGCCCAGGCCGTTGATCATCGTCGTGTGCGAATCGGTCCCTACCAGCGTGTCCGGATAGGCCCAGGTGTCCCCGTCCATTGATCCATCCATGACCACGCGGGCCAGATACTCCAGGTTGACCTGGTGGACGATGCCGGTGTCCGGCGGCACGACATTGAAGTTGTCGAAGGCTGTCTGTCCCCAGCGCAGGAAAGCGTAGCGCTCGCGGTTGCGCTCGAATTCCTTCTCGGCGTTGATCAGGAACGCCGCGGCGCTTCCATACTCGTCCACCTGGACCGAGTGGTCGATGACCAGCTCGACCGGCTGGAGCGGATTGATCCGCTTCGGATCGCCGCCCATGACGGCCATGGCGTCGCGCATCGCGGCGAGGTCGACCACGGCGGGCACGCCGGTGAAGTCCTGCAGGAGGACGCGGGCGGGCATGAAGGCGATCTCCCGGTCGGGAAGCGCCTTGGGGTCCCAGTGGGCCAGCGCCTCGACGTCCTCGGCGCGGACCACCTCGCCGTCCTCGCGGCGCAGCAGGTTCTCCAGCAGGATGCGCAGAGCGAACGGGAGCCGCGAGACGTTCCATCCCCGCCGTTCGAGGGCGTCGAGCCGGACCAGGCGGAAGTCGCGGCCGCCCACGGTCAGGGTCGAGCGGCTACCGAAACTGTCGTTCATGGATCTCCTCTCCTCACCTCATCCGCAAAGATACCAGCTTCGCGCGGGAGGCGATAAGATGGCCGCATGTCCGCCGCCGACTCCGGTCTGACGACCCCGGTCCTGCTGGTGGCCATGCCGCAGGTGCTCGACCCGTTCTTCCAGCGGAGCGTCGTGCTGCTGGTCCATCATGAGGACGAGGGGAGCTTTGGCTTCATCATCAATCGCACGACCGGCATCCGGCTCGCCGAGATCCTCGAAGGCATGGAGGTGGGGTGGCAGGGGACGGACGAGGCGGTGGCTCATTTCGGCGGGCCGGTCCAGCCGCAGCTCGGCACCATCCTGTTTGCGCCCGGCGCGGTGGAGACCGAGGCGTCCACCGAGGTCTTCCCCGGCGTGGCCCTGACGCAGCACATCGGCGACCTGGTGCGCCTCGCCGAGGGGCCGCCGGACCATTTCCGGCTCTTCCTCGGATATGCCGGCTGGGGGGCGGGACAGCTCATGGAGGAAATCCTGCGCAACGACTGGCTGACCGCGCCGGCCCAGGCGGACCTCATCTTCGCGCTCGAGCCCGACGCGGTCTGGTCGGCGGCCTTGCAGTCGGTCGGAGTGGACCCAGCGGCTCTCCCCTCCTGGACGCCGGACGGCGGCGGGGAGACGACGAACTGACGCGCTCACCTCGCCGGCGGCGCAGCAACCCCAAGGCCCCATCGGCTCCGGAGGCTCCTCCGCCGAGTCATCGCCTCGTCCCCCGGATCGAGCACCAACACTCGGCCGGCGGCCTGATCGTCCGTTCCTCCCAAATCCTCCTCATCTCGACGCAGGAGGGAAAGCGCTGGCAGCTCCCCAAGGGGCACATCGAGGCCGGGGAGACGCCCGAGGAGGCGGCCCTCCGCGAGGTCCGCGAGGAGACCGGGGTCACCGGCCGCATCGTGGCCCCGCTTCCCGGCATCGAATACTGGTTCTTCAACCGGGGCGCCCGCATCCACAAACAGGTGGACTATTTCCTCCTGGAGTACGTGAGCGGAGATCCGGCGGACTTCGATGCCAACGAGGTCTCCGGCGCCGGCTGGTTCTCCTGGGAGGCGGGAATCGCCCGGCTGACGTTCGAGAACGAGCGCCGGGTGGTCGTCCGCGCCCGCGACCTCCTGGAGAACAACGGTCTCTAGTAGACTGCTCCGCAACGGAGGGTCCCGACGATGCTGCGCGCACTGCTCCAGGTGGTCCTGAACGGCGTCGCTCTGCTGATCGCCGCCAAGCTGATCCCGGGCATTCAGTTCACCGGCGGCCTGGTCTACCTGCTGCTCGCCGGGCTCGTCATCGGCCTGATCAACCTGTTGGTCAAGCCGATCGTCAGCTTCTTCTCGTTCCCGCTGATCGTCCTCACCCTCGGTCTGTTCTACCTGGTGATCAACGGGCTCACACTGCTGCTGGCCGACGCTCTCCTCTCCGAGCTCCAGATCGACGGCTGCACGCCGGCCATCCTGGGCGGGCTGGTGATCGCGCTGGTCAACTGGCTGGTGCGGGCCTTCACCCCCGCGGAGGAGTAGACACGTGGCTCAGATTGGCATCACCCCCGCGCAGGCCCGGCGGGAGTCGCTGAAGGCGAAGCGCCTGCGGGCGGTGGAGATCCTGGCGCGGCTGCGGCAGACCTATCCCGGCTCCCGCCTCGCCCTGGATTTCGGCTCGCCGCTCCAGCTCCTCATGGCCCTGGTCCTGGCGGCCCAATGCACGGACAAGAAGGTCAACGAGGTCACGCCGGCCCTCTTCCGGCGCTATCCGACGGCCCGCGACTATGCCGCGGCCGACCTCCCGGAGCTCGAGGAGATGGTGCACTCCACCGGCTTCTACCGGAACAAGGCGCGCGCTCTGAAAGCCCTCGGCCAGGCCCTGGTGACGGACCATGGCGGCGAGGTTCCGGCGGATCTGATGGCCCTCGTGGCGCTCCCGGGCGTCGGGAGGAAGACCGCCAACGCAGTCCTGGGCAACGCCTTCGGCCGCAACGAGGGGATCGTGGTCGACACCCACGTGCAGCGGCTCGCCCGGCGGCTCGGCCTGACCCAGGAGACCGATCCGGAGAAGATCGAGCGCGACGTCCTGCCGCTCCTGCCGCGGGAAGACTGGACGGCCTGGTCGCACCTGCTCCAGGACCACGGCCGAGCCCTCTGCAAAGCGCGCAAGCCCGAATGCCCCGCCTGCCCCGTGGCCGACCTCTGTCCCTCGGCCGAAGTGTAGAGAGAGCTGCGGGCAACCGAAAGGGCGCAAGGAGAGATTGCGATGAGCGAGGGGATTCGATCGGGAAAAACTGCGGTGGTCACCGGCGCCAGCTCCGGGATCGGAGCGGCGACGGCCCAGGCGCTGGCGCGGGCCGGCTATCAGCTCTGGCTCGGAGCGCGACGCCTCGACCGCCTGCGCGAGGTCGCCGAGCCGCTGGGCGCCACCGCGCTGTCCCTGGACGTGACGGACGCGCAGAGCGTCGCGGCGTTCGTCCAGCAGCTTCCTCCGGTCGTCCACCTGCTGGTGAACAACGCCGGCGGGGCTCTCGGCCTCGACCGGATCGAGGACGCCAGCGACGACTCCTGGCGGGTGATGTGGGAAACCAACGTCCTGGGGACGCTGCGGATGACGCGGGCACTCCTCTCCGCCCTCCGGGAGTCGGGGGACGGCCACGTCGTGAACATCGGCTCGATCGCCGGCTTCGAGACCTACGTGGGAGGAGCCGGCTACACCGGCGCCAAGCACGCCGAGCGCGCCTTGACGCGGACCCTGCGGCTCGAGCTGCTCGGCCAGCCGGTGCGCGTCACCGACATCGCCCCGGGCCTGGTGGAGACCGAGTTCTCCCTGGTCCGCTTTGCCGGCGACGCCGAGCGGGCCGAGGCGGTCTACCGGGGCCTCGAGCCCCTGGCCGCCGGCGACGTCGCCGATTGCGTGGTCTGGGCGGTGACCCGGCCGTCGTACGTGAACATCGACGAGATCGTGGTGCGGCCGCGCGACCAGGCGACCGCGACGGCCGTGTTCCGCCGGGAGGTGAGCTCATGAGCAGGCGCCCCATGCGATGGCTGAAATGGAAGACCGGTTTCGCCCCCGTCCTCCTGGCGGTCGTGGTCCTCGCCGGCTGCGACGACCTTCTGGACCGCTTCTCGAACCGGCCGCCCGACGAGAAGCTTTGGCGGAAGCACTGTGCCAAGTGCCACGGCGTCGACGGCTCCGGCAACACCCCGGCCTACATGGGAAACTCCTATGCCGATCTCAGGGACGACACCTGGAAGGCGGGAGGCAGCGAGTACGCGATCCGCCGGGTCATTCGCGAAGGCGTCTTCGGCGAGATGCCGGGGTTCAGCCAGCAGCTCACCGACAAAGAGGTGGACCTGCTGGTCGGCTACGTGCGCAAGCTGCGAGGTGGCAGCTCTCGTTGAGGTGGCTGCCCCTGCTCCTGATGGTGCCGCTGCTCGCCGGCTGCGGCCCGGAGGACCGCAGCGCGCCGGCTCTCTATAAGAGGTACTGCGCGCGCTGCCACGGGGCGCAGGGGGAGGGGCCTCCGCGCCCGAACAAGCTGTATCCATACCTGACGCTCGTCGCTTCGCCCATGATTCAGAAGAAAGACCGCGCCGCCGTGCGGCAGCAGATCGTCGAAGGGGAGGGCCCGATGCCGTCCTTCCGGCGGCGGCTGACGCCGGAGGAGGTGGAGCGGCTGATCGATTTCACACTGGGACTGCCGTCCCGGAAGGCAGGGAGCTGACATGGATCCGCAGAGACTGAAAGACGCCTATCAAAAGCTGCAGCTCCTCGACGAGCTGTACACCCACAAGGTCCGGCCCCGCCCCGGCGGCGGGCTCGTCCGGCCGACGCCGGAGATCCTGGAGCAGCAGGTGCGCGATCTGGCCAGCTACACGTTGGAGCTCAAAGAGGTCATCCAGGAGCTCTTCCAGGCCATCGCAGGCCGGCCGAAGCCGCCGGAGGGAGGGCAGACGGCGTAGATTTCGGATTGATGCCTCACGGCGACGGATTTCCGCTATAGTCTGTCGTGCTGATGGGCGACAAAACGCAGGCCCGGCGAACGAGATCCGCTTCGAAAGCACCGGGGGAGGCTCCTTCTGAGCAGGGGCTCGCCGACTCGGGCGAGCTCGCGCCGTATCGATCTCTGCTGAGCACTCTGGCCGGACGCTCCCCGAGCGATTTCTCCGCACGGCTCGCCGTTCTCCAGGCTCTGGCCGAAAACCGCCGCCCCGTCTTCTCCTCGCGTGATCTCGGCGAGAGCCTCTCCTGGCTTCCGGGGAAAACCCGGTCCGCCACTCTGCGCGCTCTGCTTCAGGGTGGATGGCTGGAGAGTCATCCGACGGCGGGTCTGGTCCTCACCGAGACGGGACGGCGCGCCTATGTGGCTCTCCAGCTCCTCCGCCGCAGCGAGGAGCTGACGAGCGACGAGGTGACGTCCGCTCTGCGGCGCAAGAGCCTCGGCGAGCTCGCGTCCGCCGGCCGCGACGCCCTGATTCCCGCCCTCCTCCCTCTACCACTTCCTTCCACCGACAAGGTCGTCCAAACGGCCGAGAGCCACCTCCTGCGCCGGAGCGGAAGATTTTAAGATCCTCTTGCGTCACCGGGAGCTGTGCGCCGGTGCCGAGATCCGCTATAGTGCGTTGCGGGAATGAGTGACAAAGAATTGGACGAGGCCACCCGGATCTGCGCCCGCCTGTTGCGCGAGGGGAGCGTGGCCCGCGCCGAGATCCCCGCGCTCGAAGCTCCGAAGGTCCGCCGAGACGTCGAGCAACGCCTGCGTTCGGTCGGTTTGATGCTGGCGACGAGCCCCACCTCGGACCACGTCGGCCTGCGCCTGGCACCCGAGGTCGCCGCCGACGCGGGGCTCGACGTAGCGAGTCATCTGGGGCTCCGGCCCGAGGCGTGCGCCCTGCTGGTGATTCTTTGGGTGCGCCTGGTCCTTCAGAAGCGGACGGGCTCCGGCGCGGCGGAGCCGCCGCGCGTTCATCTGGAGGCGCTCGTGCGGGATTTTCAGCCCGTGCTCGGCGGACGGAGCCGGATCCGCAGCCTCGTCCAGGAGCTCCGGCGGCTGCGTTTCCTGGCCGGAAACGGCGAGGAGATCGAGGCCGCTCCCCTGCTCGAGCTGGCCATCGACGGCGAGCGGATCATCGGCTTCCTGCGCCGGGACGTGCTGGCCGGGCTCCGCGAGGAGCCGGAGCGCGAGACCGAGCCCACCGGCCCGCCGGCCGCGGAGTCGCCCGGAGGTCTCGGTGGCCAGGTGCTCGAGACGATCAGCCGCCTCGGCGGCTTCGCGACCATGGGCGACCTGTCGCGGCTGACCAACGCGCCGGCCTCGCGGCTGCGCCGCATCCTCCACGAGCTGCAGAACGCGGGCTGGGTGCGGCGCACCGGCGAGCGGGCCGGCACCCGCTATCACCTCGCCCGCCGGCTGCCAGGAAAAAGCTGAGCCCCTCGGGTCCCAGATTCCTCCAGCCCCGCCCCGGTGCTACCATGGCTCCGCGGGGAGATGGGCGGGGGATCTGGTTTTTGAGATCTGATCAACGGACTGACAAGAACATTCATGGACGACGGACCTAGTCGCACGTTCTTTAGTGCTCTGGCAGCCCTCGTGGCGTACCGCGCGAGAAGCAGGCGCCGGCTTCCGACCGGCGGTCCTGAGGGGACCGCCGCCTAGCCGGCCTCCTCTCCCGTCGCGCGTGCCGCGATGGGGGCAAGGAGGCAGGCGATGCTGTTCATCACCTCGATCGTCGATCGGCCGGTGCAGGCGAAATCCGGCGAGCTTCTCGGCAAGCTCGAAGACCTGATCGTGCGCATGGGCGATGAGCGCTATCCGCCGATCGCCGGCCTCGTGGTGCGCGACGGCCGCCGCCGCTTCTTCGTGCCGGCCTCGCAGCTCCAGGATCTGAACGGGGCCACCCGGCTCTCCTCCTCCATCGTGGACGTCCAGTCCTTCGTCCGGCGCAACGGCGAGGTCCTGCTGCGCCGCGACGTGCTCGACCATCAGCTCATCGACATCACCGGCCGCCGGATCGTCCGGGTCAACGACGTCCAGCTCACCCGCGTGGATGGGATCTTCCGGGTGGTCGGCGTGGACATCAGCGCCCGCGCACTGCTGCGACGCCTCGGGCCGCGCACCCTGGCCGGCCGCATCGTCGGACGCCAGATCATCGACTGGTCCGACGTCCAATACCTGGCGACCACCGCGCCGGTGCAGCTCAAGGTCTCCTACGACCGCCTCGCCGAGCTGAACCCGGTCGACCTGGCGCGTATCGTCGACGCCCTCTCCTACCGCGAGAGCGCCGAGATCGTCGCCGCCCTCGACGAGGAGACCGCCGCCGAGACGCTCGAAGAGGTCAGCGACGAGCGCCTGGCCGACCTCCTGGAGGGCATGGACCAGGAGCGCGCCGCGGACATCCTCGAAGAGATGACCCCGGCCGCGGCCGCGGACGTCCTGGAGGACCTGGACGAGGAAGTGGCCGAGCAGATTCTCTCCCGCATGGAGCCCGAGGAAGCGGCCGACGTCCAGACCCATCTCGCGTTCGACGAGGACAGCGCCGGCCGCCTGATGACGACCGACTTCGTGAGCGTCCCGGCGAGCGCCACGGTGGGGGACGCCCTGGCCGCCATCCGCTCGATGGAGGAGGTCCCCGATCCCCTGCTGGCCGTCTACGTCATGGCGCCCGACGATCCGGGAGCCCTCCAAGGCCTCGTGCGGCTGCGCAACCTGATCCTAGCCGACCCGGCCACCCCTCTGGCCGAGGTGATGGACGAGGACGTGCCCACGGTCGGGCCCCACGACCGCGCCGAGGACGCCGCGCGCGTGCTCGCCGAGTACAACCTGCTCGCCGTGCCGGTGCTCGACGAGGAGACCCGGAAGCTGCTCGGGATCGTGACCGTCGACGACGCCCTGGCGGTGCTCCTGCCCGACGTCTGGCAGCGGCGCGGCGCTCGCGGATTCGCCGCATGAAGAGCCGGCGGCTCTCGCCCTACCTGCTGGCGCTCGGTCCCGGCCTGCTGGCGGCCGCCGCCGGCAACGACGCGGGAGGCATCGCCACCTATGCCTCGGCGGGAGCCTCGTACGGCTACGGCCTCCTCTGGGCGCTGGTCCTGGTGACCATCTGCGTCGGCGTCGTCCAGGAGATGAGCGCGCGGATGGGCGCCGTCACCGGCAAGGGGTTCTCCGATCTGATCCGCGAGAGCTTCTCGCTGCGCGCCACGGCGCTCATCCTGCTGACCCTGCTGGTGGCGAACGCGGGGATCATCGTCTCGGAGTTCATCGGCATCGCGGCGGCGGCGGAGCTGTTCGGGGTAAGCCGGTATGTCGCCGTGCCGCTCTCCGCGGTCCTGGTCTGGCTGCTGATCACCCGCGGCTCCTATGGCTGGGTGGAGCGGATTTTTCTCGTCCTCTCCTTCGCCTTCCTTGCCTATATCGGGGCCGCCTTCCTGGCGCGGCCGGACTGGGGCGACGTGCTCACTCAGACCGTGCGCCCCCATCTGCGGACCGAGGTGGGCTATCTCCACCTCCTCATCGCGCTCATCGGCACGACGATCTCCCCCTACATGCAGCTCTACGTCCAGTCCTCGGTCGTGGAAAAAGGGGTGACGCCGGCCGACTACCGCTACACGCGCTTCGACGTGATCATCGGAACCGTCTTCGCGGGCATTGTGGCCGCCTTCATCATCATCGCCACGGCGGCGACCCTGTTCCCTCGCGGGATCGCGGTTGAGACCGCCGCGGACGCAGCGCGCGCCCTGGAGCCCGTGGCCGGCCGCTGGGCCGGCGAGCTCTTCGCCCTCGGCCTCCTCGGCGCCTCGCTCTTGGCCGCCGGGGTGCTGCCTCTCGCCACGACCTACATGATGAGCGAAGCGCTGGGCTTCGAGCGGGGGGTCTCGCGCTCCTGGGACGAGGCGCCGATCTTCATGGGCCTGTTCACCGGGCTGATCGTGCTGGGAGCGGGGATCGCGCTCATCCCCGGGCTGCCGCTGATCCAGGTCCTGATCGGCGTCTATGTCCTGAACGGCCTCCTCCTCCCCGTCGAGCTCTTCGCCATCCTCCGGCTGGTCAATGACCGGGAGCTGATGGGCCCGCACGTCAACACGCCGCTCCACAACGTCCTCGCCTGGGGCATCGCCATCATCGTCAGTCTCCTCTCGCTGATGCTGATCGTGCTCACGGTGCTGGGGTGGTTTGGGGTGGTATAACGGGTCTATGTTGGAGCCGCGGCTCGACCAGCTTCCACCGTCCCAGCGGAGCCTCTGGCCCGAGCTCTCCGAGGTGCCTGCGGGATTCGTTCTTTACGATGGAACGGCTCTGACACTGCGGCTGGGACATCGGCTCTCCGAAGATTTCGATCTCTTCTCCAACCGATCCTTCCACCCGAATGACCTCGAACGGGAGATCCCCTTTCTTCAAGGCAGCATCCGTTTCCAGTCTTCGCCAAACACGCTGGTCTCGCGAGTGGAGCGCCCAGCGGGCGCTACCAAGGTGTCCTTCTTCGGCGGGCTCCCCCTCCAGCGCGTGGAGGACCCGGAAGCAGCTGCGGACAACGGCCTCCCGATCGCTTCTCTGCTCGACTTGGCGGCAACGAAGGTCAAGGTCGTTCAGGATCGGGCGGAAGCCAAAGACTACCTGGACCTCTTCCGCATTCTGGATGAAGAAATCGAGCTCTCCGTCGCCTTGGCCGCAGCCAGGGCGGTCTACGGAGCCGTGTTCAATCCTCTTCTGAGCCTGAAGGCTCTGGCCTACTTCGGTGACGGCGATCTCGTGAGCTTGCCGGAGAGGGTTCGCGCGCGCCTGGCCACCGCAGTCTCGTCGGTCGATCCAACGCGCCTCCCAGAGATGGCTGCCCGCCCCGGAGGGCTTCTGCCATGACCGATCTCGAGCAGGTCGCCCGCCGTCTCTTCTGGTGGAAATCTCCCGCTGAGGCTCTGGCGGACCCTCACCGGTTCGTAGCTCAGGTGATGGTCTATGGCACTGTGGAGGATCTTGCCGTCGCGCGGCATCACTTCTCCGAGAGCGCATTTCGGGAGGTCCTGGCGGAGCCTCCTGCCGGACTGTTCGATCCGCGCTCCTGGGCCTACTGGCATGTCGTCTTTGGGCTTGAGGCCCCTCCCGAGCCACCGCGCCGACGGCTTTGAAGTCCCCCCTCCCCATCGACGACGTCCTGCCCGAGCTGGTAGAGGTCCTGCGCGCCGGCTCGTCCGCGGTGCTCGTGGCGCCCACCGGCGCAGGTAAGACGACGCGGGTGCCGCCGGCCCTGCTTGCCGCGGGGGTCGCCGGGGACCGCCGGATCGTGATGCTGGAGCCCCGACGCATCGCGGCTCGTGCGGCGGCACGGCGGATGGCGGAGGAAAACGGCTGGAGCCTCGGTGCCGAGGTGGGATATCAGGTGCGCTTCGACCGTCGTGCCGGACCCTCGACGCGCATCCTGGTGGTGACCGAGGGGATTCTGGTTCAGATGCTCCAGGCCGATCCATTCCTGGAGGAGGTCGGCGCCGTGCTGTTCGACGAGATCCACGAGCGCAACCTGCAGACCGACCTCTCACTGGCCATGGCCCGGCGGGTCCAGAGGGACGTGCGCCCGGAGCTGCGCTTGCTCGCCATGTCCGCGACGGTCGATCCCGGACCGATTGCCAAGTATTTGGGGGAGGCCCCGGTCATCGAGAGCCAAGGGCGTCTCTTTCCGGTGGAGATCGAATACGTCGACACCCGGCGCGGGCGAGTGGAAGGCGGCAACGAGCCTCCGCTGCCCGCCCGGGCCGCCGCCGGAGTGCGCAGAGCCCTGGAGCGGAGCCCCGGCGACGTCCTCGTGTTCCTTCCCGGAGTCGGCGAGATCCAGCGGACTGGAGAAGCGCTCGCGTCCTTGGCCACCGAGCGCGGCCTCGCCGTTCTGCCGCTCTATGGCGATCTTCCCCCCGAGCGGCAGGACGCGGTGCTGCGCCCCCTCGACCGCCGCAAGGTGGTGCTCGCCACGAACGTGGCCGAGACGTCCATCACCGTCGATGGCGTGACCGCCGTGGTGGATAGCGGCCTGGTGCGGCGGTTGCGCCACGACCCGGCGACCGGGCTCGACCGCCTGGAGCTGGGCAAGGTGAGCCGCGCCTCGGCCGACCAGCGGGCCGGGCGGGCGGGGCGGCAGGCGCCGGGCTTCTGCCTCCGCCTCTGGGGAGAGTGGGAACATCCGGCGCTCCCGGAGCGCGAGATGCCCGAGATCCGCCGGGTCGACCTCGCCGGTCCGGCCCTCCAGCTCCTCGCCTGGGGAGAAGGGGACCTGGCCGTCTTCGACTGGTTCGAGGCGCCGGACCCGGCCACCCTGGCCGCGGCCACCGATCTCCTCCGCCGGCTGGGTGCCACCGGACCGCACGGCCTGACACCTGTGGGCGCCGCGATGGCGCGCCTGCCGGTCCATCCGCGCCTCGCGCGGCTCCTTCTCGAAGGACACCGCCTCGGCCATCTACGGGAAGCGGCCCTGCTCGCCGCCCTGCTCGCGGAGCGCGATCCCTTCCCCCGGTCGCCGCGGTCCGAGCGTGGGACCGGCCCGCGCCGCTCCTCCCGCTCCGACCTCCTGGACCGCTTGGACGCCCTCGAAGCCTTCGAGCGCCGCGACCGCTCCGGACCCGACCTCAACGCCGGCGCCGCCCGCTTCGTCCTCCAGGCGCGAGACCAGCTCGCCGAGATGATCCGGCGCGAGTTGGGGGCCGGAGGGCCTGTTCCGTCCGATCGGGACGAAGCCCTCCTGCGCGCCCTGCTCGCCGCGTATCCAGACCGCGTGGCGCGCCGCCGGGAGCCGCGGAGCCCCCGGGCGGTGATGGTCGGCGGCCGAGGTATTCGCCTTGCCGAGGAGAGCGCTGTGTTGGAGCCCGAGCTGTTTCTGGCTCTGGAGCTGGGCGGCCCGCAATCCGAAGCTCTCGCCCGCCTCGCCTCCGAGGTCGATCCCTCCTGGCTCCCGATCGAGGCCCCGCGGACGGCCGTCGAGGTCGAATTCGATCCCGAGCGCGAGCGCGTCGTCGCCTGGAAGCGGACGCGCTTCGAAGACCTGGTCCTCTCCGAAACCGAGGCCCCGCCTCCCGCGGCGGCGGCCGAGAAGGCGCTCATTCAGGCCGCCGCCGAGCGGCTCGACCGCGCTCTCCCGCTGGAGGCTCCGGAGGTCGCCGGTTTCCTCGCCCGGGTGCGCAGTCTCCGCGAGTGGATGCCCGAGATCGGCCTGCCCGCGTTCGATGCCGACGATCTCCTGCGCCTCCTCCCCGCTCTCGCCGCCGGCAAAAAATCGTTCGCCGAGCTGCGCCGCGCCCCCTTGTTCGACGTCCTGCGCGGCGCTCTCTCCTGGGAGCAGCTCCACACGCTGGAGCGGGAAGCCCCCGAGCGGCTGGAGGTGCCGAGCGGCAGCCGCATCCAGGTCACGTACGAGCTCGGCCGGCCGCCGGTCCTCGCCGCGCGCATCCAGGAGCTCTTCGGCCTCGCCGAAACCCCGCGCCTCGCCGCCGGCCGGGTCCCCGTCCTCCTGCACCTCCTCGCTCCCAACTACCGGCCGCAGCAGGTCACCCACGACCTGCACAGCTTCTGGGAGAACACCTATCCGCAGGTCCGCAAAGAGCTTCAGGGCCGCTATCCGAAGCACGCCTGGCCGGACGACCCCTGGACGGCAAAGCCGCAACGGAAGCCCGTCAGACGGTGAAGGCCTCCTCGATGCGCCGCTCCACCTCCCGCGTCCGTTCCAGGGTGGCTACGATCCGCCGGAACGTCTCGATCTCCTCCAGGCTCAGCCGCCGGCCGGCGCGCGCGGCGAGCCAGCGGTCGAGGACCTGATAGCCGCCGATCCGGCGGTACCAGACCGGGATCTCGATTCCCTCGAAGCCGAGCGCCTCTCCAGCGAGCAACACCCGCCTCTCCTCCGGCCGGTAAACGCGAGCCCGCCATCGCGTCGCCAGCGGCAGGTCGCCCTCCCCCACGAAGCGGACCGGCGAGTCCTTCAGACGTGGATCGCGAAGCAGGTGGAGGCCGATCAGCTCCGCCCCGAGCACGGCGAGGCGGTCGAACGTCTCCCGCTCCGGCGGGAACGGGATGCGCGGGAAGTCTCTCCGGAGCAGGTCCGCGTAGCGCTCCCGATACGACGGCGCCCAGAGCACCGCGTAGACGTAGGACAGGACCTGCCCCGGCGCCGGGACCTCGCCGTAGAGATCACCCAAGAGGCGCAGCACCTGAGGCGTCAGATTCGGCGTCCGCTCGCCCGCGAGCGCTCCGGCCGGCTCGCGCCAGAGCGGAAAGACGTAGTTGACGTCGTGCGCGCTCACCGTCTTGTGCCCGGCGAGCCGGTCGGTCACCAATGCTCCCGACTCCTCCTTGTGCTGGCGCGGCACGATCAGCGCCAGGTTCTCGCCGCCTCGCAGGTGGCGCAGCACCGCCTCGCGCGGACGCTCCAGCACGTACTCGGCGGCGAACAGGTGCCGCACGTCGAACGGCCGGACCAGGAACGTGGTGAGCCGCTCCTCCCACGCCGAATCCTCCCGCGCCCGCCGCAGCCGCTCCGGAGAGAGCCGCCAGGCGCCGATCCCACGGCCGCCGCCGGCCTCGCGGAGCATGAGCTCCCGCCGGAAGTCCTTCACCCTCTGGCGCAGCCGCTCCCGGTCCACGTCGGTGACCAGGGCGTCCCGGCCGGTGATCAGCCCGGCCGAGAAGATCTCGAAGATCTGCGGCAGCGGCAAGCCGCGGCGGTACTCGGCCTCGATCCGCGCGTCGCCGGGGACGAAGAGATAGGCAGACCCCCGCGGCTCCACCTCTGTCCAGGAGGTCGATTCCACGTCCCGGCTCGCCAGCCAGCGGAGCTTATGGGCCCGGTTTCCATACAGGTCAGCCCGGAGCACCCGGCGCACCAGAGTCTTCTCCAGGGAGACCCGCCGCTTGACCAGAAGGACGATCGCCACCCCCTGCTCGATGCCGAACACGTTGGCGTCCGCCCCCGACCCGTCCGGCATCCCCTCGCGGCGACGCCGGTTGCCATGGAGGTCGAGCACGTAGACTTCGTCGAACGTCCGCAGGAGCGACCGCCGCATGCCGCGGAACGTGGTTCCATCCAGCCAGCCGTGGTTGGTCACGAAGCCCACGATGCCCTCGCCGTTCTGGTCGACCTTCCACTGCGCGAAACGGAGAAACTTCACGTAATCGTCACGAAGCCACTTCGGATTGCTCTCGCCGAGCGGCTCGCCGTCCACCCGGAAGTACCCCTCGTCGGACCCTCCCTCCGGAAGGCGGTAGCCATCGAGGAGCTCGTTGTACTTGGCGTCCGGGTTCGCCGAGTGCCCGGCCCAGGGAGGATTGCCGATCAGGACGAAGATCCGCTCGTCCTGCTTGATCTGGTCGGCCTCTCGCGACTCGTGCGCCAGCGCGTCGACGTAGGGGAGGGGCGTCTGCGCGCTCTCCTCGCGGTGGAGGGTATCGGTCAGGTAGAGATGGACCCGCTCGTCGTCGCCGGGCCGATGGCCGAGCGCCGCCAGGGTGACGCTCATCTGGAGATGCCCGATGGCGTAGGGGGCCATCATCAGCTCGAAGCCGAGGAAGTGCGGCAGCAGGTGCTCCCGCACGAGAGCCGGAACCGCTGCCCCGCCGCGCTCCTCGCGCCACGTGCGGGCGGCGACGCGGCAGGCTTCCGCGACGAATGTCATCGTGCCCGCCGCCGGATCGAGCAACCGCACCCCGGAGTCGGCGAGCCCCAGCGGGCGCCCGAGGCGGTGGCGCAGCAGGAGGTCGACCGAGCGGACGATGTAGGAGACCACGGGCAGCGGCGTATAGAAGACTCCGCGCCGCTTTCGCAGGTCGGGGTCGTACGCGCGCAGGAAGGTTTCATAGAAATGAAGGACCGGGTCCGCTCCCTTCCCTTCCGACCGCTTCACCTCGGAAAACCGCTCGACGTCGGGCAGCGACGACTGGCGCAGCAGGTCGACCAGATCATCCACGATCCACTCGACCTCCGGGGGGATCGGACCCACCGAGATGTAGCGGAAGACGTCGCGCAGGATGCCGCTCGACAGCGGGATCTCCTCGAACGCCCGGCGGCGGTCGAACTCTTCCCGAGGATTCGCCCAGCGGGCGGCGAGCAGCCCATAAGCGATGGTCTGGGCGTACAGGTCGGCGAACTGGCGGATGTCGAGCTTGGACAGCAGGTACTGCCGGAAGGCCTGGTAGAAACCGGAGAGCCGCGACGCCTCCCCGCCCCCCTGCTCCCGTTCGAGGCGCTCGGCGATACGCGCCGCGAGCACGCGCGCCCGGCCGGCCAGCGCGACCGCCAGCGCCGCGGCGTCCAGCGAGCGGGGCGCCCGGAAGGCCAGGAAATCGCCCAAAAGGGTGAGAAGATTCTCCTCTCCACCCCGGCCGTCGATGCGCACCGCCCCCACGCGCGCGCCGCGCCGGAAGAGGCGGATCTCGGTGAAATCGGTCAGGAGGAGGTTGGGGAACGTCTGGCGGTAGCGCTCGACCTGCGCCGAGACCTCGGCCCGGTCGAGATCGGCTCCCGGCCGTTTCGCTTCGACGTACCCGAGGATCGCGTGCTCCCCGTCGCGGATCTGGAGATCGAGGAGGCACGCTTCCGTCTTGCGGGGAATGACGATGGCGCGCACCCCCGGCCGCCCCAGGCGGGCCGACATGGCTTCGAGCAACTCCCCCAGGAACGGATAGAAAGACTCTTCACGGGCCTCGCCCCGACGGCTCTCATCCTCCAACCGCTCGAGATAAGCCGCGAGCGGATTCGGGTTGGGAGCCGGCGCAGACGACAGACTGTTGCGGGGCGGCCGAGGGCGTAGCGCCATCGCGCCCCATAGTATCCTAAAAATGCGCCGCGCAGGTGGAGAAGATTTCCTGAATCAGCTACTTCGTCGCCGTTTCCCGCTCCGTTCGGGCGGCGAGCCATTCGAGCGCTCCCGGCGTGGCCTCCCAAACCGCCCGCCCCTCCGCGGCATAGGTCTGGGCCTCCTCCTCGCTGCCGGAGGCGATCAATCGCGAAGCGAGGATCGGGGGGCTGGCTGGAGGAGCGAGCAGAGCCGCCGGAACGAATGCGTTGGTGTGCCAGGCCTGGGCCAGGAGCGCGCGGGCCATCGGCGAATCGCCTTGAACGCGAAAGGCGAGGAGCACCCGCGGCCAGCTCCAGAAAGCCGAGGCGTCGCGGTACCGGCTGAGGAGCTCATCGAGATCGTCGTGCCGCCGCAGGTGGAGGAGGGAATCGGCCAGGAGGTAGCGGGCCCTCGCGCTATCCACGCTGTCGAGGCGCAGAAGCTCCTGGAGCGGCTCGATCGCTTCGTCGTGCCGGCCGGCATCGCGGAGCGACTCCGCGCAACGATTGAGAGCGCCCAGGTATTCGGCGGCCTCTCCGCTCCGGGCCATGTGCTCCCGGAAGGCCTCGAAGACGGTCCTCAGCTCGAGCAGATCCTCGCGGAGCTCGACCTCGGGAGCCGCAAGGCCGGGGTCGCCGGCCGCCAGCGCCGTCCGGATCTTGTCGGCGACCTCCAGATCGACCACCTGGATGCGCTCCGGCCGGTAGCCGGTGCGGCGCACCAGCTCCGGCAGGGCATCGGTGGCGAGAGAGCCCTCCGGCGCGCCCGCGATGCGCGACATCGCGATCTCGCCGAGCGGCAGATCGAGGCAGAGCGCGGCCCAGACCATCTCCAGCCGAGGCTCGTTCCCCTCCTCGGACTGCATCCACAGAGGCAGAAGGAAGAGATCCACCTGCCAGACCGCACCGGGCTCCTGCGGAGCCCCCCAGAACCCTTCCAGATCGCGCTGCTCCATCGCGCCCTCCTGTGCGCAGTGTAGCGCAGGAGAGAGACTTGTCGCAGCGCGGAGGGACTTTTCTTCTCTCTTCCTATCCCTTCTTGTACTTGACGCGGATTCCCTCGGCCGCCTTCTTGGGGTCCATCGTCTTCAGCGAGTCGAGGGTGTACTCCCAGATCAGGGTGTTCCCCTCCTTGCGGTGTGCGTTGTGCTCCAGCACCGGGAACGGCGCCTCGATCTTCCAGGCGATCCGCAGCCCTTTGAAGGCGTCCTCGAGCTGCTTCTCCATCTCGGGAGACACCTGCCCCTCGCCGCCCATCTCCTGCTTCTGCTCTTCCAGGGGGTTCTTGGCCTTGGTGGTGAGCAGGATGGTGTTCCCCTGCTCCGTGATCTCCAGATCGCCGAAGGGGGTGTCGAAGGGGTTTTCAGGAGCGGGCGGACCCTGCTGCACCTCGGCGGGCTTCGGTTCCGAGAGCTTGACCTGCTTCAGCTTGTGGATGTCGTCGAAGCCCAGCGTGAAGGCGGCCAGCATCTTCAGCCCCTGGTCCTGGAAGTTGCTGTCGAGCAGCTTGACGCCGGGCGGCAGGCTCTTCGCCAGCTCCGCCTTCTGCTTCTCCGGATCGGGCTGGCTCTCGGTCTTCTTGGCGTTGGCCAGGAAGTCCTTCTTGGCCTGCTCGATCTCCGCCGCGGTCGGCTCCCCCTCCTTCCCCTCCATGGACCGCTGCATCATCAACATCATGGTGACCATCGGCTCCAGGTTCACCTTCATGGAGAACCCGGCCTTGCCGGAGAGGTCCTTCTGGAGGACCAGCGACTGCTCCACGTCGAAACATCCGGTCAGCAGGAGACACCCCGCCAGACCGAGCCCCAGGCTCGCCTTCCGGTTCATCGTGACCTCCTTTTAGTAGGCCCGAGCGGCCTCTTCCATCTTCTGGGCTTGGAAATGCGAGGTCAAGGGCTCGACCAGAGGATCCAGGTCCCCCTCCATGATGGTGGGGAGCTGGTGGATCGACAGCCCGATCCGGTGGTCGGTCACCCGGCTCTGCGGGAAGTTGTAGGTGCGGATCTTCTCGGAGCGGTCCCCCGAGCCCACCATGCGCCGGCGCTCCTCGGCGACCGCCGAATCCGCCTTCTCGCGCTCGATCTCCAGGAGCCGCGCCTTGAGCACGCGCAACGCCTTCGCCTTGTTCTTGATCTGGCTCCGCTCGTCCTGGCAGCTCACCACCAGGCCGCTCGGGATATGCGTGAGGCGCACCGCGGAGTAGGTCGTGTTGACCCCCTGGCCGCCGGGACCGGACGCGCAGAAGCGGTCGATCCGCAGGTCCTTCTCGTCGACCTCGACCTCCACGTCGTCGGCCTCCGGGAGCACGGCCACAGTCACCGCCGAGGTGTGGATGCGGCCGGCGGCCTCGGTCGCGGGCACGCGCTGCACGCGATGGACGCCGCCTTCGTACTTCAACCGGCTGTAGGCGCCCCGGCCCTCGACGATGGCCGAGATCTCCTTGACGCCGCCCAGCTCGGACTCGGAGAGGTCGATGACCTCGATCCGCCACCCCTGCCGCTCGGCGTAGCGGCTGTACATGCGGAACAGCTCGGAGGCGAAGAGCGTGGCCTCGTCGCCACCGGTGCCGGCGCGGATCTCCAGGACCACGTTGCGCAGGTCGTTGGGATCTTTGGGCATCAGCTCGACGCGGAGCCGCTCTTCGAGCTCGGCGATGCGCGCGACGAGCTGCTCGCGCTCCTCGCGCGCCATCTCCCAGAGCTCGTCCTCCTTGGAGAGGCCGGAGAGCATCTCCTCGGTCTCGACGCTCTGCTGCCGGAGGCTCTTGTACTCGCGGTACAGCTCGACCACCGGGCCGATCTCCGACAAGGCCTTGTTCGTCTCCGCATAGACCTTGCGGTCGGTCAGCACCGCCGGGTCGGCGAGCCGCTGGCTGAGCTCTTCGTGAGTTTTTTCCAGCTGGGCGAGTTTCTCGATCATGACACGGACCTCAGGCTTGCCTGGTCAGGAGGATGGAATGTCAGTCTGGCCGTGCGCTCAGGCCAGACTGAATCCCACGAATCCCATGGCGCGGATGCCTTCGGCCGGCGCAGCTAGGCGCTGGGCTGATTGTAGCGGCGCTTGAAGCGCTCGACGCGGCCCGCGGTGTCGATCAGCTTCTGCTTGCCCGAGAAGAACGGGTGGCAGGCGCTGCAGATCTCCAGCCGGACTTCGTCGGTGGTGGAGTGGGTCTCAAAGGTGTTCCCGCACGCGCAGTGCACGGTCACCATGTGCAGAGTCGGATGAATGTCTTTCTTCACAGCGCGTTCCTTGCTTTCGTAGTGTTCCCCGGTCATGAGGGAACGGGGTCTGAAGGCGGTTCCAAGAACACGGAAGCCTAAACGATGAGGCGGCCTTTGACAAGGCCGCCCCTCTCGATTCCAACAACGGCATCAACAAGAAGCCGGGCTAGACTATTCTCGCCATGGGATTTCACGACGACTGCCTCGTCCTCGACGGCCACACCGACGTCCCAACTCGCCTCTGGGAGGCGCCCGCCGATCTGGGCGCGCCGCAGAAAGACCGCCACGTGGACCTGCCGCGCCTCCGCCAGGGAGGAGTGGACGGCGTCGTCTTCGCTCTCTACATCCCTCCAGTACTCTCTCCCGAGCGCGGATGGGAGCATGCCCTGGCGCTCCATACGGCCACGGAGCGCGCGCTGGAGCCGCTCGCCGGGAAGATGGAGATCGTCACGACCGCCGAGGATCTTCGCAGGGCCGCCTGGCGCGGCGTGGTGAGCGTCCTGATCGGCCTCGAAAACGGCCGCCCGCTGACCGTGCCCGGCACCCTCGATGACTGCGTCAAGCTCGGGGTCCGCTATGTGACGCTGACCCACAACGGCACCCACGAGTGGTGCGATTCCGCCACCGACGCTCCCGCCCACGGCGGTCTTTCGGCCGAAGGCGAGAGGATCGTTCGCGAGCTCAACAAGCGGGCGATCATCCCGGACGTCTCCCACGTCTCGGACGACGCCGTGCTCCACGCGCTCGACGTCTCGAAGTCGCCAGTGATCGCCAGCCACTCATCGGCCCGCGCGCTCTGCGATCATCCCCGGAACCTCCCCGACGCCCTGATCCGCGAGATCGGCCGCCGGGGCGGGGTGGTGATGGCCAACAGCTACACCGCCTTCGTCGATCCCGCCGCCGCCAAAGCCGACCGCGAGCGCGGACCGTTGGTCCGGCCGATGCTCCAGGAGAGCGAGGAGGCGTACATGGCCGATCCCGGCAAGCACTGGGAAGAGCGCGCGCGCCTCTTCGTCGACCACCCCTTGCCCGAGGTCCCGCTCGACCGCTTCGTCGACCATCTCGTGCACATGATCGACCTGGCCGGCGAGGAGCACGTCGGGGTGGGCACGGACTTCGACGGCATCCCCGACACCCTGAAGGGCTTCGAAGACCCGTCCCATTTCCCTGACCTCACCGCCGCGCTGCTGGCACGGGGCGTCGACAAGGCCGGGGTGCGGTTGATCTTGGGAGAAAACTTCCTGCGGGTGCTGGAGCGGGCGGAGGCGGTTTGACCTGGCCCAAGCCTTCGCAGTTGGCAAAACTGGAGTCCGTCAGACTCCGTGTTGCCCGAGAACCAGCAGATCCAGCCCTCGAAACTGGCGAAACCCCGCATCCGTTGTCACCATCCGATATCTGCCCGCCAGAGCGAAGGCAGAGAGATAGGCGTCCATCCAGAGCTTCGGTGAGGCCGTCTCGCGCACCGCGAGCTCCTTCCACAGGGGCTCCACTCCTGCTGGCTCGTCTGCCCGGAAGGCGATCCGGTCGTCGTCGAGAAGCGCCTCGTAGGCTGACCACGCCTGACGATTCGTCAACGGCGGGTTTCCGTAGGAACCGAGAACCGAGGCGTTGGTCAGGAGCCGGAGAAACGTCTGCTGTGTTGCGCGGCAAAAGAGGATCGACGCCGGCTCCTCGACGGTTTCCAACCACTTGCGCGCGGCGATGTGGTGGCTGTGCTTGGAAAGAGCCAGGGCTAGCCAGACGTTGCTATCGCAAAGGACCACGGTGCGCCTCGGCCTCTTCTTCGAGCAGGACGTTCGCCACCCGCTCAGGGGTCATCTCCTCCCCCGGCCGGGCTTCATGAACGCACTCGACGAGCGGCAACTTGAGGCGCCTACGGACCGTCGCTTGTAAGCCGCGCTCCCTGGCCAAGCCGCGCCTCAGGAGGTCGGCGACCGTGTCCTTGAGCTTCCTGTTCTCCTGGACGGCGCGGATCTTCACCTCGCGGACCAGATCCTCGGGCAGGTCGAGCGTCGTCTTCATGGGACAAGCATACACCGCTCTCAGGGAACGGGAGACCGGATCAGTACCGTCCCCCCACCCCCGCGCTCGGTCCGAACAAAACCGCATTGAGGAAGATCGGCGCCGTGGCCCGCCAGAACAACCGGAAGGCCGGATCTTGCGCGAAGAGGACGATCGCTCCGGAGCCGCGGGGCTCCATCCCGACCAGCAGCGAGCCAGACAGGCGTTCCTCGGCCTCGGGCCAGGCGAAGCCGGCCAGCACCGGGTTCTCGTCCAGCGCCACCAGCACGTCCTTCCGTGGATCGCCGAAGGTCTTCAACACCGTCGAGCTCTCATAGAGCACCGGCGGCGACGTAGCCAGACCGGCGGTCAGCGGGTGGAGCGGCTGCATCTGCGTGGCGAGCACCGCGCCGGGCGTGAAGATCGGACGCGAGGCGAGCTCCCGCTCGACCGAGCTCTCGGAGACCTCGGGGTCTTCCGTCGCGCTGCCCTTCTTCTTCTCCTCCTCGTCGTCCTCCCGCTTCGGCGGCTGCCAGCTCTTGACCGCGCTCAGCTCGTGCTCCTGCAGCCACTGGATCGCCTCCCCGACCGCCACGAGCTCGCCACCCCCCTTGATCCAGGCGTCGAGCGCGGCGCGCGCCCGCTCGCCGATCCGGTCCTCGTAGCTGCCGCTGGGCAGCACCAGGACATCGAAGTCCGCCAGGTCGATCTGCCGCAGCGTCGCCACGTCGACCCGGTCGTGCGGAATACCGATCTGCCGGTCGAGGAGCGACCAGAGGAAGCCGAAGGAGGTCGAGTCCACGCCTTCGCCGCTGATCAGGCCGATCCGCACCGGCCGCACCGTGGGCATGTTGTTGGACCCGAGCGAGATCCCCTGGATCTCCCAGGACGCGGCCACCCCATCCGCCACCATCTTGTTCTCCGCCAGCACGCTCTGGAGCTGATCCTTCAGGTTCTCGGGATTGCCGAGCCGCGGGATGAACAGCGTCCCGGCCGGATAGCTCCCCGCCGGCCCCGTGAAGCTGGAGAGGGCGATGCGGTAGCTCATCCCCCGCTTGCGCAGCTCCGCGGCGAGCCGGTACGAGCCGAGCCCCTGCGGCGGTACCAGGAAACCGAGTCGGCCGTCGCCGCGGATCCCGCTGGGCGCATCCCCGAGCGGGCGCAGCCCGGCGGGCTCGTGGGCGGCCACCCAGGTGTCCACGTTGTAGGCGAGGGGGAGCGACCAGGCCGTGACGTCGTAGAACTCGGGCTCCAGGTTCGCCTCCAGGCGCTGGCGCTGGCGCTCGAGGAACGCGTCGTTCATCGGAGAGTCCAGCTCGAGGAGCGCGTCGACCAGGTTGCCCAGCGGCTGGACCGTGGACACCACGTACGTGCCCGCCCCGAAGCGCCGCGGCGCTTCCTCCCCTCCCGCCAGCCGGCGCGCCGGAACCTCCTCCGCCTGGGCGAGCTGGTGCACCCGCACGCCATGGAACGCCAGGAGGTCGGCCAGCGCCCGCGCCTCCTGCTGCTCCGCGGACCACAGGTAGACCCGCCCCTGCGAGCCGGCGCGCAGGCGCGTCGCCACAAAGTCCTCACGCAGCTTCCGTGCGTTGTGCGCCGCGGTGCGCAGGGTGGCGAGCGAGGTCGTCAGGTGCCGGGCGATGCGGTCGGCCAGAGTCAGCACGCTGCCGTCCGGCAGGGCGAGAGCCAGGCCGCCGCGCCCGCCGCCGGCCATCTCATAGGTCATGCCAACGGCGCCGCGCAGGCTCGGGTAGGAATCCCCGTAGCCGGGATAGAAGAGGTCGTAGCTCTCCCCCTTGAAGTAGACCCACCCCATGCGGTCGAACGCCTCGGCATTGCCGCGCCCGAACGTGTCGAGCCAGGAGACCACGCGGCGGTCGATCCGCGGATGGACCGGATCGGCGGCCGGCGGGAAGAAGTAGCTCGACTCGCTGCTCATCTCGTGGAAGTCCACGTAGACGTGCGGCTCCCAGGAGCGGTAGAGCGCGATGCGCTGCCGCGTCTCGGCCTGGCTCACCCACGCCCAATCGCGGTTCAGGTCGATCAGGTAGTGGTTCGGCCTTCCTCCCGGCCACGGCTCCCAGTGCTCGGCCGCGGCCCGGTTCGGGTTCGGCGCGTCGCCGACGCGCTGGCGGAAGGAGGTCACGTAGCGCTCGCGGCCGTCCGGGTTCACCAGCGGATCGATCAGGACGATCGCGTTGCGCAGGATCTCCTCGACCTCTCCCTGTCCGGCGGCCAGGAGGTAGATGGTGGCGAGCGCGGCCTCGGCCGAGGACGACTCGTTGCCGTGGACGCCGTAGGCCAGCCAGACGATCGCCGGGAGCTTCTGGACCAGCCGGTCCCGCTCGGACTCGGGGACTCCCGCGGGCTCGGCGAGGCGGAGATGGTCCCGCCGGATCTCGTCGAGGCGCGCCAGGTTCTCCGGCGTCCCCAGCGTCACCAGCCGCAGCGGCCTCCCCTCGGCCGTGCGGCCGTACTCGGTGAGCTTGACCCGCGGCGACGCCGCGGCGACCGCGTCGATGTATTCGAGCATCCGGTCCCACGAGGTGAACCGGGCTCCGAGCGGATACCCCAGGAAGGCGTCGGGCCGGGGGACCCGGTCGTCCGTGGCGGGGAGCTCTAGCACCTCGCCGCGGGACAGGGGAGCGACCAGGCCGGTCGCGGTGGCCGGAAGCTGAGCTCCGGCCGCGCCGGCGGCCCCAAGATGGAAAGCCGCCGTCAGGACGAGCGCGGCGGAGAGCACGAAGGACTTGCGAAACATGACAGAACAATCTCCCGAGAGAACCATAAACGATCCGAACCGCGCCGTGGCGGCGGCCGGAGCCGGCGGAAAGGCGCGCATGGTCAGGAAGACGCGAGGCTCTCCGACGAGATGTTGAGGCGCTTCATCATCTCGTGGAGCGTCGTGGGCTTGACCTGCAGCAGCTCCGCGGCACGCTTCTGCACGCCGCCGCAGGCCTGGAGCGCCTTGATGATGATCTGCCGCTCGTACTCGCTGACCGCGTCCTTGAACGGGACGCCGTTCGCCGGCAGCACCGGAGGCGGCAGACCGACCGAATCAGGGGACCGCACCGACGGCGGCAGGAGGTCCACGTCGAGCATCTCGCCCGTGGACAGCACCACGGCCCGCTCGATCACGTTCTCCAGCTCGCGGACGTTGCCGGGCCAGTGATAGTCGAGCAGCACCTCCATCGCGCGCGGGGAGATCTGGTGGAGCGCCTTCTCGTTCTCCCGCGCGAAGTGGGCCAGGAAGTGCTGGGCGAGGAGCCGGATGTCCTCGGTGCGCTTGCGCAGCGGCGGCAGGTTGATGACGATCACGTTCAACCGGTAGAACAGATCCTCCCGGAACGCTCCCTGCTGCACCGCCGCCTCCAGGTCGGCGTTGGTGGCGGCGATGATCCGCACGTCCACCCGGATCGTCTCGATGCCGCCCAGGCGCATGAACTCCTTCTCCTGGATGACGCGCAGGAGCTTGGACTGGGTGTCGAGCGGAATATTGCCGATCTCGTCGAAAAAAATCGAGCCGTTGGTGGCGATCTCGAACAGCCCCTTCTTGCTGGCGATCGCGCCGGTGAAGGCGCCGCGCATGTGCCCGAAAAGGTTGCTCTCCAGGAGATCGGCCGGCATCGAGCCGGAGTTGACCGTCACGAACGGCCCGCTCGCCCGCCGCGAGTGGTGGTGGATCGCCTTGGCCACGAGCTCCTTGCCGGTGCCGCTCTCGCCCAGGATCAGGATGTTGCTCTTGGACGGCGCGGCGAGCCGGATCAGATCGTAGACCTGCTGCATCGGCTTGCTCTTGCCGATGATGTTGTCGAACCCGAAGCGCTGCCGGAGCTGCTCGCGCAGCGACTGGTTCTCCAGCGTGAGGCTGCGCTGCTCCAACCCCTTGTGGATGGTGAGCAGGACCTCCTCGTTCTTGAACGGCTTCGGGATGTAGTGGAACGCCCCCTCGCGCATGGCGTCGATCGCGCTCTCGATCGACGAGTAGGCGGTGATCACGATGACCACCTGGTCCGGCCAGCGCTGCCGGATGTGCTGCAACACCTGCATGCCGTGCATACCGGGGAGCATCAGGTCGAGGAGGACGAGGTCGACGTCCTCACGCTCCAGGATCTCCAGCGCCTCTTCGCCGGAGTAGGCGGAGATCGTGTGGTGCCCTTCCTTGCGGATGAGGACGCTCAGGACGTCCTGGAGAACCTCCTCGTCATCGACGATCAGGATGTTCATGCAGAGGTCTCGGAGATCCGCGGGAGAGCGCGGCCCGCGCCATGGCGGGGCAGCTCCACGACGAAGCAGGCGCCTTCGCCGGGCTCGCTCTCGGCGCGCAGCGCACCGCCGTGGCGGCGCACGATCTCCGAGCTGATGGACAGCCCGAGCCCGGTGCCGCCCCGGTTGAGCTTGGTCGAGTAGAACGGCTGGAAGACCGTCTCCAGCTTGTCGGCCGGGATGCCTGGGCCGTTGTCCTGGATGCGCACGCGCAGCAGCGCGCCGTCGGCTTCCAACGAGATCTCGATCCGCCCCTGCGACCGGTGGTCCGCGCACGGCCCGGCCACGGCGTCGAAGGCGTTGAGCAGCAGGTTGGTGAAGACCTGCTGAAGCTCGCCGTCGCAGCCGAAGACGAGCAGGTCGCCAGCCGACTCCCCCTCAGCAGTTCCTTCGGATTCATCGGGCTCGTCGGGGAAATTCCAGGCCACCTCGACCCGCCGCTTCTCCATCCGGTCGGCCAGCAGCTCGACGCAGTCGCGCAGCAGCGGCGCGATCGCCACCGGCCCGCTCTCCTTCTGCCGGTTGCGCGCCAGCTCCAGCAGGTTGTTGACGATGCGCGCCGCGCGGAAGGTCTGCCGCTCGACCTTCTTCAGGATCTCGTAGTGCGGATCGGTCTCGGGCGTGTCGGCGAGCAACATCTGGGCGTAACTGGAAATCCCGGTGATCGGGGTGTTCACCTCATGGGCCACGCCGGCCGCCAGCATGCCGAGGGCGACCAGCCGGTCGTTTTCCTGCAAGGCCTTCTCCATCGCGACCCGCTCGGTGACGTCGTGCACCACCAGGACGCGCAGGTCCTCGCGCCCGCAGAGGCCGCCGGCGAACGCCGCCAGGCTCACCTGGAGGACGCGCTCCCCGCCCCCCTCAGAGGCACCGCCGACCCAGCGGATCTCCCGCGGCAGCTCGCCCGGGGCGGGCAGCGGCGTCACCGGCAGCACGTCGGCCAGCTTGCGGCCGAGGAAAGACGACCTCTCCTGGCCGGCCAGGGCGGCGAACGCCGCGTTCGCGGAAGCGATCCGCTGCTCCGGATCGAGCACCGCGATGCCGGCGGGAGAGGACTCGAAGATCCCCTCGGTATAACGCTGAAGGCTTTGGACCTCTTCCAGCCGCAGGTGGAGCTGCCCCAGGAGCTGGGCGTTCTCGATCGCCAGCGCCGCCTGGTCGAGCAGATGGCGGATCAGCTCCATGTCGTCGCTGTTGAGCGGCGTCTGCTCCAGCTTGAAGCCGGTCAGCACCAGGCCGATCGCCCGGCCGCGCAGGGTCAGTGGAAAGGCGTAGCGGTACCCGACCACGAACAGACGCTGCTCCGGCGTGATGGCTTCCAGGGGGAACGCCACGCCGGACAGGCGGATCTGGTCGCGCTCCCAGATGTCGCCCAGCACGTCAAATGGGACGCGCTCCGGCGCCTCGGCCTCGGAGCGGATCGCCACCAGGGCGTCTCCCTGGGCCAGCCAGAGGTTTGCCTTCTCCAGGTCGACGCCGTCCTCGATCTGCCGGAGGAGCGTCGTGCAGAGCCGGCCGAGGTCGCGCTCGTGGAGCAGCTCGCGGCCGAGCTCGGAGAGAGCGCGCCGCTTGCCGAGGGCACCGCGGTACTGGAAGCGCTCCAGAGCGTCGGTGATCCCCTTGCGCGTCGGCACCAGCAGGCCGGCGATGCTCAAGCCGGCCACGAACATCAGGAGGTTCCGCGCCACCGCCATGTCCGGCGAGATGCCGCGCGAGATCGCCAGGTTGACCAGCGAGAATCCGATGATGCCCAGGAGCAGCGTGAGCGTCATCGAGATCGTGTCGCGGACGATCACCTCGATGTCCCACAGCTTGTAGCGCAGGATCGCGTAGGCGAAGGTCAGCGGCACCAAACCCAGAGACAGGACCGCGACCACGGTCAGCAGCTCGTTCCCGCGCAGGCCGAAGACGGCGGGCAGACCGTAGAGGACGAGGAACGGCAGGTACCCGCCGCCGACGCCGAACGCCACCCACTGCATCTGCCGCTGCTCTTCCCAGGCCCGGCGGCGCGTCAGGCGCCAGGCGAGGATCGCCACCGCCGCGACGGCGAAGCCCGCGAGGTGGACCATCTCGATCCGGTCGAAGAGGAACAGGCGCTCGGGCAGCGGCCGGCCGAAGACCCAATGGCCGTTCGCCAGCGCGAGGTCGAGCTGCAGCGTGAGCGCCACGGCGCCCGGCAGGTAGAGGAACGGCACGATCCGTCGGGCCCACGCCGTGCGCGGCGGCGTCGGGAAGACCATAAACAGGTGCAGGGTCAGCGCCGGCAGCAGGCTGAGCGCGATCTTGTCGCTCAGGTGGAGCATCCGGTAGAGGCCGTCCACCGCCCCCAGGGGCGTGGGCATCGGCGTCACCAGGTAGAAGACCGCCGAGGTCAGGCACCAGAGATAGAACAGGAACCCCTGGGCCGTCGCCTGCCGGAGCAGCGTGTAGAGGCCGATCAGCAGGTAGACGACGCCGATCAGGGCCAGGATCAGGTACGGGAAGTCGAGGTTCAGCGCCGGGCGCTGGTACTGGACGATTTTTACCTCGGGGGCGACCTCGGGCCCGCGCAGGATGGTCAGCGTGCTCTCCGGGTTCTGGCGCAGCGTCTGCACCAGACCGGCCGCGCCGCCGATCTCGCTCTTCCCGACAAGAAAGATCTGGTCCCCCGGCTGAAGCCCGGTCCGCGCGTCCGTTACGTCGAGCACCTCGACGCCGGAACCCGCCGTGCCTGCCGTAAACCCGATCGGCTGGAACGACTGGACCTTGCGGACCACGCTCCAGCCGCAGAGCGCAACAGCGGCGAGCGCCAGCAGCAGGGAGACGGCGAGTCGGAGAGCTCTTGCGTTCATCGAGGGGGACCAATACTCGGTCACTCGCGGGGAATAGCACTTTCTATGCCACCGCAACGACTTTTTGAACCCGCCTCAAACCTCGATTTTCCCGTGCTTTGAGGCGGTTTCATCCAGAAAAGCGGACGCTATCCAATTTTCCGGATTCAAGGGATTGACGGCGGCTCCGGTTCTTTCGCGAAATTCGCAAGCAATGTCCCCCCCCTCTCCGGTGGGCCGGGTGGGGGTGGGAGAGGGGGCTAGGAGGTGAGGGGCCTAGAACTTCACCGCGATCCCGCCCATCAACCGGCGGCGCAGCTCGTTCTCGTGCTGGTGGTCGACGGAGCTCGAAGCCAGCGGGCCGCGGCTCAGCTCCATGTTGAGCTGGACCGCCCAATCCGCCGCGAGGTCCATCAGGAAGCCGAGGTCCTGGGTGACCTGGAAGCGCAGGCGCTCGACGTCGGCCGAGGCGGAGGAACCCTGGCCATCGGTCGGTTGCAGCTCCTGCGAGAGGTGGTGGAAGGCCACGAACACTCCCGTCGAGGAGCCCAGGAACTGGGTGTCGAGCGAGGTCACCATGTAGCTGATCTGGTTCTCGTAGGACTGCCGGTCGGCCGCCAGGAACGTGCCGCCGCCGCCCTTGGCCAGGCTGGACTCGAAGCGGGTGAGCACGTGCGGACCGAGCTTCTTGGTGAGCTCCAGGCGCATCTCGGGGAGGGAGTCTCCCTGGACGAGGTAGAGGCTCTCGGAGCGGTCGAACAGCTCGTTGCTGAAGTAGAGGCGGAGCGTCTCGCCGATCTCGCGGTGGCTCGCCGAGAGGGAGAGCGACTCGTCCTCGCCAAGCTGCCGCGACAGGCCGAGCTGGTAGCAGGTCGAGCTGCCCTGCTCGCAGAGGTCCGACTCCTCGAACAGCGTCGGGAGGAAGTCCAGCTCGAGCTGCGTCTCGTCATAGACCCGGCGGCTGGCGTTCGCCTGCATCTGCCAGTTGGAGCCGAGCTGCAGGACGATCCCGCCCTGCGGCATCAGCGACAGGCTGCCGTCCGAAAGGGTGCTGTAGAGACCGTATTCGAGGAGCACCGCGGGACGGACCCGCACGCCGCCGCGGCTGAAGGCGTCGATGCTCTGCGACACCGGTACCTGGTCCGGCCGCAGCGAAGCGGCGTCCAGGCCGAACTGGCGCTCGCGGTAGCGGAGGCCGGTCTGCAGCATGTTGCGGTCGCCGAGAGAGGTTGTATACGCCCCCTCCAGCCACCAGCTCTGCGAAGCTTCCGGAATGCCCAGCGGATCGATCGGACCCTGGCGATGATAGTTGTTCTCCGCCGTGTACTGGGCCGAGACCTCGGAGTGGCCGTTCTCGCCGACCTCCTGGGTCCAGTTGACTTTGTAGTGCTCAAAGTCGACCGGACCCATCTCGCGCCCCTCGTCGCGGCCGGCGAATCGGTTGCTGAGGGACGAGACCGTGAGGCGGCTGGAGCTGCCGTGGCTCAAGTCGAGCGACAGGGCGCTCGCCTGGCCCGCGGTGACCGGGCCACCGACGGACACCGGATCTCCGCTGAGAGACCAGAAGCTGCCGCGCAGCCCGACCTGCACCGCGCCGACCGTGCCCTGGATGCCGACTCCGGCGCCGGACACCTGCCCGTCCGCCGCGATCTGGTCGACCCCGGTCATCGCCTGCATCTCGGTCTGGAAGCCCGTGCTCGCGAGATCGATCCGCTGGCCGGAGCTCATCGGGTAGAGCTGGGCGAGCTGCACCTCTTGGGTGACATCACCGCGCTCGATGTCACGCAGGACGTCGCCGGGGATGCGCGAGCGGACGGCCCAGAAGTCGTCCTCCTTCGGGGAGGTCGACCCGACCGGGCGCTCCGTGAGCTGCAGCTCGACGAACTGATAGTTCTGCGCCGCAGTGCGCGTGAGCATCACCACGACGGGGACGAAGCCGGGCTTGTGCGCGATGATCTTGTAGAGGCCCGTCGGCAGGTCCTGGAACAGGAAGCTCCCCTTGGCATCGGTCAGGACCTTGCGGACGCTCAGATCCGCGAGCTGGTAGGCATAGACGCCCGCCGCGGACAGCGGCGCGGCCTCGCCGAGGACGCGCCCCCCGACGCCGGAGCGGTCGGCCTGCGCACTCTCCCCGCCGACCGTACCGGCTCGGGCAGCCCCGGCGACGAGCGCCAGGGCAAGAAAGAGCGGTAGGGATTTGCAGGCGGCTTTCATGGACCTTTCCCCCACGATCTCAGAACTGTACGCCCCCTTGTCAATTCCTGTCAAACCTCCGGGAGACCTTTCCGCATTCCGCCTGCTCATCCACTGCGCAGAAGACCGCGAGGCTCAAGAATTACTCCACTTTGTACGTGACCGCGTCGGACCGTCCGAGGTCGTCGGTGACCACCAGGCGGTGCTCCCCGAGGACGCTGTCCAGGAACCGGTTCTCCTGGGGAGCCATCGCGGCCACGAGCTGTCCATCCTGATACCAGAACAACCGAGAGGCCCCCGAATCTGCCCGCGCGACCAGGGGGATGCGCTGGTACTCGGGAGGAGCGTCCCGCCGCATCCGGTACGGCGTGGACGCATCGGGCGAGACGATCCGCGGCGGCTCGCCCGCCGGAACCCCCTGGCACGCCGGCGACAACGGAGGAGGCCCCTCGACCGGATTGCCCTGCGCCCGCCACCACGCCAGGAGCTCGGCCGGAGGCACCGTGAGCAACCGGAACGCCGTCCGCCGCCCGGCCAGGCAGTCACCCGCCAGCAGCTCTCCGCTCGACGCATCCACCAGCACCCGCCGATGCCAGGAGCAGGCAGCCAGCCGCGACCGGCCCGGCAGATACGGCACCCGCAGCAGCGCCGGGCACCACGGCCCGGGCAGCTCATGGCTCCTCGCGCACACCTCGATCGTTTCGGTCGGCACGAGCTCGGGAGCCGGAGCCACCCCCTCCGGATCGATCGACCGGAAGAGATCGAAGAGGAGGGGACCCGCATGCTGGCTCCCCGAGATCCCCTGGCGCGGCCGGCCGTCGAAGTTCCCCACCCAGACCCCGATCGTGTACCGGCGCGACATCCCCACCGCCCACGCATCGCGATGGCCGTACGACGTCCCCGTCTTCCAAGCCACCCCCGGCACCCCGCGCGTCAGGTCCCAGGCCTCCGGAAGGTCCGGCCGGCGAACGTCGGTAAGGATGCGGATCACCGCGCCGGCGGCTTCGCGGGAGAAGAGGCGGGAGCCCGCCGGGGGAGGCGGGCCTTCGATCCACCGCACCGGCCTGAACACTCCCCCCTCCGCCAGCGAAGCATACAGATTCACCAGATCCACCAGCCGCACCTCACCCGCTCCGAGCACCAGCGGCAGCCCATAGTGCGCCGCCGGCCGGTCGAGCGTCACGAGGCCGCCGCGCACCAGCAGCCGGTGGAACTCGGGGAGCCCGATCTCCGCCAGCAGCCGCACCGCGCTCGCGTTGAGCGACTGGATGAGCGCGTCCCGCACCGTCGCCAGCCCGCGATAGCGCTCGTCGTAGTTCTCGGCCACGTACCCCGAGAAGTCCGTGGGCACGTCCAGCAGCCAGGAGTCGGGGATCACCCGCCCCTGGTCGAGCGCCATGGCATAGAGGAACGGCTTGAGCGTCGACCCCGGCGATCGCCGGGCCACCGCACCGTTGACCTGCCCCTGCCACGCCGCCTCCGCGAACCCCGCCGAGCCCACCAGAGCCCGCACCGCCCGCGTCTCGTTCTCGATCACCACCACGGCCGCGTTGCCGATCCCCGTAGCCCGCAACTCGCCGATCCGGCGCGCCACTTGTTCCTCAGAGATGCTCTGGAGATCCCGGTCCAACGACGTGCGGATCCGCGTTTCCCCACTCAGCCGCTTCGCCGCCAGCTCCGCCAGATGAGGAGCCGCGAACGGAGGCCGCCGCCGCGCCGAAGGCAAGGGCTCCGCGCGAGCATGCTCGATCTCTTCCTGGGGAAAGACCCCGCGCGCCGCCAGCTGCCGCAACACCCGGTCGCGAGCCGCCTGAGCCTCGGCCGGATGCAGCGTCGGGTCATATCGCACCGGAGACCGGGGAAAAGCCGTCAACAGAGCGATTTCCCCAAGGGACAGCCGGTCCGGGCTCTTCCCGAAATAGAACCAAGCCGCCGCGCCGACCCCCTCGACGTTGCCGCCATAGGGAGTCAGGTTGAGATAGATCTCCAGCAGCTCATCCTTCGAGAAGCGAGCCTCCAACTGCAAAGCCCGAAAGCTCTCCCGCACCTTGGCGCCCAGCGTCCGGCGCCCCGGCACCGCCATCCGGGCGATCTGCATCGGAATCGTCGAAGCCCCCGACACCACCTCCCCCGCCCGCACGTTCGACCAGGCCGCCCGCACCACGGCCACCGGATCGACCCCGAGATGCCGCCGGAACCGCTGGTCCTCGGACGCCACCAAAGCCTCCGGAAGCTCCGGAGGAAGCTCCGCCAGGCGGACGGGGAAGCGCCAGCGGTGGTCCGTCGGCAGGAAGAAGCGGAGCGGCTCGCCGGTGTGGTCGGTGACGACGGTGGCGGGGGGGCGATTCAGGGTCTCCCAGGGGAAGGGGAAGAGGAGGTTGAGGAGGAACCAGATAAGGAAGGGGGCAGCGAAAAAGGCGGCGGCCACGAGCAGGCGGCGTTTCCCCCGCCCGACCTCACCCCCCCGGCCCCCCTCTCCCATCGCCCCCCCTTCCACCGGGAGAGGGGGGAGATTACGGGAGAGTGCCTGGTGTAGGGGCAACCCTTGTGGTTGCCCTTGGGCGTGAGGGGGCGCCCCTCTCCCGGTGGAAGGGGGGGCGATGGGAGAGGGGTCGGGGGTGAGGTCCCGGCCGGGCGGAACTTTCATTCCCGCAATCCGACCTCGACCTCGCCTCTCTCCCCCGTCGCCCGCAAAGCCGGGTCATACATCGCCTCCGCCTGCACCGGAGGCAACCGGAACGTCCCAGGAGTCACCGCCCGCACCACCGAATAAAACGTCTGCCACGAATTCGGAGGCAAGCTCGCAAACACCAGAATCCGGTCGTCCCGCAGATCCATATAGGAAGGCCGCAGATTCGCGTCCGTGATCCACGGCAGCTTCTCCGTCGTCTCCAGCCGCGGGTTCTCCACCTCCAGACCCGAAGGCAGCAGGTTCACGATCGCGACGTTCTGCACCGGCCCGGAGACGCTCCGCACCCGCGTCTTCACCACCAGCAGATCTCCCTGCTTCACACTCCCGAGGTCGACTTCCTTGCCCTCGCGCGTCAGGTACTGGCGCTCCACCTCCAGCCCGTTCGACGCCGGCTTGTAGGCCTGATCGGTCGGAATCCCTCGCGTCAGCAGGTGATAGAAGGCCGCGCCTTCGCGGTAGCCGGGGTTCATTCGGATCTGCACCGGCCCAGACCCCGGAATCGCAAATTTCACTGCCTGGTTGCCGAACGTCCCAATCTGCCTCCCGCCCACCAGCACCGTGCCGCCGTAGGCCGGCTGGCGCGCCTGGCGCTGGGCGAGCTGGCCGAGGGCGAGGAGAGCCCAGCCCTCCTCCTGCGTCGTCCACTCGCCGACCTCGCTGGCGTCCCGCGACAGACGGCTCACCAGCGCGGGGATCTGGCCATGATTCGGTGCCGCATCCAACAAGGCCAGCAGCACCAACGCCCGGTTGCGGATTGTCGAGCCGACCAACCCGCCCGTCTGCCGCTCGATCCGCTCCACCTCGCCCAGGTTGCCCACCAGGTCCTGCACCGCCCGCGGGTTCCCCGCCGCGGCGTAGGCCGCCGCGAGCATCGAGCGCGACTCGACCTTCATCTTGTCCGTCTGCTTCTGCCGCAGGTAATCCATCGTCCCCGTGTCGGGCTTGCCGGCCCGGGCCAGGATCCACAGCCCGTACGTTGCCCGTTGCAGCTCCTCGCTGCCATAGGCCGACTTGGCCTTCACCTGGCTCGCCACCCAGCGGAGCGCGCCGTCGTGGAGCGCGTTGTCCACCGGATGCCCCGCCCGCCGCGCCTCCACCAGGAAATGCGCCGTCCACAGGCTCCCCCACGGCCAGACCTCCCGGCCACCCGGCCAGAGCGAGAACCCGCCGGTGGGGAGCTGCATCGTCGCCACCCGCCGGATGCCCTCCTGCACCATCGCATTGGGATCGCCCTTACCCCTAGTGGGATCGAGCAGCTCCGGCTCCAGCGCCCGTGCCAGGTCCCCCATGTAGACCAGCGGGAAGACCGACGACACCGTCTGCTCGAGGCATCCATACGGATAGTGCAGCAGATGCTCCAGCTTGCCGGAGAACTGGACGAGCGGCAGCGGCCCGATCCGCAGCTCGCGCTGGACCGTCTCCGGCCGGTAGCTTGCTTCGGCCAGCGGCAGATCGGTCACCGCCTTCGCCGCCCCCGCCTGCTCGGTGGAGATCGGGAACAGGTCGGCCCGTACCGGCACACCCGTCTGCGAGCGCGTCTGCTCGCCGTTGCCGTTCGCTGTAATGGTGAACTGCGCGTCGCCCGGAGCGTCGATCGTGCGGACCTTGAAGTAGACCGTCTGCTCCCGGCCGTTCTCGATCTCCACGGTCTGCGCCCGCTCGCCGTCGTACTGCACAGGGCCGCGGAGGCCCATCGTCACCTGCACCGACCCCTTGCGCACCGTATCGTTGCGCACCGTCACCGGCACCTGGAGGTGCTCGCCGAACGACAGTACCCGCGGCAGGGTCGGCAGCACCACCAGCGGATTGCGCACCCGGGTCATCTCCTGGGCAGATCCAAACCGGTCCCCCTCGATCGCCACCGCCATCAGCCGCAGCGCGCCCTGGAAGTCGGGGAGGCGGAACGACACGCGGACGTTGCCGTCCGCGTCCGCCGTCACCGGCCCGGACCAGAACGCCACCGGCTCCACCCGGCGGATGCCCTCGGTCCGCACGTACTGCGACGTCCCCTCCTCGCCCTCGCCGCCGCCGGCCGGCGCCGGCCGCACCTCGGGCAGCAGCAGGCCGAACGTGTCGTGCGACGACACCCCCAGCGCCAGCCGCCGGTAGAAGTACTCGAACGGATCGGGAGTCTTCTGCGCCACGAGCTGGAGGATGCCCTCGTCCACCGCCGCCAGCGTCACCACCGCACCCGGCCGCGTCTTCACCGCGACCGCGAGCTCCGATCCGGGCCGCACCTCCTGCGGCGTCTCGATCCCCGGCGCCAGGCGGTTCGACGCGCGGGCCACCGGCAGCGGCACCGCCCCGAAGGCCCGCCCCGCCGACCCCGGCTCCAGGTCCCCGACCTTCCGCACCAGCGTCGCCGTGATGTACGCGTTCGGGCGGTAGTCGGCCGAGATCGGCACGTCGATCGTCGCCGTGTTGCCCTCCAGCATGTGCACCTGCGTGTCCAGCACCCGGTCCCGCTCCACGGTCAGCAGGAGCTTGCCGGAGAACGGCGCCCGCACCTGCACCCGGGCCGTGTCGCCCGGCTCGTACTCCTCCTTGTCCAGGATCAGCTCCAGGCGCGACGGATTCTTGAGCGCCCAGGGGGACGAGCCCCAGCCGGCCACGAACACCTCGATCTCGGCCGAGGCGCGGGTCGTTGGATCGGTCAGCACCACCCGGTAGCTGCCGAAGTCGCGCGGCGCGAAGTCGAACCGGCCGCGGTCCTTCCCCCCCTCGATCGTCTTCGTCGCCATCAGCGCCGGATCGCGCGTCGACTCATAGCGGAACCCGCCGCCGGGCACCCGGCGGAGCACCGTGTTCCAGTTGTCCTTATAGAGATCGGCCCGCAACCCGCCCGACGGCACCGCCTGACCCTCGGGAGAGACCGCCGCGTACTCCAGCTCGATCGGCTGGCCCGGCTGCGGATATCCCTCGCCGAGGCGGCGCAGCCCCACATAATAAGGATAGGGATGGACCCGCAGGCGCGACAGCGCCGCCACGCCGCGCCCCCCCTGCTCCGACACCCGCGCCGTGACGATCGCCTCCAGCGACGACGGCACCGGCGCCCCCGCCGGCATGGTCACCTGGAACGCCGCCTTGCCGTCCAGGTCGAGAGTCCCCTGCGATACCAGGATCTCCCGCTCGTCGAGCTTCCGCTCCGTGTTGCGGAACGAGAAGCCCTCGAACCCCTTGGGAGCGAATTCCGCATCCACCAGCCGCACCCGGGTCTCCACCGGCAGATTCGCCGCGGGCGGACCGAACAGATACTTCCCGCGCACCTCATACGCCAGCTCCTCGCCCGGCCCCAGGCGCTTCCCCGGCGCCGCGATCTCGACGCCGATGCGGTCGGGGACGAACTCCTCCACCTGGAACCGGTACTGGCCGATCACCTTCTCGGCCACCACCATCTCCAGCGTGTGATGGCCGGTCAGGGCAAAGCCGGGGAGATCGAGCGAGAACGAAGCCAGGCCGCGGTCGTCCACCCGCACCCGCCGCGTCTCGAGCTCGCGCCCCTGCGGATCGCGGTGACGCAGCACAGCCGGCATGGCCGGCGGGATCTGCAAGCTGCCGTCGCGCACCACCGCCAGCCCCTGGAGCGTCTCGCCCGGCCGGTAGATGTCGCGCTCGCCATACAGATAGGCCTGATATCCCGCCCCCGGCGCCTCCGCCCCGCCGACGTCGAGCCCCGCCGTGTCGATCCGCATCGAATCGACGAGAAGGAACGTGAAGTCCTCCCCCTTCTCGACCGTGAGCAGATAGGGCGTCCCCTTGGTTTTTATCTGATTATTGAGAGCTTTCGGATCGCGCACCCGGAAGAAGCCCGCCGCATCCGTCCGTCCCTGCGCCAGCGTCTGGTTCTGATCCGACACGAGAGTCACCAGCGCCCCGTCGATCCCCGCCAGATCGCGGAACGACGAGACCTGCACCAGCAGCTCGCCCGGAGCCTTCTTCGCCACCACGCCGAGATCGGTCAGCAGGAGCCAGCGCTGCTGCGCCTCATAGTCGTCCGGCTTCCCCACCGAGACGCGATAGAGGCCGGGCTGCTCCGCATCCACCCAGCGGTCGAGAGTCAGCGCCGTCACCTTCCGCTGGTTCCGCCCGCCGCCCAGCGGCAAGGTCGTGTCCTTCAGACGGTCGCCGAGAGAGTGCTGAATCTCGTCGAACCATCCGGTTTCCTCCTCGAAGCCGCCCGCGTACTGGAACAGGAAGAACAGGTTGTTCCGGTACACCCGGTCGATCGCCAGGCGCACCTTCGGGAGGTTCACGCTCTCCAGGTTCACCGTGTGGTTGCCGGCCGCGGACAGGAACATCCCCTGGCTCTGGAACGCCACCGACGGCTCCAGGTCCGGCAGCGCCACGTCCGCCGAGTACTCCTCGGGCAGCACCGCGTCATCCGCCGCCGGCATCCCTTGGCCGATCGTCAGCTTGTAGGACGACCCCGGCTTGAGATCGCCCGTCACCAGCAGCTCATTGCGGTCCGCGGACAAGCGGAACCGCGCCTGCGGAGAGATCTTCAGATACGGCTCCGCGAGAGCGGCCGACACCGGAGACGAGAACGACACCTTGATCGTCGACTCCCGAAGCCCCGGAGTCGCCTCCACCCCGCGTACCGCGAGGCGAGTGCTCGACCCGACCGGGATCTCGTGCACGAAGTCCGTCCCGAGAGGAGCATTGCCGTTGGCCGGGGTCAGGTCCCCCGCGATCACGAGCCGAGCCGTCCGCTCGTCCTTCTCCTTCTGCACCGCCTCGGTCCGGAACCCGATCACCGGGTTCTCCCAGGACGTCTCGAGAGTCACCTGCAGAGGCTTCTGGGACCTGGGATCTTCGAGGCGGATCTTGGGAGCCAGAGTCTCCGGATTCACCGGATAGTTGAACCGGATCTCCCCCCGAAACACCACCTTCGCCTTCCCCTCGAGAGCCGGCTCCTCGACCACGTCCACCCCTTCGACCAGGAACTGGTCCGTCCGGACCACGACCTCGGTCTCGCCCGAGAACACCTGCCCTTCCTTGAGAAGCCGTTCCGGGATCAGATCGATCCTGAACTCGCTCGCCACCGGAAACCCGCCGCTCGGCTGAAACCGGAGAGCATTGGTGTCCTTCCACTTCCAGGTCCCCCCGAGAGCCGGCTCAATCGTCGCCGGAGGAGGATCCAGGATCTGGTCCACCTTCCCCTCGCCCAGAGGCCGGTCAAACAGGATGTCCGCAAACTGCCGGTTCTCCCGGTCCACCGCCACGTCAAACACCGAGACCGTCTCGCCTCCGGCCCCAGCCCGGACCTTCGCGAACGCAGCCGATAGGGGTTCCCGGAACGCATAGCCGGAGACCGCGACGAGAAGGAGAGCCAGGACGAGGATGGCGACGTCTTTCCCCTGCCACTGGCGCTGGCGGAGGGCACGGAGACGAGGGGCGAGCTTGTCCCGGAGGGACGCGAAAGGATTGGGCATTGGCTATGGGGCTCCTGATGGGTACGCCCCATAGGCTACATCAAACTCAGGCCGGGCTTTCACATGGCGGCCTCCCCTCGGCGATCAATCCGGCTCAGCCAGCAGCCACTCGTACGCAGGCTGCACGCTGACTCCGGAGACCTCCGCAGGAACTGCCGGATCACGGGTCAGCACGAGCAGGCGCCGGATCGCGTGCGGAGTGGTCTGCGCGGCCTGGGTAAGAGCACGCAGCTCACGGTCCATGGTCTCTGGTGCCGAGAGGTCGGCGCAGACCTGCACCAGCTCCTCGCCGCCAGCCAGGTGGCGGACGTGGAAATCCACCTCGAAACCTTCCTCGGTCTTTACGTAACCCACCTCGGCTTTGCGGCGCTCCAGCTCATTCAGCACCGCGGTCTCCAAGGCGTGGCCGAGATTCGAGCGGCCACTCGTGTCATAGGCGCGAATCAGGCCCGGATCTACCGGGTAGAGCTTGCGCGGGTTCGAATTCCGCCGCCGCTCCGAGTCCGTCGCCAGCGGCACGGCGCTGAGGAGGAAAGCATCCAGCAGATGGCCGAGCATGGCATGCACGGCATCCTTCGCCACGCCATGTCCCTGGGCCTTGAGGTCCTGGTGAAGCCGGTGCGCGCTGAAGCTCCCGGCCGGATTGCGCAGGCATTGGCGCACGAGCCAGCGCAGCGCAGCCACCTGCGAAATACCATAGCGCTCTACCACGTCCCGGAAGAGCACCGTGTCCACATAGCCCTGCAGCAGCTCGATCCGAAGCGAAGGCGAGAGTCCTTGCGTCTCGGGAAAACCGCCCTCGCGTAGGTATTCATGAAATCGCTTCTCCACCAGGGACCGCTCCGCCGCAGTCCATCGCGCGGCGTCTCGTTCCGGCTCCTCACCACGATGGCGGAGGAACTCGCGGAAGCTGAAGGGCCGTATGACCGTTTCCATGCCGCGCCCACGCAGCGACGTATGGACCTCGCGGGAGAGCATGCGGGCCGAGGAGCCGGAGACCACGATCTCGGCCTGTTCGGAGTCCATGACCCGGCGCACGAAGCGCTCCCAGCCCGCGACGAGTTGGATCTCATCGAGGAACCAGTGCACCGTCTCGCGATTCCGCAGCTCCGGGTAGCGGCGGTAGTACTCCTCGAGCAAGAGCGCGAGCTGATCTGCTGCCAAATCGGCGAGCCGGTCGTCATCGAAACTCACGAAGACCGCGCGCTCCGGCGGCAGGCTCTCCCGCCGGGTAGCCAGCAGCTGGCGCAGGAAGGTGGTCTTGCCCGCCCGGCGCATGCCGATGACCGCATGCACCTTCCCTGGCACCGCCGGGAGTTGGGCATCGCGTCGGGTGAGTGGCGGGGAAGACGCCGGCACAAGCGCGGCATTGAGCTTCTCTAGCAGCACCGGGTGGAGAGGCATGGCGCCCACTTTTCCTCACAAGGTGTCCTCCTGTCAAGGACACCTTGAGTTAATTCAGGCTTCTCCGTAAGGACACTACTCGGTTCCTCGAAAGCCTATGCCCCCCTCGAATTCGAGAACAGGCGCCACGTCCGAAGAGTTTTCCCTTCTCGATGGCTTCCCGGTTCTCCTCCAGCCAAGCTTCCCGTTGCCTCCTCCGAACCTCCAGGGCTAGAGCGTCCTCCAAGGTGGAGGCGAGATCGACACCGAGCTCGCGAGCCTTCTCCAGGAGGTCGCTGTTCACACTGAGTCTCGCGGGCTTCTTGGAGGCGGGGAGGGGGCGCCCTCTCCCGCTCTGCGGGGGAGGGTCGGGGTGGGGGCGCTCCCGGGGGATGGTTGGGCGATGGGAGAGGGGGACTGAGGGGGTGAGGTCCCGGCGAAGCCGGCCTCTCTGAGACTTGGCTGGAAACCTGCCTTGACACCCACCCCCCAGGAGTGACAGATTTCTGTCATGCAGACGACTTTACGACTCGATGACGAGCTTTTCCGGCGAGCCAAGGCCCAAGCGGCAGCGAAGGGCATCAGCTTGACGAAGCTGGTCGAGGAGGCGGTCCAGGAGCATCTGGACAAGCCGGCCCCTGCGCCGCGCCGGCGGCGCTTGCGCCTGCCCGTCTCCACGTCCACAGGTGGCGTGAGCCCAGGGTTCTCGACCCTCGAAGAAGCCATCGCCGCCGCCAGTCTCGCCGACGATCAGCGTCGAGCCCGCTGACCCATGGACCTGCTCGACGCGAACATCCTCATCGGGGCGTTCCGGCCGGACGATCCGCATCATGCGACGCTGAAGGACTGGCTGGAAGAGACGCTGAACAACGGGCTCGACGTAACCTTCCCCGCGCTGGTCGAAGTGGCCTTTTTACGGATTGTCACGCACCCCCGCATCTTCCGTGTTCCCTCGCCTCTTGAAGAGGCCGCGAGCTTCCTTCAGACGATCCAGGAGAGCGGCCAGTTCCGTGAAACACCCTGGACGTCACGGATGCGCGCCCTATGGTGGCGTTGGTGTCGCGAGCTCGACTTGCAGGGTAACGACGTCAACGATGCCTACATTGCAGCGACCGCCGCCGAGGCGCGTTGTCGTCTGGTCAGCCTGGATGGGGGCTTCAGCCGATTTCCTGGCCTCGACTGGTGGAACCCGGCTCCGATCGAGGAGGCGGAACCGGGGAGGGGGAACCCATAGCCAGTTGTCCCGCGAAGCGCCTTTGCCGCCTTCCCCGGGGGATGGTTGGCGCTGGGAGAGGAGGGGACCGAGGGGGTGAGGGTCCCCGCGAAGCGGGCTCTCTGGCTCAAATCCCGGTCAGCAGGAAATCAACGGAGGCGATGATCTCGAATCGGTGCTGCTCGACCCGGGCGACCGGCGCTCCCAACTCGCTCTTTGGGATTCCCGCCATCTGTGGCGTCAGCATCACAAAACGCTCCCCCTCGATTTCGAGAACAGGCGTCAGCGTCCGAAGAGTTCGCCCCTTCATCATGGACATTGGGCAGAGGGGCACCACGACCCGCGTTTCCAGATCATCGAGCAGATCGTTTTGAATATCGAGCAGAAAGGGTACGGTCGAGCGGGTCTGGGGATTCTTGTTTCGGTAGACCGTGAACTGGGCCATCAAAAGCCCCGCAGGCCGGTGCTGAACACTCCATGCTGCGCGACGTGCTCGTTATAGGACTCGATGGCTTCCCGGTTCTCATCCAGCCAAGCTTCCCGTTGCCTCCTCCGGACCTCCAGGGCTAGAGCGTCCTCCAAGGTGGAGGAGAGATCGACACCGAGCTCGCGAGCCTTCTCCAGGAGGTCGCTGTTCACACTGAGTCTCGCGGGCTTTTGGGAGGCTTCGCGGTCGTAGATTACATGGCCGCTGGTTGCGGGTTTACGGGCTTCCATGCTGCCAGTATACCCTCCGTCGTCGCTACGGTTGGCCTACCGAAGCCCGCAAGAGGGGGGACGGGGGCTTGACGCCCCCCACTCGGTCAGTGCATGCTAAGTGCATGGCAGTGAAGACGATCACGATCGACATGGAAGCCTACGAGCTTCTGAGCCGGCACAAGCGAGGAGGGCAGTCCTTTTCGCAAGTGGTCAAGGAGCATTTCTCGGGCGGGAAGAAAGGAAGAGACCTCATGGTGGCGCTCCGCGAAGTGTCTCTTTCGGAAGAAACTCTCGACGCTATCGAGGCACAGGTAAAAAGGCGAGAGGCTTCTATCGCAAAGGCACCTGAGCTTTGATCCACCTGGACACGACGTTTCTTGTCGACTTGTTGCGAGAGGCCCGCCGGGGACCCGGCCCGGCCACGGCCTTGCTGGCGAAGCTGGCGGATCAGGAGCTTGCGATCAGCGTGCATGCGCTCTGCGAGCTCCATGCAGGGGCAGAGCTTTCCAACGATCCTCAACACGAGCGGCAATCCATCCAGCGCATCTGTTCAGCTCTGACCCTCCGCCCTGCGGGCGACACTCTGGCTCCTGTCTACGGCCGTCTCCTTGCGCATCTGCAAAAGCTGGGAAAGTCTATCGCGACGATGGACCTTCTGATCGCGGCGGCTGCCCTGGTCGACGAAGCACCGATCGTCACCCGCAATCTGGATCATTTTCGGCGAGTACCCGGTCTCGAAGTGCAGACCTACTGATTCTGGAAAACTCCCACTCCCGTCGAGATGGCTCTTGGGCACTCTCCGGAGAAACACAATCAGGAGTTGATGGCAGTCCTCTCCCCCACGAAGCGAGATGGAAGAGTGAACATCTCTGGCAACTCCGGGCGGAAGGGGGCGCCCTCTCCCGCTCTGCGGGGGAGGGTCGGGGTGGGGCATCGTGCACCGCTCCGTCCGGAACCCGATCACCGGGTTTTCCCAGGACGTCTCGAGAGTCACCTACAGAGGCTTCTGGGACCTGGGGTCTTCGAAGCGGATCTTGGGAGCCAGGTCTCCGGATTCACCGGATAGTTGAACCGGATCTCCCCCCGAAACACCATCTTCGCCTTCCCCTCGAGAGCCGGCTCAATCGTCGCCGGAGGAGGATCGAGGATCTGGTCCACCTTCCCCTCGCCCAGGGGCCGGTCAAACAGGATGTCAGAGAACTGCCGGTTCTCCCGGTCCACCGCCACATCGAAGACCGAGACCGTCTCGCCGCCGGCGGCGCCAGCCCGGGCGCGGGCCAGAGCGGCCGACAGGGGCTCGCGGAAGGCGTAGCCGGAAACGGCGAGGAGGAGAAGCGCGAGGACGAGGATAGCGATGTCTTTGCCCTGCCACTGTCGCTGGCGGAGGGCACGGAGGGTGGGGCGAGGAGACGGGTGAAGGGGTTCCGGGGCGGCATGGTAGACGAGGCTCCTGCAGTGAAACAGTCGGATACGCTACACTGGAAAGGCCTTGGCGGAATGATGCAGCCGCCCTTGACCAGTTCGGACCAACGACCAACAAAGGAGCCAAGGATACACTAGTTAGTTAGAAGCCGTAATACACCTCTTGCTTACTCAGCTCTTTGGTGCTAGTGTATCAGCTCAGGACCTATTATATTACGCCCCACTTATGCCGCGCTCAGTACAGATAGGGCTTTGCTCTTTGCCCACGAGATGACAAGTGAATCTTACCGGAGCCTACCAGTTTCTTTACTCGCACCAATACGATTCAGGAGAGTTTCCAACAATCGCATCTTTCAGCGATGGACTCTACCCTGGTTGGGAAATTTCAAATAACTTTATTACTTCGACCATTTTACGCATGCTTTCTCCTCTACGAGGCGAACAGAGAGTCGATCTCATAGCTAGCCGCTCCTTGGAATGGCTCCTTGATCAACGAACTCCTAGTGGCCTTTGGCAGTTTTTCAACAGCAACTCGGATTCGAGGCCAGTAAATATCCCCCCCGACGCCGACTGTACAGCCTCTGCGCTATTATCGTTCTTGGAGTGGAGGCACCCAGGAATCCACATCTGCAAACACGCGCAGCAAATAGCAGCGCATAGGCACAAGGGACTCTTCCTGACTTGGATCCTAGATGAGCCCAAGGCATCCTCGGTTTACAATGTCGATCCCTTTGAGGTCGACCCCTACGTTAATGCTAACGTTCTCCTTCTTCATGCCTCCTTGGGTTACAAAATCCCGGAGGTAGAACCCTACCTACGTGGCCATCTTCGCTCGAATCCATTTCCTCCTAGGTCGCGGTATTACTTTTCAGCAGCACTATTCATCTACTTGATCCTAAAACTCTCTCAGCTTGGGCCCACACTATTGGATCGCCTAGATAGGGAGTTGTGCGAAAGGCGCATTTACGCACTTTTAGCCGATTCCAAGGGTGCCCACGTCGACATTCTAGATCTTGCACTTACTCTTACGGCAGCAGCTCTATCCGAGATGTCGAGATGTTCGTTAGTAGAAGCAGCCCTTAATACCCTTGGAGGGCATCAAGAAGCTGACGGAGGTTGGCAAGCTTTCGCATTTTTTTTTGGCAACCTAACCTTTGAACGCCCTCCGAAGCTTACCTACTTTGGATCCCGCGCCCTAACTACGGCCGCAGCGCTTGAAGCTTACAACGCGTGGCTACGATGAACCCTCTCGAAAGTTGCAATCCAACGCAAAACCAGTTCACCGGAGACCATCCATATGCCGCGCGCCAAAGACACGCAGGCCACCCTCTTGATCCCAAGCCAAGCTATACTCACGCAAGCATTAGGGGAATTTGCCCAAACTGTCACTACCGAGCCTAATCTCGTCTCATTTCGGCTTCGGATTGAAGATACTCTCGAAGATCTTTTTCGCCAACTACCCATCGAGCAACGCTTTCCCCTAGCAATAGCCATTTTCCTCAAAGGGGAACGCGAAAGACGAATTCTTTTCTATGCGATCTTCTCTCCGCGAGAGCGTCAGGAAGAAGTAAATCTCCGGCTTCTCCCCCTTGTTGGCCAAGCATACCCGAAGGACGACGTGCTCGAGCTCTCGGAAAAGGCTAGATCGCCGCTCCTAATCATTAGGAAAGGTTCGAACATTGATACACCTGGGTATCGCGCTCATCTTTACTCTGTGACCTCTATCCGGCGCAACCAGGATTCTAACAATACCCAAGACGGTGTGTTTTACGAGCCCCTAACAGAGGATGCTCCTCTAATAGTGCCCGCCGAAGAAGAAGGACAGAGGTTTTTCGATCGAATGGTCGTCCACTCGCTTGAGTTGCCTTGGCCCTTCTCACAGGACAGACTTGGAGTGGCTACGGTCTTTAGTCTTTCCTTTCAACGAGACAGCGAACTCGACGTTCTTTATACCTGCCAGCAATGCGCCTTGGGGATCGTAGTGGCACATGCATTTCTTGAGTCTGCACTAAGGCTAACTAGCCTTCCCAACTTCAACGTCCTGATCGAAGACATTATTGTCCGAAGCTGGCTGCGAGTGATAGACCGCTATCTGGATCCAGACAGCAGTGTCGGGCGAGATGATTCAGGCTACCTACTCTCCGACCTTTTGTCAAAAGTTGCGCCTCTGTGGAAAGACTTTCCGTTCGCATTTCGAGCAGTCTGCCGGCAAATAGTCCAGCGTTTCCCCGCGTCTCTGGATCGAGATCCTTTCCGGGAACTCGATCTAGAGACCATTCCACTTTTGGCGCTAGGAGGCTTCTCTAGCCCCACTACAAGTTCAGCCATTCTAGCGCTCCAGAGTCGAATCGTGGATTTCCTTCTTACCCGCATTCAAAAGGCTCTAAAGGAGAGAGCGCCTCGCGCAGTAGGGGACATGATCCAATGCCTGGCGGAATTCATCGAGGGCTCCGAAGCTCGAATTATTCAGGAACTTCTCCCCCTTCTTGATCGACTCGCGGAACTAGAGCCGGAACGCCGCGAACTTCTCAACCTCATTATCTCCTCACTCGCCTGCAGCGACCTTAAATCATCTGACCGACAGTTACTCTGGTCTACCCTCGGCTCTCTTCTCCGAAGAGAGGAATCGCAAGAGTTACGCAGCTCCTATGGCGCCTGCGCACTCACCCTTGGGACTCGCAACAGAAAGGAGGCAAAGGAGATCGCGACAGCTATTACCGAATGGAACCTCGCGGAGAGGACAACTCTCATATTGACGGAGCAGGTTGAAAACAAACTGCGACGCCCAACTGTTAGCGCCCACAAAAAGAAGAGAGCAAGAGTCATCGCAGTCCTCTCCCAAAAAGGGGGGGTTGGAAAGTCAACCATTGCCTTGGCCGCTGGCTGCAACTTAGGAAGAAAGGGCAAAGCGTGCTTGGTCGAAATGGATTTCGGTGGACCAAGCTTTCATCACTACACCTCGATTGCTGGCGGCCCATTCTTAAACCACTTCTGGCGAGATGTCTCAAAGAGCCAAAGATGTAGGATTCTCTTCAATGAGCACGTCCTACCAGGTCTCCCTAAGCTGTCCTTTCCATATGGAGAACTCTCAGTTTGGCCTGCATCCTCCGCTTGGGAGGAGCAGATATCATCTACCTCTGCCCGTGGCGGATTTTCGGCTGAAAGAGAGAGCGAAGAGGATCGGCTAGATGCACTACTGAGTCTGCTAAGCCCCCATTTCGACACAATAATACTGGATACCTCGGCTGAGATAAGAGACCTTTCCAGAACAATCTCGGAATCCATTCGGGCATGGGAGGGGCTAGCACTTCTGGTAGCCAGCCCATTTAGTCCTTCCCTTGGCCCTCTCCTTGAGAATTACTGGCGACTCATCGCCGACGAGAAGACCCAAGCGGCCGTAATTATAAACAAGGTTCGTGCTATCGACGCTCAATCGGTCTGCTCGGCTCAATCACTTCACGACTACATTACCACGCACAGTGACGCAGCATTGTCAATGTTCGGGCTTTCTATCCATTCTGCGGCCTTGCTTCGGGCAGGGCTCACCGGGAGGCTCCCGGTGGTTCCGGTAGAATCCTCAGAGAAGGTTGAGCGCGCAGCCAGGCTGAAGAATCCCGGAGAACTGCTTGAAAGCTTCGCAGGACCGGAATTCCGTGCCCTTGCCGAGGTAGTGCAGAAAGGTGCACCCCGATGAGAGAAAATGAAGTCGAACTTGAGCTACTTGAAATTCCGCGATTGTTCAGGGAGGCATTCGCCACAGAAACATGCAGCCTCAAGAGCAGCGGCCTATTCGTCCGGCGCACCAGAACGAAGCTCATTGAGCAGGACCGAGGAACAGAGGTATTCTACAAGAAGCGTGCCGCTGAAGTTTTCGGCCGCCTAGTGGGGTATGTTCTTCGCGAGATCAGACTACACCTAGTAGATCTTTTCGATCCCCACTACTTCGACGGAATTATCGACTTCGCGCGCCAAGTCCATTTCACACTGATCACAGGGGAGCCCTATTATTCCATAGTAAAGCTCAAGCCAGATGCATCCTCTATCAACGACAAGCCCTATCGTGACCATATACTGCATCCAATAGTTGTTTACCTGATCGGATATCAGTTGCTCAAATCCCAAGTAAACACAAACGGTACTCTCTTGAGACATCTAGCCGGAATGTTATCCGCGTCAGAAATCGGACATGACTCTCTCCGCTTTGCGGGCTTGAAGTCTATGAATTCCTCAAAGTGGGAGGCAACGCTTCAAGAGGCGTGGTGTATCGCTGCGTTGTGCCATGACCTAGCTTACTCCTTGGAGGCAGGCGTAGACCTGGAAAACTACTTTCTGAAACGTCCCTTCCTGGAGCCGATCAGCAAACACTTCATGAGCTTGCATCGAAATTTTGTAGATATTTTGTCGCGTGCGCCGATTCGTGCAACACGGAAAGAGTTGGTGCATACGTATTTCGTAAGAGAGGCAGAGGCAACACTGATCGACCCTAACAATAAGCGAGGGGCCCTTGATCATGGGCAAGTGTGCGCATGTATCTTGCTCCGCAGATGTTTGGAACCGGCTAACCTTGCAAAGCTGGAAGGCTACCGTCGCGCAGCACTGTTTATTGCCATGACAGGTATTTTTCGCCACGACTCAATGTCAAAACCTAAGAATATCGACAAGCTGATCACTCTTGAGGATCCCTTTACACAATTGTTATGCTTGTGTGACTTGCTCGCTGAGATCCGCCTTGTGTGGCAAAATGTTTCTTTTGAAAAGCGGGGCACTCACGCCACTTCTTGGCGTTTTGACGTATGGCTACCATTCACCTGCCTTATCGGCGAGCGCCTCCCGAATGTAGGAGAATGGAAGTGGACCTTTGGAAAGGCTGACGAGAAGGACTTGGACAGATCCCCTTATAGCTACGAACTGGCTGCCGGAGTAGGACTCAATCCCTATGCGGCAGAAAAGAGGGACCAGTATGGCCGAATACTCGACAAATTGTTTTCTTCTACAGTCAGTTCTAGTATCCAGGTTGGATTTTCCCGTTAATCCATCTAGCTAGTCGAAAATGGAGATCAGGACGATCATAAAACAGGCTATCATAACACAGACGTCAAAGACACTCAGACGGCTACCTGCTTCCGGCATAGTAATTACCCGATCAGGTCGATAGCCTCGCACATAGAGAGTATCTGAGAGCGTCAGCGCAACGTCCAAGGCAGAGTAAACAGCAGGGACTGCCAAGGCTCGAGCTATGCTCGGAAGCCGTCTCAATAGCGACGAAGCTTCCCAAGACAATCCTCGAGCCCTCTGAGAAGCAAGAATGCTTCGCATACGCTCGTTAAGCAGCGGCAATATTCGATAGGCAACCATCAATGCAACCCCGAAAGATTGAGGCATACCTATCTTTACCATGCCTTGCGGTATCTCCTGTGGATTCGTGACCATCACGAAGCTAATACCGGATGCCACTATGAGCATTGCACGCGCAGCAGCGATCAGTGATTCTTCAATCGGAACAGACACTGGAGACACAAAAAAAATGAGGCCAACCACAACAATAAAGGGAGTCGAAAACGTTAAGATTGATCGCAGATAAAGCCAGAGACCAACTCTTTCTCTTGGAGCAAGCACCGCGAGCACTCCTCCAACGAGAGAAAGTGTAAGTGTTCCTCCTAGAGCAATTGAGCCAGGGATAAGGACGAGAAGAGAAATGGCTCGCCCGAGAAATGTCAGGCGACGCGCAGGTGAATCTACTTCTATCGAAAACATATATTGCTCTTAAGAAG
>DATFPH010000241.1:0-1932 GCA_035264905.1 Thermoanaerobaculia bacterium
GAGCACTCTTGCACCTGGGTTGGCGTATTCCGCTAGGATTCACGGTCCTGGCCGAGCCCAAGATACTCCCCGCGACGCTCGTCGAGGGCCTGTGCGGGCTGGCTCTGGCGGCCGCTGCCATTGCCGTATTCACCCGCATGAGTTGGGCCTGGACGGCTGCCTTCGCGGCCCACTCCTTTTCCCTTGGAGGTGTTCTACTCGGTATGGGCGCGCTGGCCGTAGGGGCCGGCCCGTCCACGGAACTGAACGCTATCTACCACCGCGTCATATTGGTTGCGCTCGTGGCGGTCCTGGCACTGCTGCTTTCGCCCGCTGGAAGAAGCGCGCTCCGTCGCGCGGCGCGGCCGATAGTAATACAATCGCGCTGATTGCAGGGGCCTCCCCAGGGGGTTTGAGATCTCGTGAACGAGAGAGTAAAGGCCGAGCCGTCGGGCTCTGGCGACGGCCCTTCGGGAGGTGGCAGGAACTCACGTTTTCCGCGAGGCGGGAGGTTGCTAGGCCCGCTATTCGGGCTGGTCTTTCTCATCTATCCGATCCGGGCCGTCTTTACGTCAGACCCTACGCCAATGCGGGTCTTCCTAGCTCTTGGTGGGGCTGCGCTCTTTGCCAGCGTCTTTCTATGGCTGATGTGGATGCAAGTACCACTGTGGTCCGCATCTGCGGAGCCCTCCGAGGTGCGCAAGCGCCGGGCTACCATAGCGTTCCTCGCTGTGCTTGCGATCGCGCTCAACCTCACCCTGGGTAGTGAGTGGCGCGTGCTCTTCTTCCACGTCAACGTCGCCGCGGGGATAATGCTTTTGACCAGGGACGCTTACGTGGCGATCGCTGGTCTGGCGGTCACCACGTTGGCGCTCGGCATCGTCTCTGGCATGGCGTGGCTCGCGCTACCGACCGCCGCCATCGGCCTTTGGGCGACCGCTTTCGTCCGCCAGGTCGCCGCTGTCGCGGAGCTGCGGTCGGCGAGGGAAGAGCTCGCCCGTCTGGCCGTCAGCGAAGAGAGGTTGCGCTTCGCCAGGGATCTGCACGACCTCCTCGGCCACAGCCTCTCCCTCATCACGCTCAAGAGCGAGCTGGCTGGCAGGCTCCTTCCCGCAGCGCCGGAGAAGGCGGCGACAGAAGTTCACGACATCGAAGGCGTCGCGCGTCAGGCCCTGCGCGAGGTCCGCGAGGCCGTCGCCGGCTACCGGCGCCCCACGCTCGACGAGGAGCTCGCTGGGGCCAGCGAGATGCTCGAGGCTGCCGGCATCGCCTGCCGGATAGATAACGAAGCTGGCGTGCTACCGAACGCGGTCGGCGCCGTCCTCGCCTGGGCGGTGCGCGAGGGGACGACGAACGTGATCCGGCACAGCCGCGCCGGGCACTGCCGGATCGTCCTGGCGCGTGACGGCGAGGAGATCTACGCCGAGATAACCGACGACGGACAGGGTTCCCAGAGGGGCGCCGAAGACGCCTCGGGCAGCGGCCTCTCGGGACTCACCGAACGCGTCGCAACCTTCGCAGGCCGCGTCGAGGTCGGTTCGCTGCCAGATGGCGGGTACCGCCTGCGCGTCGGCCTGCCGGCGACGAGCGATGCGGAGCGGTCAACCTGGCCGGAACCGACGCTCGAGGATAACCTCACCGGCGAGGATGGGCGTCGATGACCGTTCGCGTGCTCCTGGCTGAGGACCAGGCGATGGTGCGTGGCGCTCTCTCCGCCCTTCTCTCCTTGGAAGATGACATCGAGATCGTGGCTGAGGCTTCGCGCGGGGACGAGGTACTTCCCGCTGCACTTGATACCCTTCCCGACGTGGCGCTCCTCGACATAGAGATGCCTGGCGGGGACGGCCTGGAAGCTGCGGCCATCCTGCATGAGCGATTGCCTTCGTGCCTGGTAGTCATCCTGACGACCTTCGGGCGCTCCGGTTACCTCAAGCGCGCCATGGAGAGCGGCGC
>DATFPH010000242.1:0-38402 GCA_035264905.1 Thermoanaerobaculia bacterium
CAGAATCGCATCAAAGTCCGCGACGTGCAGGGACACCAGAGCCAAAGAGACAACAAGGGAGCCCTCCAAGAGAACGGCGAATCAACCCTCGTAGCCCCCAACCTCAACAACTCAGCCTCATCCTGGCGCGCAGGCTCCTAGCTGCTTGCTGGCAGCGAGTTCTACCTGCTGCTTCTGTGTCAACTCCACCGCCACCTGATTAAGGCTGCGCAGGAGATCAGGTAATCCTTGGAGGGCGGAGAGCGTTTGCGCGGCTTGGCGCCACTCAGAATACGAGCCCTCTTGCGCGGACTGCACCATGGCCTGCAATCGCGCGCGGAAGCGATCGATGTGCCGAGGGTTAACGGCTGTGAGGTTTCCCAAGCCATCAACTGTAGCCGTTAGCGTCTGCGAGAGGTCTCGAAATTCTGTTAGTGCCTCAGTTGACAACGTTCCAAGGAGCCTAAGGCTATCTGGCCGATGTGCCGCGAGATCAGGAGTAGAGGCCGCTACGACAAACAGCCGCGGATCCTGGCGAACCGCGCGCGCCATTAGGGAAAATCCCACTTCTACGTTGCCGGCAAGAATTGCGTATATACCTAGCTGGAGGATGCGGCGTGGCGTGGGGAGAATGGCCGTGGACTGCTGAGCATGCTCGAAAGCCTTGGGGTACTCGCGAGTCGCATAGTGGATCCGCGCAACATGCCAGAGGGCGTCGGCTCTCGCTTGCCTGTCGAGGTTCGGAGGGAGGGTAAGTGCATCATGGACGAAGCCCAAAGCCTGTGACGCATTTCCCTTCCGCAGCTCAACGGCGCTGAGGTTCATTAAGATTTGGTAGTCGGTGTTGTCAAGCCTAAAGGCAAGATTGAAACGCTCTTCGGCCTGTTCGAGCTTGTTATTGACCAGATTTCGGACTCCTTGGTTAAGCAGTTCGCGAGCCTCCGTACTACGAGGCAGCTTCAACACGGCGAGCATCTGCTCGGATACGGCCCGCATTTGAGCCAGTTCCCAGCGGATCTCTCCAAGCTCGCCAGATATCCGTTCACCAAGGTCGCCGATCGCAGTAGCCACAGCTTCGACCCCTCCTTGGATCGCTTCCTCAAGGCGCTCGGTCTGGACCCCGAGTTCCCGACAGATGGCGTCCGCTCCGGCAACGTTGCTTTCGACGATGGCCTTGGCGGCTTCCCTCTGTTCAAGCATCTGTACCTTGGCGAGAGAGAGCATCTCCCTATGGCGCGCTGGCGCGCCTAGGTCAGCCTCTGACCCATAGATCGAAAGGTCGGCGAAGTTGCCGTATGTGTAGCGGCGGACGAGTGTGTCGGTCAATGCGAGTGCCTCCTGTAGCTGTGGTGCGGGTACATAGTTGTTCTGCCGAGCGTCGAACATCTGCCTTTACCACGACGTATAATCCCCAACCCTTTATACGTCAACTCACTGGCTTATCCGACTCCTCGCCCTGACCTCCGTCCCTGACCACGTCGGATAACGGACCCCAGTTTGGGGCCCGGTCGGGCCGTTTGGCTGTCGATGTCCTGTCGTGTCAGCGCCTCGGGACGCGGAGCCAGGTTGCCTCGATGTCCTTTCCAATCAGCCGGTTGCTTCGAGATTAGCCGAGTTGCTAAGGCACGTCAATAACATTGCCTGGGGCTAAGCGCAATTCTCGCTGGCGTGCTTGGGGACAGCCGCCGGCCGGCACCTCGTCGGTAAGCCTTCGAGCACGAGGGCTGGGCATCGCCCTCTCGGGCCTCCGTCCCATTGTCTTGATGATCCGGCGGCGCGAGATTTGGCATGATCAACGAGCCATCTTCCTCTTCCCTTCAAGCCAACTATCTCCCGTGGATTGTGCAGGTTACGCCCGTCTCGGCGCGATTGGCCATTTTGGGGGCTTGCGCTCCTCGGGTCAAGCTGCACTCAGCAAACGCCGGAGTCATGACGACGCCGGCGAACACGCCCGATCGGGCCCAACGAAAGGACAACACCATGGCTGGCAAGTCGTATCCGGTGATTGTGAAGAATCTGGAGCTGCGGAAGAAGGCGGTGACGGCGAACCGCGAGGAGCTGCCTCACCTGGAGGAACCCCTGGCCAAGATCGATGGGGTGCTGAGCGATGTGAAGGACCTCACGGCGCAGCAGGCGAGCCTCTCTGCCACCAAGCAGGACATCTCGAAGAGGATCGCGGAACGCATGCGGGAAGGGGAGCGCTTGATGGCGTTCGTGGATGCCTGTGTCCGGCAGCGCTACGGAAACCGGTCGGAGAAGCTCGTGGAGTTCGGTCTGCAGCCCTTCCGCCCGCAGCCGCGGCTCCGCCTGGTCGGGCCGGACGGCGAGCCGGTGAAGCGCCGCTCCAAGAAGGCGGAGCCGCCGGCGCCGCCGGAGAGCCAGTAGTCCTCGCGATTGCCCGGTCCCTCAGGGGCGTGGCCACAGGCCGCGCCCCTTTTTCTTGTCTCCTCGCCTCCCCGACCGGAACCAGTCTCCACGCGACGGCAGCCAGCGTCGGCCCGACCGTGGAAAGGCTGAGCCTGACCGTGGTCGGCCTCAACCTGACCGTGGAAAGATAGAGCTTGACCAGGGTCAGCCTCGACCTGACCAGGGCCAGGCTCGACTCGACCGGAGTCAGGTTGAACCTCACCGCGGAAAGATTGAGCCTGCCGGTGGTCAACCTCAACCTGACCGGAGTCAGCTTGAACCTGACCACGGAAAGGTTGAGCCTGGCCGCGGTCAAGCTCGACTCGACCGGAGTCAGATTGGACCTGGCCCCTCCCATCTCCGATCCTCTCGATCCTTTCCCCCCAATGTAGAGACGCCCCGTGGGGCCGCGGTCCCAGGGGGGTGCGCCGGTGTCTGCCGGGTCCCTCAGGGGCGTGGCCGCGGCACCCGCCAGGGGTCGAGACCCCTGGCTACCGACGAAAAAGCCGCCCACTGAAGGGGCGGGACGGGGGCGTCGTCCCCTTGGGGACGATTGGTGGCGTTCGGTAGCCAGGGGTTTCAACCCCTGGTGAGGGTGGGCTGCCCGGAGGCCGGGCAGGTTGCCTACCCTCTTGCCCTTCCTTCTCTATAATGGCTCCCCGTGTCAGAGAACCTACCTGAGCTGACCCCGAGACCCTCATGAAAATCGCCGTCATCGGTGGTGGCCCAGCGGGGCTCTACTTCGCCCTGCTCATGAAGAAGGCGGACTCGGCGCATGAGGTCGTGCTCCTGGAGCGCAACCCTCCCGACGCTACGTTCGGCTGGGGCGTCGTCTTCTCCGACCAGACCCTCGGCAACTTCAAGCTGGCCGATCCCGAGTCTTTCCAGGAGATCTCGGACAACTTCGCGCGCTGGGACGACATCGACATCCACGTCCGGGGACGGACGATCACCTCCGGCGGCCATGGCTTCGCCGGGATCGCGCGGGTCAAGCTCCTGGAGATCCTCCAGCGCCGGGCGGTCGCGCTCGGCGCCGAGATCCGCTTCGGGGTCGAGGTCCAGGATGATTCGGATCTCCCCGCGCTCGGGCTCGCGGACGCGGACCTGATCCTCGCCGCCGATGGGGTCAACAGCGCGGTCCGCCGCAAGCATGCCGAGCACTTCAAGCCCGACGTCGTCTACGGCAAGGCGAAGTTCATCTGGCTCGGCACCACCCGCCCGTTCGACGCCTTCACCTTCGCCTTCGCCGAGAACGATGCCGGGGTCTTCCAGGCCCACGCCTACCGCTTCAGCGACAAGCTCTCGGCCTTCATCGTGGAGTGCGACGAGCTGTCCTGGCGCAATCACGGGTTCGACCGGATGGACATCGACGCCACGGCCGCCGCCTGCGAAGAGATGTTCGCCCCCTGGCTCCAGGGGCACCGGCTGATGGCCAACATCCCGCCGCACCAGCGCGCCGCGCCCTGGCTCAACTTCCCGCGCGTCCACTGTGCCCGCTGGTGGCACAAGAACATCGTCCTCATCGGCGACGCGGCCCACACGGCCCACTTCTCCATCGGCTCGGGCACCAAGCTCGCCATGGAGGACGCCATCGGCCTCGTCCGGATCCTCAACCAGGAGCCGGACTTACCGAAGGCGCTCCAGGCCTACGAGGAGGAGCGGCGGACGGAGGCCCTGCGGCTGCAGAACGCCGCGCGCAATTCCATGGAGTGGTTCGAGAACGTCCGGCGCTACATCCGGCTGGACCCCGAGCAGCTCTCCTACAGCCTGCTCACCCGCAGCCAGCGCGTGAGCCACGAGAACCTGCGCCTGCGCGACCGCAACTATCTCGAAGGGGTGGAGCGCTGGTTCGCCAGCCGCGCGAGCCGCCGCGAGGTGGCGGTCCCCAAGGCGCCGCCGCCCCTCTTCACCCCGTTCACCCTGCGCGGCATGACGGTCGAGAACCGGGTCGTGGTCTCCCCCATGGACATGTACAGCGCCGGGGACGGGCTGCCGAATGATTTCCACCTGGTCCATCTGGGCTCCCGCGCCCTGGGTGGCGCCGGCCTGCTCGTGACCGAGATGACCTGCGTTTCCGCCGAGGGACGCATCACCCTCGGCTGCACCGGGATGTACCGGCCCGACCACATGGCGGCGTGGCGGCGGATCACCAACTTCGTCCACCAGTGGAGCCGCGCGAAGATCTGCCTGCAGCTCGGCCACTCCGGCGCCAAAGGCTCGACCAAGCTGATGTGGGAAGGGATGGACGAGCCGCTCACGACGGAGGGCTGGCCCGTGATGGCCGCCTCGGCCGTTCCGTTCAAGCGAGGCATGCAGGTCCCTCGCGAAATGACCCGGGAGGACATGGACAAGGTGCGGGGCCAGTTCGTGCGCGCCACCGAGATGGCGATCGAGGCGGAATTCGACATGGTCGAGCTCCACTGCGCCCACGGCTATCTCCTATCCGGCTTCATCACGCCGCTCTCGAACCGGCGGACCGACGAGTACGGCGGACCGCTGGAGAACCGTCTCCGCTTCCCCCTGGAGGTCTTCCGCGCCATGCGCGAGGTGTGGCCGCAGGACCGCCCCATGTCGGTGCGCATCTCGGCGACGGACTGGGTGGAAGGAGGGATTGACGGCGCCGACGCGGTGGAGATCGCCCGGGCGTTCCACCTGGCCGGCGTGGACATCATCCACGTCTCGGCCGGGCAGACCTCGCCGCAGGCCCGGCCGGTCTATGGCCGTATGTTCCAGACCCCCTTCTCGGACCGCATCCGGAACGAGACCGGGATGCCGACGATCGCCGTGGGCAACATCACCGATCCCGACCAGGTGAACTCGATCATCGCCGCCGGCCGCGCCGACCTCTGCGCCCTGGCCCGGCCTCACCTGGCCGATCCGTTCTGGACTCTCCACGCCGCGGCCCAGCTCGGCTACACGGCCCAGCCCTGGCCGGTGCAGTACCTCACCGGGAAAGAACAGCTCGAGCGGACGTTGGAGCGGCAGCGGCAGGCGGAGCTGCTGGGGACGAGCACGACATGAGCCCTCACCCCCGGCCCCTCTCCCGCAAGCGGGAGAGGGGTGAAAAGCCCTCATTCCGGAGCCTTGCCTTTGCTGTGCTCCCCTCTCTCGCTTGCGGGAGAGGGGCCGGGGGTGAGGGCTCACAGCTGCGGATGCCACAACGCTCTCCGGAGGCCTTCCTTTGAACAACCGCATCCCCCTGGAGGACATCCAGCCGCGGAGCTTCGGCTGGAGCGTCGAGGACCGGGTCGCCACGGTGACCCTCGACCGGCCGGAGCGGAAGAACCCGCTCTCCTTCGAGTCCTACCGCGAGCTGTCCGACACCTTCCACCGGCTCCGGCACGTGGAGGAGGTCAAGGCCGTGGTCCTGACCGGCGCCGGCGAGAACTTCTGCTCGGGGGGGGACGTCCACGAGATCATCGGGCCGCTGGTGCAGATGCGCGAGGAGAAGCGCATGGATCGGCTCCTGGAATTCACGCGCCTGACCGGCGAGCTCGTCCTCACGATGCGCCACTGCCCGCAGCCAGTCATCGCGGCGGTCGACGGCATCTGCGCCGGGGCCGGCGCGATCCTCGCCATGGCCTCGGACCTGCGCCTCGGCACGCCGCGCAGCCGTGTCGCGTTCCTCTTCACGCGCGTCGGCCTCTCCGGGGCGGACATGGGCGCCTGCGCCATCCTGCCGCGGATCATCGGCCAGGGCCGCGCCTCCGAGCTCCTCTACACCGGCCGCTTCATGGAAGCCGAAGAAGCCGAGCGCTGGGGCTTCTACAACCGCCTGGTGCCGCCGGAGCGGCTGCTCGACGAGGTGCGCGCTCTCGCCCATTCCATCGCCCACGGCCCGACCTTCGCTCACGCCATGACCAAGAACCAGCTCCACCAGGAGTGGGGCATGGGCGTCGACGAGGCGATCGAAGCCGAGGCGCAGGCCCAGGCGATCTGCATGCAGACCGAAGACTTCGCCCGCGCCTTCCGGGCGTTCGCGGCGAAGGAGAAGCCGGTCTTCGAGGGGAATTGACGCGACGGATGCCCGACCCCACCTTCCTCCACTGGCCCTTCTTCGACGACGCGCATCGCGCGTTGGCCCGGGACCTGGACGCCTGGTGCCAGGCGGAGATCGCTCCTCTGGAGGGACGGGAGGACGAGGATCTCGACGGCACCTGCCGCGAGATCGTCCGCCGGCTCGGGGATGGAGGCTGGCTCCGTCACGCCGTCCCCAGCCCCTGGGGCGGCTTGCGCGAGCGGCTCGACGTCCGCTCCCTCTGCCTGGTGCGCGAGACCCTCGCCCGCCATTCCGGGCTCGCCGACTTCGTCTTTGCCCTGCAGGGCCTCGGCTCCGGAGCGATCTCCCTGTTCGGATCGGAGGAGCAACGGAGCGCTTGGCTGCCGCGAGTGGCCTCCGGCCAGGCGATCCCCGCCTTCGCGCTCTCCGAATCCGAAGCCGGCTCGGACGTCGCCGCGATGCAGACGTCGGCCCGCCGCGACGGCGACGGCTGGGTGATCGACGGCGAGAAGACCTGGATCTCCAACGCCGGCCTGGCCCATATCTATACCGTCTTCTGCCGCCTGCCCGAAGCCGGCGAGAAAGCGTTTGCCGCCTTCGTCGTCGAGGCGGACAATCCTGGCCTCACCGTGCCGGCCCGCATCGACGTCATCGCGCCGCACCCCTTGGGGACTGTGGCCTTCCGCGAGTGCCGCGTGCCGGCCGAAGCCCTGGTCGGAGAGCCGGGCAAAGGGCTCAAGGTGGCGCTCGCCACGCTCGACGTCTTTCGTTCTACAGTCGGCGCCGCGGCCTTGGGATTCGCCCGCCGAGCTCTCGACGAATCGGTGGCCCACACCATCAGGCGCAGCGCCTTCGGGCAACGTCTCGCCGACTTCCAGATGATCCAGGCCAAGCTCGCCGACATGGCCCTGGACGTGGACGCCTCGGCGCTCCTGGTTTACCGCGCCGCCTGGACGCGCGACGCCGGGGCCGAGCGCGTCACCCGCGAGGCCGCGATGGCGAAGCTCTTCTCGACCGAAGCGGCGCAGCGGGTCATCGACGAGGCCGTGCAGCTCTTCGGAGGCCGCGGCGTCGTCTCGGGCGCGCCGGTCGAGCGGCTCTACAGGGAGGTCCGGGCTCTGCGCATCTACGAGGGAACCAGCGAAATCCAGCGGCTCGTCATCGCCGGCCAGCTCCTGGCCGACACGACGGGAGGAAAAGAATGACCGCCCCGTGCGTCATTTGAGCAGACTGATGATATGCCGAGCCAGGTGCTCCTTGATTTCTCGATGACGCGGAACCGGTTGGGAGATACCCGTGGCAGGATTGCGGTACCAGTCGTGCTTGCCACCATGGCGCACCAGAATGCAGCCCATCCCTTGAATGGTCTTGATCAGGTCCGCCCTCTTCACGAGACCATCAACTCCCCCACTTTGCGTACCCCAGGGATCACACCGCTGGTGAGATCCTCATACAGATCCTTGAGGTGCTCCTTGAGGTCGTCGAGACTTTCCCCCTGCGACCAGTAGTCCGGGTACTCCTGAATGTACCCGAGCCAGCCACCCTCCTCTTCCCAGTAGACGATGCTGACCTTTTGCATGAAAGACCCTCCAACGTAGCTGATTGTACCCTGGGTATTCCGCTCCGTGGGTCCTGAAGGAAAGGAGATAGACTCTCCCCCTGACATGTGCCGCGCGTCGCCCGGAGCCGAGGCCGGACGGCGCCGCCGACCAGGAGGCATGATCCATGGCCGAACCGCAAAGCGTGCTCCAGCAGACCTCGCCGGCCGAGCCCAGCGCTCACGTGGACACCTTCTGCCGCGATGCGCTGCCGCCGCGCGAGCTCTGGCCGGAGATGCGCTACGACACTCTGCCGGACCTCCTTGCCTACCCTTCGCGCCTCAACTGCGCCGCCGAGCTTCTCGACAAAATGGTCGAGGCCGGCTGCGGCGACCGCACGGTCTTCCACTTCCAGGGCGGGCACTGGACTTACCGCCAGCTTCTGGAGACCGCGAACCGGATCGCCCATGTCCTGGTGGAGGATCTGGGCGTGGTGCCGGGCAACCGCGTGCTGCTGCGCGGGCCGAACAATCCCATGATGGCGGCCTGCTGGTTCGCCGTGCTCAAGGCCGGCGGCGTGGTGGTCTGCACCATGCCGCTCCTGCGCGTGCGGGAGCTGACCTTCATCGCCGACAAGGCGAAGATCAGCCTCGCGCTCTGCGATTCCCGGGTGGCCCCCGAATGCGAGCAGGCGATGTCGACCACGGCGAACGGCAGGCCGCGCGAGAACGCGCGCGTCATCCTCTTCCATACCGCCCAGCCCGGCTCCCTGGAATCGCTGATGCGCGGCAAGCCTGCGCACTTCGACAACTGCGACACGGCAGGCGACGACACCGCCCTCATCGCTTTCACCTCCGGCACGACCGGACAGGGCAAGGGGACCATGCACTTCCACCGCGACGTGCTGGCGGCCTGCGACTGCTTCCCGCGCTACGTCCTCAAAGCCGATCCGGACGACATCTTCTGCGGCTCGCCGCCGCTCGCCTTCACCTACGGCCTCGGAGGGCTCCTCCTGTTCCCGATGCGCATCGGCGCCTCGTCTCTGCTCCTGGAACAGGCCGCGCCGCCGCAGCTCCTCCAGGGCATCCAGGACCACCGCGCCACCATCTGCTTCACCGCGCCCACCGCCTACCGTGCCATGGCCAGCCTGGTGCAAGGCTTCGACATCGGGAGCCTCCGCAAGTGCGTCTCGGCCGGCGAGACGCTGCCCAAAGCGACGTTCGAGCAATGGCAACAAGAGACGGGCCTCCAGATCATCGACGGCATCGGCTCGACCGAGATGCTCCACATGTTCATCGGCTCGTCCGGCGACGACATCCGCCCCGGCTCGACGGGCAAGATCGTCCCCGGCTATGAGGCGAGAGTGGTCGATGATGACGGGAACGAGGTGCCGGCCGGCACCATCGGCCGCCTGGCCGTGAAAGGACCAACGGGCTGCCGCTATCTCGACTATCTGGAGCGACAGCGGGCGTACGTCGAGAACGGCTGGAATCTGACCGGCGACTCCTACATCCAGGATGAGGACGGCTACTTCTGGTACCAGGCCCGCACGGACGACATGATCATCTCGGCGGGGAACAACATCTCGGGACCGGAGGTGGAAGGAGTCCTGCTCGACCATCCCGCCGTCTCTGAGTGCGGCGTGGTCGGTGTTCCCGACGAGGCCCGGGGCCACATCGTCAAAGCCTTCATCGTCCTGCGTCCCGGCTTTACCGCCGGTCCCAAGCTGGTCGAGGAGCTCCAAGCCTTCGTGAAGGCCGAGATCGCGCCCTACAAGTACCCGCGGGCCATCGAGTTCGTCGACAGCCTCCCCCGCACGTTGACCGGCAAGCTCCAGCGCTTCCACCTGCGGGAGAGGGAGCAGTGAGCGAGGCTGACAAAGAGGACGACTTCGAGATCCTCCAACCCGCCGGCTGGGCGAAGCCTCTCGGTTATGCCAACGGCATCGCCGCCACCGGCCGACACGTCTTCGTCGCCGGCCAGATCGGCTGGAACCCGGCGACCTGTCAGATCGAGACAGACGATTTCGCGGCGCAGGTAGCGCAGGCGCTGCGAAACATCGCCGACGTCCTGCGCGAAGCCGGCGCCGAGCCGCGGCACGTGGTCCGGATGACCTGGTACATCACCGACAAGGCGGCGTATCTGGACTCGCGGAAGGAGATCGGTCGGGCGTGGCGCGAGGTGATGGGGCGGCACTTCCCGGCGATGGCCGTCGTTGTGGTGAGCGCGCTGATCGAGGATCGGGCGAAGGTGGAGATCGAGGCGACGGCGGTGGTGGGGGATAGCTGATGAACGGAGCTACAATTTCCTCATGACGCCTCCCGACGACAGGCTCCAGGAGCGGATCCGCGAGCTGACATTGACCTGTCAGGAAGTGCTGCTCCACGGGACGCTGGCGAACGTTCAGGCCGTCTTCCTCTACGGGAGCGCCCTCGGGGAGGGATTCCGGCCGGACAGCGACGTCGACATCGCCGTGCTCGACCGGTCGGACAAGCGGCTCACCTGGGCCGAGCAGGCGCGGCTGATGGACCTTCTGGAGAGGACGACCGGGCAGGGCATCGATCTGCGGATGCTCCGGGACAGCCCCCTGTCCCATCAGGTTGACATCCTGGAAAACGGCATCCGCATCTGGACCGGAGATCCGGCAGAAGCTGATCACTACAGCCATGAAGTCTTCGACTCCTGGCACCGACAGGCGCACCTGAACGAGGAAGAGTGGATATCCACTCTGCGCCGTCTGGGAAATTCGGCCCGATCTTGAGCGACGTCAACCGGGAGTACCTGCTCGAACAGTTCCGCCTGATGGAGGAGTACCTCCAGAGGGCTCGGGGAATCGCCAGTCGTTCCCGCGAAGCGTTTCTTGCCGATCCGATCGCCGTCGACGCGAGCGTACGGCAACTCACGGTCCTCTTCGAGACATCGCACAACATTGCCAAACACCTCGTCTCCCGCTTCGGTTGGCGTGCGCCCGCGAGCAAGGCGGAAACCTTCGAAATCCTCGCTGAGCAGGAAGTGATCTCTAACGATTTACGGCGATGCATTCCGCGAAGCCTCCAGGTTCCGCAATCTGGTGGTCTACCAAACCGCCATCCTAGAAGAGGAGATCGTGTACCAGGTGTTGCAGGAGAACCTGTCGGACTTCGAGGCGTTCACCGCGGCCGTGGCGCAATGGCTCAGCCATCAGGAAGTTTAAGGCCATCCACCTCCTCCACCGCCCGGCGAAACGCCGCGGGATCGATCGCCGGATACCGATACAGGTGAGGCTCGATCTGCTCGAAGCGCCGGCGGAGCTCCTCCCGCTCGACCAAGCCGCGAGCCAGCATCTCCCGCACGTCCGTTAGATCCTGGGCATGGCCGCGCTGGATCTTCGAAAGGGCCTGAGCGTAGAAGTCGTAGTGGTAGAAGGAAAGACGACCTTCGCGCGTGATGAAGAGGCTGCGCTCTTGCCAGCCCGGGATCTCAGGGATGAACTGGTCAGGGGCCGCCAGCTCGATGTTGACTTCCAGCTTGTCCTTGATTTGTGGGAGGGCGCGGAAGAGCCGGTCGGACTCCGGCTCCATCTTGATGTCCACGTCGATGGTGCTCATCCGCCAGCCCAGAAGGACCGCGGTCGCACCTCCTGTGAAGTAGAGGCGGACATCGCCTTCAGTCTCCCGCCCCAACTCCTTCATGAAGCGGTGGATCCGCTCCGCGTCTACAGGCCGGCGCATTCCGCTGCGTTCTCGAAGCTGACGAGCCGCCGGAGGAGGGCGTTGTACCGGGAGTGTGCCGAGTCGGAGTCGGTTTCCGCCAGCCGCTCGTAGAGGCGGTGCTCCGGTGAAGGGATCACGGCTTCCGGCACCGGCAAGCCGATCCTGCGAAGGCGGGGAGCGCCGATCGAGACCAGGAGCGCAGGAACGGACTCGACCCCGCGGGCGAGATCAGCGAGACCTTCCTGCACCAGGTCACCTCCGGGAAAGGCTGTCAGCATCATGCCTCGCAGTATACGTCTACAGCCCGTAGAGCCGCATTCTTGCTTTGAGGGTGTTGCGAGTTGGCGCGGAGCCCGGGGCGAGCGCGGAATGGGCCGGGGCGACGACAGATGAGAACGGGGCGGACACGCATCGGATCGGGGCGATGGCGGATCGGATCGGGGCGAAGGCCGAATGGATCGGGGCGGACATGGAATGGAATGGGGCGAAAGCCGAGAGGAAGAGGGACGAAGCCATCCCTGTTGGGGGAAGAGCTCCCCCTGGTTGATTTGCCCTCTTCCCTACTTGTTTCATCTCTGCCCCCAATCCATTCCGTGTTCGCCCCAATGGGGACGGGCTCATCCCCTCTGGGGAAAGCCTCATCCCCATTCCAATCGGGCGCGTCCCCACTCTTTGCGAGCTTCGCCCCAATCCATTCGGCCTTCGCCCCGATCCATTTGGCCTTCGCCCCGATCCATTCGGCCTTCGCCCCGACCTGTTCTGTTCCTCCCCCACTCTGCTGCACCACCGCCCCGCTCGCCGCACCCGCAGGGGGACCCGTTCGGAGATAAGATCCGACCCCATGAGAATCGCAATCCTGGGAGCCGGTGGAGTCGGCGGCTACTTCGGTGGTCTCCTCGCGCGCGCCGGCCACTCGGTTGCCTTCCTGGCCCGCGGCGCGCACCTGGAGGCTCTTCGCGCGCGGGGGCTCGAGGTCCGCACGCCCGAGGGCGCCTTCACCGTCATCGTTCAGGCGGCATCTGGCCCGGAGGAGATCGGCCCGGCCGATCTCGCGATCGTGGCCGTCAAGAGCTACTCGCTCGCGGAGATTGCACCGCCAGTCCGGGTCCTGGCCGAGGGCGGCGCGGACGTCCTGCCTCTGCTCAATGGGGTCGAAGCTTCAGATCGGCTGATCCGCGCGGGTGTCCCGGCCCATCGGGTGCTCGGCGGGCTCACCGAAATCAGCGCGGCCCGGGTCGCTCCCGGGGTCGTCGAGCGCCGCAGCCCCTTCCAGAGAGTGGTCGTAGGCGAGCTGGCAGGGAGCCTCTCCGAACGTGCGCAACGGATCGCGGCCGCCTTCCAGGAGGCTGGCGCCCAGGGCAAAGCGTCGGAGGACATCACGCTCGACCTCTGGCGGAAGCTCACGTTCATCGCCTCGGCGTCGGCCGCCTGCGGGCTGGCCCGCTCCTCGATCGGACCGATTCGGGACGCGCCTCTGGGCCGTCTGCTCATCGAGCGGGCGGTCCGCGAGGTGGTGGCCGTCGGCCGGACTCTCGGCATCGGCCTGACGGAGGAGGACGTCTCGCGGACCCTCTCCTTCTTCGACGGCATGGCCCCGGGCCTCAAGCCGAGCTTCCTCCTGGATCTGGAGTCGGGCGGACCGACCGAGCTCGACGATCTGTGCGGAGCTGTGTCCCGGCTCGGGCGGGAGGGCGGGGTGGAAACGCCGGTGCACGACGTGGCCACGGCGGCTTTGGGAGTGAGGCGGATATGACCCAACCCTACGGTGCCCAGAGCATGGTCGAGCCGCTGCGGCGGGTGCTGGTGAAACGGCCGGACGAAGCGTTCGGGACAGCCGATCCGGCGGTCTGGAACTACACCGCCCGCCCGAACCTGGAGGAGGCTCGGCGCGAGCATGACGCGCTGGTCGAGATCCTCCGTGAGGCCGGCGTCGAGGTGATCGATCACCCCGAGCCCCAACCGGAGCGCGCGGATGCGATCTTCGTCTTCGATCCCGTGCTCGTCACGGATCACGGCGCCGTGCTTCTGCGCATGGGCAAGGAGCTGCGGCATGGCGAGGAGGAGGCGCTGGGCCGGCGCCTTCAGGAGGTCGGCGTCCCCGTCCTCGCCGCGCTCGCCGGCGAGGCCACGGCCGAAGGGGGCGACCTCCTCTGGCTCGACCGCCAGACCCTCGCCGTGGGCCAGGGCTTCCGCACCAATGCCGAGGGGCTCCGCCAGCTCCGGGAGATCCTGGCTGGGCTCGACGTCCAGGTCCTGCCGGTCGAGCTCCCCTACTTCACCGGCCCGGTCGCCTGCCTCCACCTGCTCTCGCTGATCAGTCTGGTCGATCACGACCTCGCCGTGGTCTATCCCCCCCTCCTCTCTGTTCCTTTCTGGAAGACGCTCCGCGACCGCGGCGTCCGCTTGATCGAGGTCCCCGAGGAGGAGTTTCCCTCCATGGGTCCCAACGTCCTGGCGCTCGCGCCCGGCAGGTGCCTGATGCTGGAAGGCAATCCCGTCACCCGCCGCCGGCTGGAAGAGGCGGGCTGCGAGGTCCTCACGTACAGAGGCCGCGAGATCTCCTTGAAAGCTGAAGGCGGCCCCACCTGCCTGACGCGGCCGATCTGGCGCCGCTAGCTCCCGCCGCAGTCCAGACTTTCGACCAGCGCCCGCAGCGACGCGAGCTCCTGCTCCAAGGTCTGGATCTTCTGCAGGATCTCCTGTTTCTTGGCATCGATCCCACCCGATCCTGGACCCGGACCTGGACCCGGCCCGGGCCCGCCCGCGAGGTCGAACCGCGCCAGCACCGGCCGGTGATCGCTCGTGCTCGCGGTGTCGGGACAGTACGTCGGCTGGGGGAACAGGATCTCCCCCTCTCCATGCCAGCCCTGCGCCGCTCCGGAGACGAAGACGAAATCGAGAACGGATTGGTGGAAGCTGCAATTCGTCGGCACGAGCGGGGCCGGCGGACGCACCCACTGGAGGATTCCCCCACTGGTGATCAGGTCATAGCCCTGATCGTGGTTCGTGTCGCCGGTCTGGAAGTGCCAGTCGAAGTTGTAGTCACCCGTGGCAATCACCGGGACGGTTCGCGTCCGCGCCCAGTCGTTGAGCCCCTGCGCCTGGGCGCGCCGGCCGGCGTCGTTCCCCCGGTAGAGGTGGTTCACCATGAAGATGAATTCCGGACCTGACGGCTTCACCCGGAATTGGGCCCAGAGCGGGGCGCGCACCCTGCCGCCGATGTTCAGCTCCTGGATCTCTCCGTTCTGGACCAGGTCCAGGCGGTCGCTGTTGTACACGATGAGAAGCCGGTCCTGATCTCCTGTCGTCCCCAGGATGCTCTCGAAGGTGCCGCTCTCCCCGTCCGCGGCGCCCCCGGCGAGAATCTGCCCTTCGCCGGCGTTCCTGACCTCGGAGAATCCCCAGATGTCGATGTCCCGCAGGGGGCCGATCTGCTCGGCGATGACCTGTGGATTCGCGGCGCCGCTCTCTACGTTGAAGCCGACGACGGTCAGGGTCTGGGCAAGGGCCGGGGCGCTCAGGGCCAGGGTGGCCAGAACGGCCAGGGCGGCGAGGGGCAGTCGATGCAACGCTCTGCTCATGACGGTTTCCTCCAGGATTCCCTGAAGTAGGCGTCTCGCAAGAGCGGAACGTTACAAGCGCCTTTCTCCGCGCCCGGGATGCTAGAATCAGCTCAAATCTGACGACACCACCGCCCCGCGGCGGGTGAGGCTGCGCGATGACGAAGCCGTTCCTCCGGAACACCGGCGAAGTCCTGGAAGTGATCCATGCCTCTCTCTCCCCCTATGTCGGCCGGCTCATGGCCAGCACGGCCGCCAGGGCCCATTGCCGGACGCTCGGCATCGAGGGCGAGCAGATCGACGGCGGCCAGATCGAGCAGTTGGTCGAAAAGCTCGGGCTGGGACTGGTGATCTTCGTGGGCAAGGAGAAGACGGACGCGGTGATCGCGTCCATCCGGCGCGCGGTCGATGCGCTGGGAGACACGCCATGAGCCGCTCGCGCCTTCTCCTTTGGATCGCTCTGGCCGCGGCCACGGCGGTTTTCATCGGCAAGGCTCTGTTTCCCGGAGCCTCGCTGTACACCGGCGTGCTCACCGCGCGGCGTCTTCTATGGATCGGGAGCCTCTCGAAGCTCCTCTTCGCCACGGTGGGGGTGGTCGCTGCCGCCGGAGTGGTACGCCGTTTCGAGGCAGACAATCCGGCGCGGCGCGCCTGGCTTCTGCTGACGCTCGGCCTCGGCGGGTTTCTCGCGGGGCAGAGCATCCTCGGGTACTTCCAGCTCGTCGAGGGGCGGCCGATCGTCTTCCCCTCGCCGGCCGATCTCTTCTTCGTCCTCGGCTCGGTCTGCCTGGTGATCGCTCTGCTCAGCTTCGTCCGCGCCTACGCGGCGAGCGGACTCCCCATCGGCGATCCACGCGAGCGGTGGCTTCTCGCCCTGGGGGCCGCCGTGCTGTGCGCCGCGATCGTGATCCCCATCCTCCGGCCGGTCGTCCAGACCCCCGCGCCACCGCTGGAGAAGCTCCTCAACCTCGCGTATCCCCTGCTGGACGTGCTGCTGCTGATCCCCATGCTGCTCCTTTTGCGGATGAGCTCCCGCTTCTGGGGCGGACGGCTTTGGGCGGTCTGGGGAGCGCTGGTCGCCGGCGTCCTGTTCACGGCGGCCGGCGACATCCTGTTCGCCTATCAGTCGGCGCTCGGCCTGGGGCGGCTCGAGGATCTCTTCGACGCCATGTACATCCTTTCCTTCGGCTGTTTCGCCGCCGGCGTCCTGGCCCAGAGAGATCTCCTGCGGGAGTAAGCGGAAGCCGGTTAGTAGTGGCACCCCTATTGCAGTCTCCGTCGATAGCCAGGGGTCTATGTATTGGACCCCATCTCCAGGTATCAGCGGAGGCCGAGCCATGAACAGGTGGATCACCGGATGGGTTGTCCTGTTGTTGCTGCTCCTCCCTCTCCCCCTGGCAGCTCAGGGGATCGTCAATCTCGTCGTCCAGGGGAACGAGGTACATGCCGGTATCTCGCTGCCGGCCAACATCACGGCGGACCTCACCATCTCCTTCGAGCAGGCAGAGGGGTTGAGCGCGGAAAGCATCGGGCTTTCCGCCAGCCTTGTAAGCCTTACCGATACCCAGCTGCTCGCGCGGTTGCGGGAGGTCTCGATCCCGTCAGCCTTCCCGGTGCTGATTCGCATTCAGCCGCCGGCCGAGGGTAGCCTGTCGTTCCAGGGTGTGGCCTCGATCGAGGTGCATACGCATCTCCTCCCGTTCACCCTGAACACCCCTCTCCGCCTGTACGCCGCACCGGAGGGTGGGTTGTTCCGGGACATCACCGCGAGTGTGGGGATGGGGAGCTACCGCGCCGTGGGCCGCAAGGGGAGCTTCTCGGAGCTCCTGATCCTGGTCGACCTGCGGACGGCCAACCAGGTCATCGCGCAGAAGCTCGACATCCTCGACCAGCTCCTGGCGGACCACGAAGCGGCGATCGCTCCGGCCGTCTTCTCCGACCTCTCGGCTCTGGCCGCGGAGATCCGCAGCAAGCACTCGGCAGGTCGGACGCAGGCGGCGATCTCCAAGACGGAGGAATTCGTCGCCCTGGTGCAGGCCCACAGCGGCGCGGACATCCCGGACGTGTGGCGCTCCGCCCGCGACCTGACCAACGTGGCGGGCCTGTTGCGCGCGGCCGGCGAGACGCTGCGCTTCAGCCTGATCATGAAGCAGCAGCAGCAGGGCGGTCTCCTCGGCGGGCTGCTCTAGAGGGCCGAGGGCTCCTCGATGAACCGCACCCGCACTGCGTATCGGACCGGCGACGACGAGCCGACGCTCCGGATCGTCCCTCCTCCGAGTGCCGGATGGCACCCGGGCCGGCGCCTGCAACCAGGTGACCTCCTCGCGGGCCGGTATCGGCTCGGCGAGGAAGTGGGACGGGGCGGAATGGGCGTGGTCTATCGGGCGCAGGACGAGCAGCTCGGGATCTGCGTGGCCCTCAAGATCCTGCGGCCGGAGCTGGCCGGCGACCCACAGCTCGCCGAGCGCTTCCGCCGCGAGCTCGTCGCCGCCCGCCAGGTGTCGCACCGCAACGCGGTGCGCATCCACGACATCGGCCAGGACGGCGACCTTCTCTTCCTCACCATGGACTTCGTCGAGGGGCCGTCGCTCCAGGCGCTGCTGCGCAGGGAGAAGCGCCTTCCCCCGGAGCGCGCGGCGAGCATAGCCCGCCAGCTCGCTCTCGCTCTGGAGGCCGCGCACGAGGCCGGGATCGTCCATCGCGACTTGAAGCCGGGCAACGTCCTGATCGAGCCGACGGGGCGGGCCTGCATCACGGACTTCGGCCTCGCCCGCTCTCCCGGGCCGCACGACCTGACCCGCACGGGAATGATCGTCGGCACCCCCGCCTATCTCTCGCCCGAGCAGGCCCGTGGCGAGCTGCTGGACGCGCGGAGCGACCTCTATTCCCTCGGGCTCCTGCTCTTCGAGATGCTCGCCGGCCAGATCCCCGTCCCGAACGAGACCGGCACTCTCCGCGACCTGCGAAAGCTCGACTCCGTCCGGCCCTTCTATCTCCTGGCCATCGTCCGGCGACTGCTCGAGCCGGATCCCGCGCGCCGTTTCCAGAGTGCCGGCGAGGTGGTGGCCGCTCTCGACCGCCGGCGCGCCCCCTTCCGCGTTACCGACCGGCCTCTGCTGACCGCTGCGCTGGCGCTGGTGGTCCTCACGGTCCTGGCGTCGTGGGTGATCTTCCCGCGGCGCGGGCTCGCACCGGCCGCGCCGCCCGAGGCGCCGCTCACGACGTCGTCTCGCGCGGCGCTGCGCGACTACACCCAGGCCATGGGGCATCTCCTCCGCCGGGAGGATGCGGCCGCGGTGCCGGCCCTGGAGCGGGCCGTGACCCTGGATCCCGGCTTCACCGCCGCCTGGATCGGCTTGGCCCGCGCCCGTTCGTCCGTGGGCCAGAGCCGCGCGGCGCTGGAGGCGGCCCGGCGCGCGGTGGCCTCCCTCGCTTCCCAGTCCAGCCGTTCCTCCTGGGAGGCGCGGGCTCTGGAAGCGCGCCTGCGCGGGGAGCCGCAGGCGGCGCGGGAGATCCTCTCCGAGCTCATCGCCCGCGCCCCCGGCGACACCGAAGCGCGCGTCGATCTGGCCGAGGCCTGCGGCGAGGCGGGCGACCTGAACGCCGCCATCGAGCAGCTCCGCATCGTCGTGGCGGCGGCCCCCGATCACCCGCGGGCGTGGTTCCTCCTCGCCAAACAGGCCATCCTGGCCGGAGACAGCCGGCGCGCGGCGGACGAGTACCTGGTCCGCGCTCTGGCCATCCAGGACCGGCTGGGGAGCGACGCGGGACGGGCCGAGGTCCACAACGCCTTCGGGGTGGCTTACAACAACCTGGGCGAGCTCGACGAGGCGGCGGAGAGCTACAAGCAGGCGGCGGAGATCCGCCGGCGCATCGGCGACGAGCGCGGCCTGGCCGCGACCCTGCGCAACCTGGCCGCGGTCGACGCCGTGCGCGGCGACCACAAGCGGGCCGAGGGGCGCTTGGCCGAGGCCCTGAAGATCGTCGAGCGGCTCGGCGACCTGGTGGGGCAGGCCGATCTCTCGAACGACCTGGGCCTGCTCGCGGAGGAGCGCGGGCAGTACGAGCAAGCCATGATGCACTACCGCCAGGGGCTCCAGCTCCGCCGCCGCCTCGGCCATGCGATGTCCATCGCGGAGAGCCTCAACAACGTGGGATACGTGTGCTACCTCCTCGGCCGCTTCGAGGATGCCACGGTCTACTGGGAGCAGGCGCTCGCCTCGTATCGGCAGGGAGGGGACCGGGCCGGCGTCGCCCTGGGAATCCAGGAGATGGGCCTGCTCCAGACGGCGCGGGGGGACTGGAACAAGGCCCTCGAGTCGTTCCGGGAAGCGATCGCCACCAGCCGCGAGCTTGGCCTCCAGGAGTCGATGGCCGCGGCGCTCCTCCACCGCGGACGCGTCGAGCAGCTCCAGGGGAGGCTCGGGGCCGCTTTCGCCTCGTTCACGGAAGCCCTGCCCGTCCTGCGGGAGCTCGGGGACGTCCGCGGGCAGACCGAGATTGCTCTCGCCGAGGCCGAAGCCTGGCTGCAGACCGGCGACCTGGAGGCCGCCCGGCAGCGCCTGGACGTGGCCGAGCGGCTCCTCGCCGGCGGACCCAACGCGGAGCAGCGGTCGGAGCTGCTGCGGCTCCGCGGCGAGTGGCACCTGCGGCGCGGCGAGACCGCCGCGGCCCGGGAGGCGTTGCGGCAGGCGGTGAGCGAGGCGCAGGCGAGCCATGGAGCAGTGACGCTGCTCCAGGCGCGCATCGCCCAGGCCCGACTGGAGGGGAGCCGCGGCCTCGCAGCGCTCCACGCTCTCCAAGCCGAGGCCGCGGCGCTCGGCCACCGCGGCCTGGAGCTCCAATCGGCGGAAGCGCTGGCGGAAGCGGCCCTCGCCACCGGCCGGCTGGCGGAGGCGGAGACCGCGGCCCGGCGCGGCCTGGAGGCGGTCCAGGAGAGCGGGACCTGGGCCGGCGCCTTCCGCCTCCACCTCCTCCTCGCCCAGGCTCTGGAGCGCCGCGGCGGTGGTGCCGCCGCCGCCGAGGAACGGAGGCGCGCCGCCGCCGAGCTCGCCCGCCTGGGGGGCAATCTCACGCCCGGGCAACGGCCGGTGGTCGAAGCGCCCGCCCGGGCCCTGTAGACCTCCCGCTACGCCGCCGGCTTCTCGCCGTCCATCTCGACGAAGAAGTCCATCAGCTCCGCCGAGGAGCTGGCCATCTCCATGCCGAGGCGCTCGATCCACTGGGAGAGATAGTTGAACATCCAGGCGGCTGGAATGGCCACCACGAGCCCCAGCGCGGTGGTCACCAGAGCCTCGGCGATCCCCTTGGAGATGACCGCGAAGCCGCCGGCGCCACCGGCGTCGCCGAGGCTCTGAAAGGCGTGGATGATCCCGACGACCGTTCCGAAGAGACCGACGAAGGGAGAGATGCTGGCGATGGTGCCCAGGCTGCCGATGCCGCGCCGCAGATCGGCCGTGGTCCGCATCGAGGAGAGCTCCAAGGCCCGCTCGGCGGCTTCGAAGACCGCGGCCGGCGGGAGTGATCCCTTCGCCCGCTTCTTCTGGAAGGTGGTGAGCCCGGCCGAGACGACCCGGGCGAGGTGGCTGTGCGGGTACTGGCCGGCCATCTCGATCGCGTCACCGAGCCAGTCGTCGCGGTGGCTCTGGGAGAGCCTGCGGGCGAAGGCGACCGACTGGCGCCGCGCCCGCACGAAGACGACCAGCCGTTCCACGGACACGAAGACCGACCAGACCGACAAGAGACAGAGGATCCCGATGACCGCCAGGCCGATGGAGCTGACCTGGTCCAGACCGAGCTTGGAGAGGTCGACGACGCTGCTCATGAACGCTCCTTTCCATCCGCCGGCGGCCGGCGAACGGTGCCGTCTCCTCCCGACCCTCGGGAGGATCGATGTCCGGGAGCGCTCCCTCGCTGAATTAGAGGGGGGATGGGGGGATTTGGTTCCTACCGCGATCGCTGGCTCACGAACCGCACCAGCTCGCGCAGCGGCTCGGCCTTGCGCCCGAGGGGGTCGAGCGAGACGACGGCGAAGCCGAGGAGCTCCTCGGCGAGGGCCTGGGCTCCGGGGACTCCCAGGAGCTTGACGAAGGTCACCTTGCCGGTGTCTTTGCCGGTGTCCTTGCCGGTCTCCTCCGGCGTGCCCAGGACGTCCAGCAGGTCGTCGGCGATCTGGAAGGCGAGGCCGAGGTTTTTGGCGAAGCGGCTCACGATCTCCAGGTCGCGGCGGCGGGCGTCCGCGGCCATCGCGCCCAGCTCGGCGGCAGCCATGAACAGGGCGCCGGTCTTGTGGCTGTGGATGTACTCGAGGAGATCGAGGCTCATCTCCTCCGGCTTGGCGAGAAGATCGAGCGCCTGGCCGCCGATCAGGCCGTCGCTGCCGATCGCGGCGGCCAGGTGGTGGACCATGTCCTCCGGGGTGTAGCGGCGCAGCGACAACCGGTTGGCGGCCGCGGCGACCAGGGCGTAGGCGCGGTTGAGGAGCCCCAGGGCGGCGAGCAGCGCGACCGCCTCCCCGTAGACCCGGTGGACCGTCGGGCGCCCCCGCCGCAGGCTCGCGTCGTCCATGGACGGCAGGTCGTCGAGGATCAGCGAGCAGGCGTGCACCATCTCGATGGAGCACGCCAGGTCGAGCACTGGCGCGGAGCGCTCGCCGAACAGCTCCGCCACCATCTGGGTGAGGACGGGACGGACCCGCTTGCCGGGGCCCGTCAGCGCATAGGCCATGGCCTCGTGCACGGCCTCCGGACGCTCGGTGGCGCGCGGCAGAAGCTCGGGCAGCCGGCGGTCCACCCGCGCCGCCAGCCCGGCGAGCCCTCCGGCCAGTGCGCGGGGGGGAGCCCCGGAAGATTGCGACACGCTACTGGAAAGAGGCGATGGCGTCGTTCTCGCTGTCGTAGGTGTCGAAGACGGTGATGAGCTGCGTCACAGTGAGGATGTCGGCGACCTTGTCGGGCAGGTTCACCAGCTTCAGCCGGATGCCCCGGTTGGTGGCCGTCGTGTAGGCGCTCACCAGCTCTCCCACGCCCGACGAATCGATGGTCGTGACCTCGTGCAGGTTGATCAGCAGCTTGTTCGCGCCCGCTTCGATCGCCTGATGCACAGCGTTGCGCAAGGCGATGTCCCCCGAGCCGATGGTGATCTTCCCGTTGAGGTCGATGATGGTCACGTCTCCCCTCGTCCGCGTCGTCACTCTCATCAGAGCACGCTCCTCTCGTTTCGCTCAGGATTTCGGTCCGGCGAGCCGCTTGCGCATGGTCACCACCGTGCCGCCCCCCGGCCGAAGACTGTATTGAATATCATCCATGAATTTCCTCATGAAGAGGATGCCACGCCCGTTCGGCCGTAGTATATTCTCTGGCGCCAATGGATCCTGGACCGATGACAGGTCGAATCCCGCCCCCTCGTCCGCGATCTGGAGGACCAGATCGTCCCCTTCCAGCAGCAGATCGATGTGGACCTGCTTGTCTGGATTCTGCTCGTTGCCGTGCTTGATCGCATTGGTGACCGCCTCGCGGACGGCGAGGTCGACGTCGTGCCGGGCATCCTCGTCGACGCCGATCTGATCGAGCGTGTCCCTGAGCACGACCTGGGCCAGCTCGATGTTCTCGAACCGGCTTCCCAGATCCAGATGGAAGCGATGATCTTCTGGCATGCCTTGGGGCCACTCCCATGTTCTCGGCGGAGTCTAGCAGAACCCCAGGAGAGCTGCCGCGTTCTGTCCCTGCGTCTCGATCAGGCGGAGAGCGCCGGGCACGACGACGAGGAGCTGGACCGCGTCGAACAGGGTGTGCGCGGCGACGGCGGGCCAGATGTTCTGCCTCCACTTGACCAGCAGCCCGTAGATCAGCGACAGCAGGGTGATGCCGATCAGCATGAAGGGCTGGCCGTAGGAGAAGTGGGCCAGGGCGAAGAGGGCGGTGGACAGGAGGAGCCCCATGCGCGGCTGCAGGAAGCCGCGGAAGAACCACTCCTCCACCACGCCGGCCGACAGGCTGATCAGGATCTTCACCCAGATCGGCAGACCGGCGATGAACGGGATCAGGGCCGGCGGCTGCTTCGGCACCGCGTCCTCGGCGCCCAGCGCGTAGAGGAGGAGGCCGAGCGCCATGATGCCGGCCAGCACCGCGATCCAGGCGCCCACCCCGAGCAGCAGGCCGAGCCCGAGCTCCCGGGGGACGTTCTGCGCCACGAAGCCGAACTGCTCCGCGAGCTGGCGGGCGAGCGTCACCTCGGCGGGAGGCAGAGGCTGAGGCGGCTCGGGCTCCAGGGCGGGCGTCAAGCGCACGCCCGCGAAGCCGAGGACGAACCAGGTCAGCAGGGTCGTCACCATCAGGACGTGCAGCAGGAAGAGCTGCGGCGTCGAGATACTGGACAGGTCCGGCTCTACGGCCGGTTGTCCGAGGGCAGAGAGCGGCCCGGTGACGCCGATCCAGAAGAGGAGGGCGACTGTCAGAAGCGCGGCCCCCCGCCGCCATGGCTCGCGGAACCCCGGCGGCTGGAGCCCCTTGCGCGCCGTCTGCCAATCCAGCAGGACCGCCCCCAGAAGGGCGAGAAGGCCGGTCAGGCCGAGCCGCAGAGGATCGATTTCGGGCATGGCAGTCCACTCGCACGCGCAACGCGGGGGATGATATCCCGAAAGCCGGCGAGGGGAGGGGGGCGTGTTAAGATCGTCTCCCGCGGTGCGTCCTGACCGCCCTCATTCCGCCCAAACGACACGGCCCCGGCAGCCGAGAGCCATAAAGGAGGTTTCCCTTGAGTCGCTTCCCAGGCGTCGATTTACTGGAGCTCGACGCGCTCCTCACCGACGAGGAGCGGCTGGTGCGCGATACCGTGCGCGCCTTCGTCGACGACAAAGTCAAGCCGATCATCGAGGAGTGCCATCGCGACGCGCGCACTCCTCTGGAGCTGGTCCCCGAGATGGGGGCGCTCAACCTGTTCGGCGCGAGCCTCTCCGAGTACGGTCTGCCCGGCCTGGGCGGCGTCGCCTACGGCCTCATCATGCAGGAGCTCGAGCGCGGCGACTCCGGACTGCGCAGCTTCGTGTCGGTCCAGAGCTCGCTCGTCATGTATCCGATCTACGCGTTCGGCTCCCAGGAGCAGAAGGACCGCTGGATCCCGCGCCTGGCTTCCGGCGAGGCGATCGGCTGCTTCGGCTTGACCGAGCCCGACTTCGGCTCCAATCCCGGCGGCATGCGCACGACCGCCAGGAAGGCCGGCAACGAGTGGATCTTGAACGGTTCCAAGCAGTGGATCACCAACGGCACCCTGGCGGACGTGGCCGTCGTCTGGGCGAAGACCGAGGACGGCGTCCGCGGCTTCGTGGTCGAGAAGGGCACGCCGGGCTTCACCTCCTCCGACCAGCACGGCAAGTTCTCGCTCCGCGCCTCGACCACCTCGGAGCTCGGCTTCCATGATTGCCGCATCCCGGCCGACGCCATCCTGCCCGGCACCACCGGTCTCAAGAACGCCCTGATGTGCCTCAACCAGGCGCGCTACGGCATCGCCTGGGGCGGCGTGGGCAGCGCCATGGAGACCTTCCACACGGCGCTCGAGTATTCGAAGCAGCGGGTCCAGTTCCACGGCCAGCCGATCGCCAGCCACCAGCTCGTCCAGGAGAAGCTCGCCTGGATGGCGACCGAGATCAGCAAGGGGCAGCTCCTCTGCCTCCAGCTCGGCCGCCTCAAGGACCAGGGCCGGCTCAAGCACTGGCAGATCTCGATGGGCAAGCGCAACAACGTCTGGGTGGCGCGCGAGTGCGCCCGGATCGCCCGCGAGATCCTCGGCGCCAACGGCATCGTCGACGACTACCCGGTGATCCGCCACATGCTCAACATCGAGTCGGTCTACACCTACGAGGGGACCCACGACATCCATGGGCTGATCATCGCCGAGGCGCTGACCGGGATCCCGGCGTACAACCCACCGATGCGCGACGAGAAGCCGCAGCGCCAGGAACGGCAGCCGGCTCCGGCTGCGGCGGGGGCCCGGGGATGACGAAAGTCATGATGGACCAGCTCCTCGAGCAGGACTTCATCCGCGTCACCGAGCAGGCGGCGATCGAGGCCGCCAAGACCATGGGGTACGGCGACCGCCGCCACTCGGATTTCGTCGCCGTCGAGGCCATGCGCCGCGAGATGGACACGCTGGCCATGGACGGCCGGGTGGTGATCGGCGAGGGGGAGCGGGACAAGGCGCCCATGCTCTACGTCGGCGAGGAGGTCGGAGCGCTCCGCGGCCAGGACGGCGCCACGGGGGTCGACATCGCCGTCGATCCGCTGGAAGGGACCAACCTCTGCGCCACCGGCTCGCCCGACTCGATCTCCGTGCTGGCCGCCGCCGAGCGCGGCGGCCTGCTCTACGCGCCGGACGTCTACATGGAAAAGATCATCGTCGGCCCCACCGCCCGGGGCGCGGTCCACATCGACGCGCCGGTGCCGGAGAACCTGCGCAACATCGCCGGCGCCTTCGGCCGCAAGGTCAGCGATCTGACGATCGTGGTGCTCGACCGGCCGCGGCACGAGCAGCTCATCGCCGACATCCGGACGGCCGGAGCGCGCATCCGCCTGATCTCGGACGGCGACCTGTCGGCGGGCATCTCGGCCGCCGTGCGCGGGACCGGCGTCCACGCGGTGATGGGGACCGGCGGCGCTCCCGAAGGGGTGATCACCGCGGCGGCGATGCGCTGTCTCGGCGGCGAGATCCAGGCCCGGCTCAAGGCCACCGACGCGGAGCAGGAAGAGCGCGTCCGGTCCATGGGTTTCCACGACCTGTCCAAGATCTACAAGACCGAGGACCTGGCCCCGGGCAACGAGATCCTTTTCAGCTCGACCGGCGTGACCGACGGCGAGCTCCTGCGGGGAGTCCGGTTCTTCGGCGGCGGCTCGCGGACGTCGACCCTGTTCATGTCCCTGTCGCGCAAGATCATCCGCTTCGTCGACACGATCCACCGCGAGCAGGTGACCACCCCGATCCGCTTCATCTGAGTTGAGAGAGACGCCATGATCAAGCCGGACCACTGGATCCGCCGATGGGGACAGAGCGGCGGAGTCACCCCCTTCGAGGAGAGCCAGGTCAACTCCGCCAGCTACGACATCCGGGTCAGCGACCACTGGATCTGCCCGACCCGCGATCCCGAGGAGTTCACCGCGCCCTACGTCAAGCTCTTCCCCGGCGAGGTCGTGCTCGCCTCGACCATGGAGTACGTGCGCATTCCGCGCAACGTAGCCTGCGACCTGAAGCTCAAATCGACCCTCGGCCGGGTCTGGATCAACCACTCCCTGGCCGGCTGGTGCGACCCGGGATTCGAGGGGAACATCACCCTGGAGCTGCAGAACCTGGGGCCGCAGCCGTTCGTCCTCGAAGCAGGCAGGCGGATTGCACAACTGATCTTCATCGCGATGGAGTCCGAGCCGGAGGTCGCCTATGGCGAGCCGGGCTCGAGCAGCCACTACCAGGGGCAGAGGGGAACGACACCCGCCCGCGAATGAGGATCAGCCGATGGCCCTTGCGACGGTCAGCCAGGTCTCCCATCTACAGTATTCGCAACGGTCTATAATCCCCCCCGTCATCATGGGCATCGCGGGCAACCTGCGCACCATGCAGCTCGAAGAGCTGCTGCAATGGCTCTCTCTGAGCCAGAAGACAGGCACGCTCGAATTCGCCGGTCCCAAGCTCTCGAAGAAGATCTTTTTCAAAGACGGCCTGATCGTCGCCTCCTCCTCGACGCGACCGGAGGAGTATCTCGGCCACTTCCTGGTCAGCCACGGCATGATCAACGAGCAGACCCTGTCCAAGGCGATCGAGCTCCAGGAAGCCTCCGGCATGCTCCTGGGGAAGATCCTGACGACCCGGGGCTGGCTCACCGAAGAGAGTCTCCACTCGATGCTCCGCCTGAAGACCGAGGAGGCGATCTACGACGTCTTCTCCTGGGAGGAGGGGGAGTTCCAGTTCGTCGACGGGTTGCTGCCCGAAAGCCAGATGGTGCCGATGGCCCTGGAGGTCACGGGCATCATCATGGAAGGCGTGCAGCGGGTCGACGAGGTCCGCCGCATCCGCAAGCTGATCCCCAACGGGCACGCCATCCCGGTGCAGATCGCCGCGTGGAGCTTCGAGGACCTCGATGCCGGCCAGCGGCAGATCCTGGAGCTGGTCGACGACGAGCGGACGGTGGAAGACATCCGCCTGCAGACCCACTCGAGCGAGTTCCACGTCTGCCGCATCCTCTATCGCCAGTGGCAGGAGGGGCGGATCAAAGTCGTCAAGCCGCGCGTGAAGGATGGCACAGGGTCCCAGAGCGTGGTGAACGGTCCGGTCACCGGGCACACGCTGCTGGAAGCCGGGCAGAGGTTTCTGGAGCAGGCGGAGCTCGAGCCCGCCCTGCGGCACCTCCGCGCCGCCCGCAGCCTGGAGCCGGACGATCCCGACATCCAGGACGCGCTGACCCTGGCCGAGAAGGTCGTCCGCAACGAGATCGAGAAGGCGGGGGTGACCCTCGTTTCGGTCCCGACGCTCTCGGTGGCCCTCGATCAGCTCACCAATTCGAAGCTCTCTCCCCAGGACGGCTTCATGCTGACCCGGATCAACGGCAGCTACGACATCCAGTCGATCCTCAAAATCACCCCCATGCCCCAGCTCGACGCTCTGCTGGTCTTCTGGAAGCTGGCCCGGGAAGGGTTCATCAAGCTCAAGGCGAAGAAGTAGGGGCCCCTCACCCCCTGGCCCCCTCTCCCATCCCCTCCCTTCCCACCGGGAGAGGGGGAAACTGCGAATTCATCCGACGGATCGGTCGGATCGGTCCGATCCGTCTGATCGGTTCCCCCTCTCCCGGCGGCAGGGAGGGGGTGGGAGAGGGGGCTAGGGGGTGAGGGGCCACGGCTTCGACACATGCCGGTTCCCCCGCACCATGAAGCGCAGAGGCCATCCCGCGGCCTCGCCCGCGTAGTCGACCCCGATCCGCGCCCCCGCCACGACCTCGGCAGGGTTCACCGGCTCGCCGCGGGCGATCCAGAGAGGCGGGCGGGCGAGCAGCAGGCCGTCGAGGTCCCGGCCGACGGCCAGAGCCTGGCAGAGCTTGCCCGGCCCTCCGGCGAGATCGCCGGGCCGCGGCGGGCGCGGCCAGCGGCGGTTCTCGCGCATCCGCTCCTCCCCTTCGACCGGCTCTCCGGCCCGCAACAGCACGGCGCTCCCGACGTCCCTCTCCCCCGTCACCGCGTTGAGACAGAAGTGCATGCCGTAGATGAAATAGACATAGGCGTGGCCGCCGGGCAGATAGAGGCTCTCGTTGCGCGGCGTGCGCCGCCCTCCCCAGGCGTGGCTGGCGCGATCGGGGGCGCCGAGGTAGGCTTCGGTCTCGACCAGGCGCAGGACCAGGCGCTCCCCCGCCACTTCGTGCACCAGCCAGCGGCCGAGGAGATCGCGGGCGACCTCCTCGGCGGGGCGGCGGTAGAACGACAGCGGCAGCGGACGGAGGCGCGTCACGGCTCCGCGGCACGATATCATTGCGTCAGATGATCGTGGCACATCACTTGCTCCGCTGAGCCCTGACCGCGATTCCTGCTGGAGGGAACATCCAATGGCCGCCGAACCGATTCCCCGTCCGCACTCCGCCCGCTTGCCCGAGCTCTTCGAGGAGCTGCCGGAGCCGTTCGCCGCGTTCTATGACCCCGCCGCCCCCTGGGCCCTGCTGGGAAAGGCGCTGGACGCAGTCCTCGGCGCCCTGCCGTCCAGCGACATCCGGATCTCCCTCGCTCCGGAGGTCCACCTGAGCGGCGATCGGATCTTCATCGGGGCGGGGGCGCGCATCCATCCGACCGCGGTGATCGAAGGGCCCGTCTACATCGGGGAGGACGTGGAGATCCGTCCCAGCGCCTACATCCGCGGCGGAGCCTGGATCGGCGACGGCTGCGTGGTCGGGGCGAACAGCGAGATCAAGTGCGCCATCCTCCTGCCGCATGCCAAGGCGCCGCACCTCAACTACGTCGGGGATTCGGTCCTCGGCTCCCACGTCAACCTCGGGGCGGGCACGATCCTGTCGAACTTCCGGCACGACGGCGGCGAGATCCGCATCGGCCGTTCCCTCGCGAGCGGCCGCCGCAAGCTGGGCGCCGTGCTCGGCGACGGGGTCCTCACCGGCTGCAACAGCGTCCTCCACCCGGGCGTGGTGGTCGGCCGCGGCACCCAGATCTACCCGGGCGTGCAGCTCCGCTCCGGCATCTATCCGGAGAAGAGCATCATCAAGCTGCGGCAGGAGATCGAGGTGATCCGGGCGGAGTAGGCTCCAGGCTGCGGGCGAGCTCGCGGATCGTCGGCGTCTCGAAGAGGCGCCGCAGGGGGATCTCCAGACCGAAAACTTCCCGCACCCGGGTGACCACCTGGGTGGCCAGCATGGAGTGGCCTCCCAGGGCGAAGAAGTCGTCCTCTGTCCCCACCCGTCCGATCTGCAGCACCTCCGCCCAGATCGCGGCCAGCTTCTCTTCGATCGGGTCGGAGGGCGCCACGTAGCCACCGCCGACGCGGTCTCGCTCGGGCGCGGGAAGAGCCTTGCGGTCCACCTTGCCCGTGGAGGTCAGCGGGAAGGCGTCGAGCACCACGAAGGCGGAGGGGACCAAGTGCTCCGGCACGCGCTGCCGCAGCCAGACCCGCAGATCGGCCTCCCGCACGGGCATCTCTTCGCGGAGCGCGACGTACGCCACCAGTTGCAGATCGCCCGTGGCCGCGGCGCGCGCCAGCACCGCGGCCTCGCGGATCGCGGGGTGGCCGCCGAGGACGGCTTCGACCTCCCCGGGCTCGATGCGGAATCCGCGGATCTTCACCTGCAGGTCGATCCGCCCCAGGAACTCCAGACCACCGTCCGGCCGGCGGCGGGCGCGGTCGCCGGTGCGATACAGCCGCGCGCCGAAGAGCCCCCAGGGATCGGGGAGGAAGACCGCGGCGGTCAGATCGGGCCGCCCCAGATAGCCGCGGGCCACTCCGGCGCCGCCGAGGCAGATCTCGCCCGGCACATCCAGAGGCACCGGGACGAGCCGGTCGTCCAGCAGGTACACGGCGGTGCCCGGCAGCGGTCCTCCCAAGGGAGAGGCGGCCAGGGATGAACCCACCGCCTGCCGCCCGGCCGCCCGGAAGACCGTGGCGACCACGGTGGCTTCGGTGGGACCGTAGGAGCTGACCAGCCGCGCTTCCGGCGCCACGATGCGCCCCCACTGCCGCAGGACCTCCGGCGTCAGGCTCTCGCCGCCGGTCATCAACAGGCGCACGGCGGGGCCGAAGCGCAGGCCGGCAGCGTCCATCTCCCGCACCACCTGACGCCAGAGCGCCGCGGGCAGCTCCAGCACGGTCAAGCCCTGCGCGGCGCAGAGGGCCAGCAGCTCCCGGGCGGACAGGGCCGCCGGATCGGGGTGCAGGACCACCGCGGCTCCGCAGGTCAAAGCCGGCCAGATCGCCACCGCCGCCGCGTCGAAGGACAGGGAGGCGGCCTGCAGCACCCGGTCGTCCGGGGTCAGCTCCATGACGCCAGCCAGGGCGTGGGTGAACGCCGCGAGACCACCGTGCACGGCGACCACGCCCTTGGGCCGGCCGGTGGAGCCGGAGGTATAGATGACGTAGGCCGGCTGCTCGGGCAACGGAGGCTCCAGAGGGATGCCCTCACCCTCGGCCCCTCTCCAGCACGCGGGCGAGGGGGGAGCAGCACCGTCCAGAACGAGGAGGCGGAGGGGCCGGATGGAGCCGGCGGGGAGTCGCTCGGCCGTCCCGGTCTCGGTGAGGACCAGGTCCACGCCGGCGTCCTCGAGCATCCAGGCCAGGCGCTCCTCCGGCCAGGCGGGATCGAGCGGGACGTAGGCGCCTCCGGCGCGCACGACGGCGAGGAGGCCGGCGATCATCCGCGGCGAGCGCCGGACGCAGATCCCCACCCGCACCTCCGGACCAGCGCCCAGCCCGCGCAACGACCGGGCCCAGCGCGCCGAGAGGCGCTCCAGCTCGCCGTAGGAGAGAATCTCGACGCCGGCCTCCCCCGAACCCGCGAAGAGCACGGCGGGCGCTTCCGGCGCCGCAGCGGCCCGCTCGGCGAACCGCCGGAGGAGGCTCTCCGGCGGCGGGGCGCTCCGCGGCTCGTTCGGCTCCACCAGGGCCTGGTGGCGCTCCGCCGGCAGGAGCAGCGGCAGGTCGGCCAACTCTCTTCCCGGGCCGTTCACGGCCCCCTCCAGCAGGGCCTCGAAGCGGGCCAGCAGGCGCACCGCCGTGCTGCCGTCGAACAGGTCCGTATTGTGCTCCAGGAATCCGGTGAAGACGCCTGCCCGATCGGTCAGATTGAGAGTGAGGTCGAATTTCGCCGCCCGGCTGTCCACGGTGACCCGCGAAACAGCGAGCCCGGGCAGCGCCGGCGCATCCACCGGAGCGTTCTGCAGCACGAACATCACCTGGAAGAGCGGCTGCACGGCCAGGTCCCGCCTGGGGACCAGCTCCTCGACGAGCCGCTCGAACGGGATGTCCTGATGCGCGAAGGCCTCCAGGGCGGTCTCGCGCACCCGCCGCAACAGCTCGCCGAACGTCGGATTCCCCGACAGATCGCTGCGCAGGACGAGGGTATTGACGAAGAACCCGATCAGGTCCTCGACTTCCCGGCGGTTGCGGCCGGCGATCGGCGAGCCCAGCAGCACGTCGTCCTGCCCCGCGTGACGCCCGAGGAGGACCGCCCAGGCCGCCAGCAGCAGCATGTACGGGGTCACCTCTTCCGTCCGGCAGAGCTCCTGGACCGCCGCGGACAGGGCGGGCGGCAGGGTCAGGCGGACTGCCGCACCGCGGTACGTCTGCGCCGCCGGACGCGGCCGGTCCGTGGGCAGCTCCAGCAGCGCCGGAGCCCCGGCGAGCTTCTCCTTCCAATCCGCGAGCTGGCTCTCCAGGACCTCTCCCTGCAGCCAGCTCCGCTGCCAGCGGGCGAAGTCGGCGTACTGGAGAGGCAGCTCGGGGAGCGGCGATGGCTCCCCGCGCAGAAAGGCCGGGTACAGGGCGCCGATCTCGCGCAGCAGCACGCCCAGGGACCAGCCGTCGGCGACGACGTGGTGGAAGGTCGCCAGCAGGAGGTGCTCTCGCTCGCCCAGGCGGAGCAGGCCCAAGCGCAGCAACGGACCGTCGCGCAGATCGAACGGATGCCGGGCCTCCTCCAGCGCGAGCTCGCGCGCCCACTCCTCGCGCGCCGCCTCCGGCGCGTCCGCGAGATCGAGGAGCCGCAGCTCCGGCCGCGCGGTCTCGCCGTCCGCGACCACCTGCACCGGCTGGCCGGCCTCGACGGTGAACGTGGTGCGCAGCGCCGCGTGCCGGCGCACCACCTCCGCGAAGGCCCGCTCCAGCGTATCGACCGACAGCTCGCCGCCGTTGCCGGTCAACCGCACCGCCAGCGGGACGTTGTAGGCCGGATTGCCCGGCTCGAGCTGATCGAGGAACCAGAGCCGCTGCTGGGCGAAGGACAGTGGAGCGCCGCCGCGCACCGGACGCGCGGCGAGGGAGGGGGGCGGCGCGCCGGCTTCGCCGGCCTGCTCCTCGCGCACGCGGCGGGCGAGCCGGCGGATGGTCGGTTCCTCGAAGACATGCCGCAGCGGCAGCTCCACGCCCAGCACCTCCCGCACCCGGGTGACCACCTGGGTGGCCAGCAGGGAATGGCCGCCCAGCGCGAAGAAATCGTCATCGATCCCTACCCGGCCGAGCCGCAGCACCTCGCACCAGATCGCGGCCAGCTTCTCTTCGACCGGGCCGGACGGCGCGGCATGGCGTTCCTCGATCGAGCGGCGGCCCTGCGGGTCCGGCAAGGCCTTGCGATCCACCTTGCCGTTCGGCGAAAGCGGCAGGGCTTCCAGGATCACGAAGGCGGCCGGCACCATGAAGTCGGGCAGCTTCCCACGGAGCCAGGCGGCGAGCACTGATTTTTGATCCGACGGATCGGTCCGATCGGTCGGATAAAGAGTCACCCAGGCGACGAGGCGGCGGTCGCCGGCCCCGTCCCAGGGGAGGACGACCGCCTCGCGCACGTCCGGGTGCGTGGCCAGCACCGCCTCGACCTCTCCGGGCTCGATCCGGAAGCCGCGGATCTTGACCTGGTGGTCGAGCCGGCCGAGGATCTCCACCGCTCCATCGGGCCGCTGCCGCACCAGGTCGCCGGTGCGGTACAGCCGCTCGCCGTCGCCCCACGGATGGGGCACGAAGCGCTCCGCGGTCAGCTCCGGCCGGTTCAGATAACCGCGCGCCAGGCCGTCGCCGCCAATCGCGAGCTCCCCCGTCGAGCCGGGCGGGACCGGAGACTGCCGGCGGTCCAGCACATAGAGCGTCGTGTTGGCCAGCGGGAACCCGATGGGGATCGACACCGCCTCCGCCGGGACCTCCCGGATTGGGTACCAGGCCGCGAACGTCGTGCTCTCCGTCGGGCCGTAGCCGTTGAGCAGGCGGCGCGGCGGACGGCCCGCCAGCACCGTGCGGGCGGCGGCCGGGTCCACGGCCTCGCCGCCGACCAGCAGCTCGCTCATGTGCTGGAAGGCGTCCGGTACCTCCGCCGCCATCCGGGTGAACAGCGCCGAGGTCAGGAACATGGAGGTGACCCGCTGCTCCCGCAGGGCCGCCGCGAAGGCGCGCGGAGAGAGCACGGTCTCGCGCGGGATCACCACCACGGCGGCGCCGGTGAGCAGGGCGCCCCAGATCTCGTAGGTCGCCGCGTCGAAGCTGATGCTCGCCACCTGCCCCGTGCGCTCCCCCGGTCCCAGCCGCACGTAGTCGGTCTCACGCACCAGCCGCACGATCGCCCGGTGCGGCACGGCGACTCCTTTCGGCCGGCCGGTCGAGCCCGAGGTGTAGATCACGCAGGCGAGACCGAGGCCCCCGCCCCCCAAGGACGGCAAGGTCTGCAAGGACTCCAAGGGAGCTGGGGAGCCCACCTCCACAAGAGCGCTCCCCAGCGCCGCCATCCTCTCCCGCGTCGGTTCGTGCACCAGCACGATCCGCGCTCCGGTGTCCGCCAGCATGAAGGCGAGGCGCTCGTCGGGGTAGGCCGCGTCGAGCGGCACGTAGGCGCCGCCGGCCTTGAGGATGGCCAGCGTGCCCAGGACCAGCTCGGGCGAGCGCTCCATGGCGATGCCGACCGCCGTTTCCGGCCCCACGCCCAGTGCGCGCAGCCGCCGCGCGAGGCGGTTGGACTCCGCGTCGAGCCGGCGGTAGCTCCAGACTTCTCCGGAGCCGATCACCGCCGGCGCGTCCGGCAGCTCCCGCGCCACCTCTGCGAACAGCTCGGGCAGGCAGGAGTCCCGGGGGTACTCGCGCACGGTGCCGTTCCACGCGCGCACCACCTGCTCCAGCTCCGCCGGAAGCAGCAGCGGCAGGTCCGGCAGCGCGCGGCCGGGCTCCGCCACAGCCCCCGCGAGCAGCGCCGCGAAGCGGGCCAGCAGGCGCTCCACCGTCGCGCCGTCGAACAGGTCGGTGTTGTGCTCCAGGGTTCCGGAAAAGCCGGCGGTCCCCTCGCTCAGCGAGAGCGTCAGGTCGAATTTCGCCGTTCCGCTGTCGACCAGGAGCGGCGCCAGCGAGAGCCCCGGAACCGACAGAGCGCCGGTGGGCGCGTTCTGCAACGCGAACAGAACCTGGAAGAGTGGGGACTGCGCGAGATCCCGCTCCGGAACCAGCTCTTCGACGAGCCGCTCGAACGGGACGTCCTGATGCGCGAACGCGTCCAGGGCGGTCGCGCGCGCCTTCCCCAAGAGCTCACGGAAGGCCGGCCCGCCCGAGAGGTCCGTCCGCAGCACCAGGGTGTTCACGAAGAACCCGATCAGGTCCTCGATCTCGCGGCGGTTGCGGCCGGCGATGGGGGTGCCCACCACCACGTCGTCCTGGCCCGCATGGCGCCCGAGGAGGAGCGCCCAGGACGCCAGCAGGACCATGAACGGGGTGGCCCCCTCGCGCCGGCACAGCTCCCGGACCTCCGCCGCCAGGGCCGGGGAGAGGGTGACCGGGCGGGTCGCGCCGCGGAAGGTCTGCACCGCCGGGCGCGGCCGGTCCGTGGGCAGCTCCAGCCGCCGCGGAGCCCCGGCGAGGCGGCGCCGCCAGTGGCCGAGCTGCTCCTCCAGCACGGCGCCCTGCAGCCAGCCCCGCTGCCAGACCGCGAAGTCGGCGTACTGCACGGCGAGCTCCGGCAGGGGGGACGGCAGCCCCTGCGCCAAGGCCGCGTGGAGTGCCGCGATCTCCCGCACCAGCACGCCCAGGGACCAGCCGTCGGTGGCGATGTGGTGCATGGTCAGGAGGAGGACGTGATCGCTCGCGCCCAGCCGCAGCAGAGCGAGGCGGACCAGGGGACCGCGCCGCAGGTCGAAGGGGCGGCGGGCCTCTTCGCGGGCGAGCGCCGCCGCTTCGCGCTCCGCGTCCGGCAGGTGCGACAGGTCGATGACCGGCACGGGCCACGGCGTCCGATCGTCCGGGGGCGCGATCACCTGCACCGGCTGCCCCACATGGACCGCGAACGTGGTGCGCAGCACCTCGTGCCGCCGGACGATCGCCGCGAAGATGCCCCCCAGTCGACCGGGCGCGGCCTCGCCGGTCAGGCGCAGGGCCAGCGGCATGTTGTAGGCCGGGCTGCCCGGATCGAGCTGGTCGATGAGCCAGAGCCGCTGCTGGGCGAACGAGAGAGGGAGATCTCCGCCGCGCGGCACCGGCACGATCGGGGGAGCCGGCGGACCCGCCTCGCGCTCGTCCCGCTCCGCGCGAACCTGCCTGGCCAGCTCGGCCACGGTGGGGGCTTCGAACAGCCGCCGCAGCGGCAGCTCCACGCCGAGCACCTGGCGAAGGCGCGACATCACCTGGGTGGCGAGCAGGGAGTGGCCGCCCAGGGCGAAGAAGTCGTCGTGGATTCCTACGCGACCGAGCCGCAGGACCTCGGCCCAGATCCCGGCCAGCAGCTCCTCGACCGGATCGGCCGGCGCCGCCGCGCCGACCTCCGCGGAGACTGCCGGCTCCGGCGCCGGCAGCGCCTGGCGGTCCACCTTGCCGTTGGGGGTCAGCGGCAGGGCCTCCAGGACGACGAAAAAGGCCGGCACCATGTAGGCAGGGAGCTTCCCGCGGAGCCAGGCGGAGAGAGCTGATTTGTGATCAGACCGATCGGTCGGATTCGTCGGATCGGTCCGATGATCCGTCGGATCGGTCCGATCGAGCGCCACCCACGCGACCAAACGGCGGCCGCCGGCCCCGTCGTCCCGAGGGAGGACGACGGCCTCGCGCACGGCCGGGTGCGTGGCGAGCACGGCCTCGATCTCCCCCGGCTCGATGCGGAAGCCGCGGATCTTGACCTGGTGGTCGAGGCGGCCGAGGAGCTCGACGGCGCCGTCCGGCCGCTGCCGCGCCAGATCGCCGGTGCGGTAGAGGCGCTCGCCCACGCCCCAGGGGTGCGGGATGAAGCGCTCGGCGGTCAGGTCCGGACGGTTCCAATAGCCGCGGGCCAGGCCGGCGCCCCCGATGCACAGCTCGCCGGCCGACCCGAGCGGCACGAGCGCGTGGCGGCGGTCCAGCACGTAGAGCGTCGTATTGGACAGCGGCCGGCCGATCGGGAGGCTCGCGGTCCCTGCGGGGACCTCCCGGATGGGGTGCCAGGCCGCGAAGGTGGTGCTCTCGGTCGGGCCATACACGTCGAGCAGACGCCGCGGCGGCCGGCCGGCCAGCACGGTCCGCGCCGCGGCGGGGTCCACAGCCTCGCCGCCGACCAGCAGCTCGCTCAGGGTCTCGAAGGCGTCCGGCACCTCCGACGCCATCCGGGCGAACAGGGCCGAGGTCAGGAACAGGGAGGTGACCCGCTGCTCGCGGAGAGCCGCGGCGAACGCGGACGGAGAGAGCACGGTCTCGCGCGGAATCACCGCCACGGCGGCGCCGGTCAGCAGGGCGCCCCAGATCTCATAGGTGGCCGCGTCGAAGCTGATCGTGGCGGCGTGCCCCGTGCAATCGCCGGGCCCCAGGCGCACGTAGTTGGTGGCGCGCACCAGCCGCACGATCGCGCGGTGCGGCACGGCCACCCCTTTGGGCCGGCCCGTGGAGCCCGAGGTATAGATGAGGTAGGCGAGGCCGAGGCCCCCGCCCCCCAAGGACGGCAAGGACGGCAAGGTCTGCAAGGACTCCAAGGGAGTTGGGGAGTCCACCTCCACAAGCGCGCTCCCCAGCGCGGCCATCCTCTCCCGCGTGGCCGCATGCACCAGCACCAGGCGCGCTCCGGTGTCCGCCAGCAGGAACGCCAGGCGCTCGTCCGGATAGCCCGCATCCAGCGGCACGTAGACGCCGCCGGCCTTCACGATCGCCAGGGTGCCCAGGATCAGCTCGGGCGAGCGCTCCATCGCGATGCCCACGGCGGACTCCGGGCTGACTCCCAGACCCTGGAGATGCCGGGCGAGCCGGCTCGACGCCTCGTCCAGCCGGCGGTACGACCAGACCTCGCCGTCCGCTCCGACCACCGCCGGCGCCTCGGGATGCTCCCGGGCGACCCGCGCGAACAGCTCGGGCAGGGAGAGACCGTCCCAGCCGGCCGTCTCCGTCGCGTTCCATTCGACGAGGAGCTGCTGCCTCTCCGCCGCGCTCAGCAGGGAGAAGCCCGCGAGCAGGCCTTGGGGAGCCGCGGCGAAGCCCTCGAGCAGCACGCCCAGGTGCCCCAGCAGCCGCAACGCCGCGGGGCCGGCGAGCCGCGACGGATCGTAGAGCAGCCGGAGGACCAGCCGGGGCTCGGGACGCACGATCAGGGTGAGCGGATAGTTGGAGCCGTCCGAGAGGCCGAGCGGGCTCACCTGGAGCCGCGCGTCGTTCTGCGGCACCGCCTCGTCGATCCGGTAGCTCTCGAAGACCAGGATGCTCTCGAACAGCGGCTGCCCGCGCGGGATCTCGCTCCAGCCGGCGACGTCGGCGAGCGGGGCGTATTCGAACTGCCGCGCCTCGGCCTGCGCCGCCTGGAGCCGCCGCAGCCAGGTGAGCAGGTCCGCCGTATCCGGCACCTCCACCCGCACCGGCAGGGTGTTGATGAACAGCCCGACCATCGACTCGAAACCGGCCAGCTCGGTCGGCCGGCCCGAGGCCGTGGCGCCGAAGAGGACGTCCGGCTCGCCGGCGGTCCGGCTCAGCAGCAAGGCCCAGGCGCCCTGGAGGAACGTGTTGAGCGTCAGCCGGTGGGTCCGCGCCAGGCTCTGCAACGCGGCGGTCAGCTCGGGCGACAGAGGGAGCAGGTGGTCCGCGG
>DATFPH010000243.1:0-5389 GCA_035264905.1 Thermoanaerobaculia bacterium
CTGCTGCTGTTTGCTACCAGTCTGCTGCTAATATCTCCCATGGCCAGTCTCCTTTCTGGGCCTCGAGCCCGTTATCCCTTGCAGCCATCATAGGACTGCGCAGGGAGGCTGGCCTTCTCATCCAATCTCACGCCCGCCCGGGAGAGGGGGCTCTCTGCAGGGGCATTTGTACCAGCCGCTTTAAGATTTTTGTCTGGTTCCCCCTCTCCCGGGAGGGTGTGAGTGCGTGTGGGAGAGGGGGTTAGGGGGTGAGGGTCCACCAAGGCCGGCCCTCCTACTTGCTCACCTCCTTGGCCAACCCGCTGGCGATCGCTTGATCCAGCAGACTGCGCAGCTTGCGCTCTCCCTCGTGGGCGATCTTCTCTTGCTGGCGGCCGAGCTCCTCCTGCTTCCGGCCGAGCTCTTCCTGCTGGCGGCCCAGCGCTTCCATCTTCTTCCCGAGCGCCTCCATCTTGGCCGAAAGCTCTTCCATCTCCGCATTCAGGCTGTCGTCCTCGTCTCCGTCGCGGGACTCGGCCAGCTCCGCCTGCTTTGAAGCCAGCTCGCCCATGCGGTCACCGTAGCGGCCCATCTCGTCTCCCAGCTTCCCCTGCTCGTCCCCCAGCTTTCCCTGCTGCTCGCCGAGCTCTCCCTGGTGCTCCCCAAGCTCACTCTGGGGCTCGAAGAAGGACTGAACGCGGGCGACCGTGGCCTCGTCGCGGATCACGTACGACTTGCCGTCCCGCTTGAACCAGAGGATGGGCTTGCCGGAGTAGTGCTCGCGAGCCCGGCGGACGTCGGACGACGAGCCGCTCATGGTCACCGAGTCCTCGCTCTGCACCAGGACCCAATGCTCGTCATCACTGAAGCTCGACCTCGCGGGAGGCACCGGAGGGGTGGGGGGCACGGGCGGAACGGGCGGAGCCGGGGGGGCTCCGTGCCGAGTGCTCTGCGCGACGACGGGCAGCGCCGCGGGCCTGGCCGGAGGCGCGGGGATCGCCGCGACCGCCGGAGGCGACGGGGGATCGGGGGGCGTCTGGGCCACGATCTGGACGGGCACGAGCGCCACCAGCGCCAGGAGGGCGAGCAGGCCCCACCAGCCAGAGTGGACGCGCTTCTTATCGGCGGACTGCTGCAACATTTCGAGTCTCCTTTTCAAGGTCTGGAAGGTGGGCGCGGCGCCCGCGGCGGCCCACCGGGGGACGCGGGGCTTGACGCCGAGCCGCAAGAGAAGCCGCCCGTAGGTCTCGGGCGCGGGATCGAGAGCGCGCAACACCGCCGCGTCGCACGCCGCCTCACGGGCCAGCGCGTACTCGCGGACGGCGAGCGCCACGAGGGGATGAAAGAAAAACAGCCGCTGCGCCAGAGCCGGAATCCAGCCGAGCCAGAGATCGCCCCGGCGCACGTGGAGCAGCTCATGAGCGAGAGTCAACGCGAGCTCCTGCGCCGAGAGGCGGCCGATCTCCCGCTCAGGCAACAGCACCCGCGGCCGCCACGTGCCGGACACCTGCGGCGTCTCGACCTCGGCCGAGGCGAGGAGCTTCGCGCGTCCGACGCCGAGCCGCTCCCGGAGCTCCGCGAAGAGGGCCCGAAGCCACGGCTCGCGCACCGGCTCGGCGCTCCGCACCACCCGCCGGGCCGCGGCGAGCTGGCGCGCGGTCAGGCCGAGCTGCAGCAACAGGCCCGCGCCCCAGAGGCCGGCCAGGGCGAGGGGCCAGAGGGGGTTTTCCGCCAGGGGTTCAAACCCCTGGCTACCCAGGAACAACCCGTCCCTGAAGGGACGGGCTTCGGAGCCGGATCCCCCTTGGGGGATCATTTTTTCTTGGTAGCCAGGGGTTTCAACCCCTGGCGCAATGGCCGGCGCAGCCGTCACCCCCGCCCCCGCCGGCAACACCGCCAGCGCAATCGGCTCCACCCAGACGAGCGCCACCAGCAGCTTCAGGCAGGCGAGCCACCAGAGGCCGCAGCGCAGCGATGCGGACAGGCGCGGGAACAGCCGGCAGAGGAGCCACACCGCGGCGATCGCCACCGCACCGTGGAGGGATGCGCGCCCGAGCGCGCCCAGGAACGTCGTCGCCAGGTTCTCCATCTCAGCCCTCCTGCTTCCTGGACCTCAGCCGGGAGACCAGATCCTCGAGCTCCGCGAGCTCGCCGTCCGACACCTCGCCCGTCTCGGTCAGATAGGCCACGAACGGCGACACCGACCCGGAGAGCGTCTTCTCGACAAACGTCCGCACCGCGCCGCGCAGCAGATCGCCCTCGGAGACCGGCGAGCAGTACCTATACACGCCCTCCACCTGCTCGCGCTCCAGGCGCCCTTTCTGCCGGAGCCGCTCCATCATCGTGAGCACCGTGGACCGCGCCAGCCCGCGCGGCTCCCCGAACCCCTCTGCCACCTCGCCCACCGTCGACGGCCCCGTCTCCGCGATGAAACGAAGCAGCGCCATCTCCTGATCTCCAACGGTCTTCATGCTCGGCGTTCCTCTCTTTCCCGTGGCGACATCTGTAGTCATCCTAACCGTGACTACAGGTGTCGTCAAGAGGCAGGTACGCCGGTCTTGGAGAAAGGTTGCAGGGGCTTGATAGGCTCGCGTGATGAGCCCGCGTCCCCTCGTCATCGCCCACCGTGGAGCCAGCGGCCATCGTCCGGAGCACACCCTCGCGTCCTACGATCTCGCCATCGAGCTGGGAGCCGACTTCATCGAGCCGGACCTGGTGATCACCCGGGACGGCGTTCTCATCGCCCGCCACGAGAACGACATCTCGGAGACCACCGACGTCGCCTCCCGGCCGGAATTCGCGGACCGGCGGACGACCCGGCGCATCGACGGCCTGGAGGTCACCGGCTGGTTCACCGAGGACTTCACCCTCGCCGAGATCAAAGCCCTGCGAGCCCACGAGCGCCTCCCCTTCCGCGATCATTCGTTCGACGGGCGCTTCGAGATCCCCACTTTCGAGGAGGTTCTGGACCTGGCTCTCCGCAAGAGCGTGGGCGTCTACCCCGAGACCAAGCACCCGAGCTATTTCCGCAGGATCGGCTTGCCTCTCGAAGAGCCGCTCCTCGCGGCGCTGGAGGCCAGGGGCTGGACGGGACGGGATGCCCCGGTGTTCATCCAGTCCTTCGAGACCGGGAACCTGCGGGAGCTCCGGAAGCAGACCGGCGTCCGCCTGATCCAGCTTCTGGAGGCGGAAGGCCACGGCCTCGCCACGCCCGAGGAGCTCGCCTGGATCGCCACCTATGCGGACGGCATCGGCCCGGACAAGCGGCTGATCGTCCCCGCGGACCACGAGGGGCGGTTGCTTCCACCGACCTCACTGGTCGAGGACGCCCACCGCGCCGGCCTGCACGTGCATCCGTGGACGTTCCGGAGCGATCCGGAGCTCCTGGCCCCCGAGTACGAGGGCCAGGCGGAACGGGAGTACGAGCAGTTCTACAGGCTGGGGGTGGACGGGGTGTTCAGCGATTTTCCGGAGGTCGCGGTGCGGGCTAGAGCGCTGTCAAACCGGAAGTGGTAGATGGTGCCGTCGAGACCTCACCCCCCGACCCCCTCTCCCATCGCCCCCCCTTCCCCCGGGAGAGGGGGCGCCACCGCCCGGAAAAGGCTGAACCTGAACGTGCCACGAGGGTTCGCAGGGGTTCCCCCTCTCCCGGTCGGTGGCGGGGCGATGGGAGAGGGGGCCAGGGGGTGAGGTCTACGGGGCTGGCTCCACCACTCAGGCCTGGAGTGACGCTCGACTACAGCGACTTCAAAAACTCCACGAGATCGTTCTTCTGCTGGTCGCTCAAGCTGAGCCCGAAGTGCGCGTCGTAGTGGTCGACCACATCCCCGAGCGTGGCGAAGCGGCCGTCGTGGTAGAAGCCGCCCTTCGTGTGGGTCCACAGGCTCTTGAGCGGCGTCGTGCGGTACCTTTCGTCCGGGGAGCGGTCGGCCTGGAACGAGTCGATACCGATCTCCTCCGCCGTGTGCCGGTTCCAGCCTGGCTCGGTGTAGAGGGGCGGCACGTGGCAGTTGGTGCAGCCCGCCGAGGAGAAGACGACCTTGCCACGGTCGGCGGCGTCCTTGTTGAAGCTGCCGGCAGGAGGCGCCGGGGCCGGAATGGCGAGCTGGTAGAACTGGAGAGCGGCCAGCTTGGGCGTGATCAGGTCGTTTTCGCTCTTCACGTCCCCGAAGCCCTCCCGGGCCGCAATGGGGAACTTCTCCGCGTCGTTCAGCCGCGGATCCCAGAACCGCCCCTGGCCGTGCATCTCCAGGTTCGCCACGAAGGCGTTCCAGTACGTCACCGAGCCCCACCCCGTGAACGTGTGGCCGTCGACGCCGGCGAGGCCGAAGGCGGGCGGAATCAGCGTGGCCGCGGTCTTGCCGTCCGGCCGGAACGCCTTGCCGTCGAGGAAGAGCTCGGCGTCGAACCTGCCCGGCCCCCAGCTCTGGAGGACCGTGCGCACCGTGGCCTGGTCCACGCCCAGCAGATCGGCCACCGGCTGAAGATTGGGAGCGAGATTGATGACCGCGCCGACGTTCAGGTCCCGGTTGGCCCAGCCGTCGAGCCGCTTGCCGATCCCGGGCGCCACCGAGTCGTCCACCGTCGAGTGGCACAGGGCGCAGGTGATGCCCGCCGCCCGCAAGCTCCCATCCCGGTTGAAGAACCCGCGCAGTCCGAGCACGGCGTTCAGCCGGAGCAGCGCCGCCGTCGTCGCCGGATCATCCAGATCGGCGCTCGCGAGCACACCCGGAGGCACAGCCTCGGCATCGACCTTGAGCCCCACCGCGAGAGCCGTCCGCGGGGTCACCGTCTTCAGCGCCTGATGGATCTGGAGCGACCGGCTCCAGAACACCTGGTCGCCGAACGTGTCATAGCGGAACGTCTGGCGCCCTTCGTCGAGCATCTGCCGCGCATGGGAAACGATTGGGTCCGGAGCCGCCGACCGCTGCGCATCCGCCGGTTCGCTGGCCGGGGCCAACGGTGAGAGAGCGAGAAGCAGCAGGGCCCCAGCCCCCGCGGTCGCCAAGAGAGCGAGAGTTCTTTTCCTGTGTCGCATGGTTCTCCGTCCTCCTTCAGAGCTATAGAGCTCGGAGGGCGAAGAACGTTACGAGGAGGTGATGGGGGGCTACGACTCGACCTGAAGCTCTGCGGACCCTCACCCCCAACCCCCTCTCCCACACGCACTCACACCCGCCCGGGAGAGGGGGCTCTAGAAACAGACAGGGCAGGCACAAGGCCTGCCCCTACAGGTGCCCGTTCGGACGGCCCGTGGTCGGATCTCTGGTTCCCCCCTCTCCCGGGCGGGTGTGAGATTGGATGAGAAGGCCAGCCTCCCTGCGCAGTCCTATGATGGCTGCAAGGGATAACGGGCTCGAGGCCCAGAAAGGAGACTGGCCATGGGAGATATTAGCAGCAGACTGGTAGCAAA
>DATFPH010000244.1:0-5610 GCA_035264905.1 Thermoanaerobaculia bacterium
CGGCCCACGGCCCCTCTCATGCCAATCTCCCCCCCGCCCTACCCAGCGAGACCGGGGCCGCTGCGCGGCCCCACGGACTTGACTTACACAGGCCTTCTCATGGAAGTGCGTGTGGGAGAGGGGGTTAGGGGGTGAGGGTCCACTCCTACGCCACCGTCACCTCCGGACACAGATACACATCCTGGATCGCGTTGAACAGCTCGACCCCCTCCCGGAACGGCCGCTGGAACGCCTTGCGGCCGGAGATCAGGCCACAGCCGCCGGCGCGCTTGTTGATCACCGCAGTGCGCACCGCCTGCGCCAGGTCGTCCGTGCCCTTCGACTCGCCGCCCGAGTTGATCAGGCCGACGCGGCCCATGTAGCAGTTGGCCACCTGCCAGCGGTTCCAGTCGATCGGATGGTTGTCGACCAGCTCGCTGTAGACCCGCGGATCGGTCTTGCCATAGTTGAGCGCGGTGTAGCCGCCGTTCGTCGTCGCCTGCTTCTGCTTCACGATGTCCGCCTGGATGGTCACCGCCAGGTGGTTCGCCTGGCCGGTCAGGTCGGCGGAGGTGTGGTAGTCGACCCCGTCCTTCTTGAAGGCATTGTTGCGCGTGTAGGCCCAGAGGATCGTGGCGAGGCCCAGCTCGTGGGCGCGGTAGAACGCCTCGGAGATCTCGACGATCTCGCGAGCCGCGTCCTCGCTGCCGAAGTAGATCGTGGCGCCGACCGCCGCCGCGCCCATGTCCCACGCCTGCTCGACCTGGGCGAACAGGATCTGCTCGTGCTTGTTCGGATAGGTGAGCAGCTCGTTGTGGTTGATCTTTACGATGAACGGGATCTTGTGGACGTACTTGCGCGCCACCTGGCCGAGGACGCCGACCGTGGAGGCGACGCCGTTGCACCCCGCCTCGATCGCCAGCTTCACGATGTTCTCGGGATCGAAGTAGTCGGGATTCGGCGCGAACGACGCGGCGGCCGAATGCTCCACGCCCTGGTCCACCGGCAGGATCGACAGGTAGCCGGTATGGGCGAGGCGGCCGGAGCCGTGGAGCCGCTGCAGGTTGACCAGCACCTGCGGCTTGCGGTCGGAGCTCCCCCAGGCCCGGTCGAGGTGGTCCGGACCGGGCAGCATCAGCCGCTCCTTGGAGATCCCCTTGCAGGTATAGGACAGGAGGTTGTCCGCTTCGTTGCCGAGGTGCTCGACGATGCGGTCCAGAGTGCCGCTCCCAACGCGTTCCATCGTAGCCATCTGAGGGTGTTCCTCCCTTTGCTCTTTCCGGAATGTGCACGCCGTTCGAGGACGCGCGCACGATATCGTATCAGTCCCGGCGCAAGAGCCCACAATGTCCACACCGAAGCGCTTCCACCGCCTCCGCGCCGTGCTCGACCGGCGCCAGCCGGACCTGACGGTCCTCCTGGAAGACCTCCAGGCGCCGCGCAACCTGGCGGCCGTCGTGCGCAGCCTCGACGCGGTCGGAGGCCTGGAAGCCCACGCCGTCTGGCCCGCCGGCAAGCTCCCCATCTCCCGCCCCGCCTCCGGAGGCAACCGCAAGTGGGTCCCCGTCCGCAAGCACCGGACCCTCACCGAAGCGCTCGCCCGCCTGAAGGAAAGAGGCTTCCGCCTCCTCGTCGCGGACCCGGTCGAGACCTCCACCGACTTCCGCCAGGTCGACTACCTCCGCCCCACCGCCATCCTCCTCGGCAACGAGGACCTCGGCGTCACCCCGGAAGCCCGCGAGAGCGCCGACGAGCGCGTGGCCATCCCCATGACCGGCATGGGAACCTCCTTGAACGTCTCCGTCGCCGCCGCCCTGATCCTCTTCGAAGCCCAACGCCAGCGCGCCGCCGCCGGCTTCTACGACGCCCCCCGCCTGGACGCCGAGACCCACGCAAAGCTGCTCTTCGAGTGGGTCTACCCGAAGCTCGCCGCGCTCTGCCGCCGGCATGGGGTGGGGTATCCGGAGCTCGGGCCGGATGGGGAGATTTTGGGGGCGCTGCCGCGGTAGGGGGGCCCTCACCCCCGGTCCCTCTCCCGCGAACGGGAGAGGGGTGTGGGTTAGCTAAAAGGCAGAAGACTCGACGCGCCCTTCTAACCTACACCCCTCTCCCACTTGTGGGAGAGGGGCCGGGGGTGAGGGCCCGGCTCTCCCACACCGCCCGCGACACCTCCGCGATCACCCCATTCGCCTTCGCCTCGTCCGCGATCCCTCCCGTGAGGACCACCAGGATGTACGGCTTCTCGCCGGGCGGGAAGACGATCGCCGCGTCGTGGTGGATCGCCGTGATGTCGCCGGTCTTGTGGGCCACGGGGATTCCGGCGGGCAGGCCGGCGGGGATCTTCTCGTTGAACTCCTGCGCCTTCAGGATCTCCAGCATCCGGTCCCGCGAGGAGGCCGAGAAGGTCTTCCCGTCCAGCAGGACCTTATAGAGAAGGAGGAGGTCCTTCGCGGTCACCCGGTTGTTCAGCCCAGCCTCGTAGGCCTTCTGGTCCTCGACCCCGCGCAGGACCTGGATATCGTAGGAACCGAGGCGGCGCATCAGGTCCGTGACGTTGGTGGCGCCGATCTTCTCGATGAGGAGATTGGTCGCGAGGTTGGAGCTGCGGACGATCATGTGGCGGATCAGCTCTTCCAGCGGCCGGGTCTGCCCGAGCGCGGCATAGAGGTCCGGATCGCCATCCTCTTTCTGGTCGAGCACATACCGCGAGCCGTCCACGATGCTCGCGAAGTCGTTGGCCACCCGCACCGGCTCGTCGAGCCGCATCTGCCCCCGGTCCACCGCCTCGAAGAGCGCCATCATCACCGGCACCTTCATCGTGCTCGCCGCGTGGAGGATCTCGGTGTCCTGGAACGACAGCGTGACGCCCGTGCCCAGGTTCTCATACGCCACGGAGACCACCCCCCGGCTCTCCTTGGCGATCCGCTCGATCCGCCCCGGCAGGGTGTTTTCCGGATAGCGATAGGAGGCGCAGGCGAGGAGGGCGAGGGGGAGGAGAAGGGCGAGGGGGGCGGGAGGGCGCATGGAGGGGAATGTATCTGAAAAGCCGGGAGCCCTCACCCCCGGCCCCTCTCCCGCGTAGCGGGAGAGGGGTGTGGGTTACTCGATCCGTGGCAAGAGCGATACGCCCTTCTAACCTACACCCCTCTCCCGCTACGCGGGGGAGGGGTCAGGGGTGGGGGTCACCCGCACCCGCACAAACTTGTGGTACGGCGTCGCCGTCATCGGATCCCGATGCCGCGCATCCGTGAGGAAATTCACCACCGGCCCCACCGCCCGCCGCACCCCGTCCGCATCCGGGTACTCCGCACCGTAGCCATGCGGCAGGCTCACGACTCCCCGCCGGAGCGAATCCTTGAAGGCGACCTGGACCTCGATCTGGCCACGCGAGGACTCGCAGAAGGCTCGGCCGCCGTTCGTGAGCCCGAGCGGCTGCGCGTCGTCCGGATGGATGTGCAGCGCTCCCTCGGGGTCGTTCTTGCGCCAGCTCGGATCGCGGAAGATCTGGTTCGCGTTGTACGAGCGGCGCTCTCCCGCGATGAGCACCATCGGAAAGTCGGTCGCCTCATCCGACTCGATCTCCGTGGCAAGCGCGCGCAGGGCTTCCAGCATTTCGGGGATCTCCAGATGAATCCGCCGGTCGGCGTGCCGGACAAGGCGCCACATGTCCTCGTGCTCGTGGGTGCTCAAGAAGGCTCCGGAGGGGCTATCCACCAGCCGCTCGAAGAGCGCTTCTCCCAGATCGGCGCCCTCGCCGGCCAGGCCGGTGCGGCGGACGGCGTCGGCGTGCCGCCGCGCATAGACATGCGCCGCGGCCCAGAGCGGCGCCACGGCCGCCGCGTCGTGCAGCAGCGCTTTCCCAAGCGTATCGGCGAGCACGAACGTCGCGTGGCGGCGCAGCTTGGGGCGCAGCCGGAGCGTGGCCGCCAGCGCGGCCGGGAACAGCCGCAGGCGCGGCCAGCGGCGGTCGAGGCGCGCCACCTGCCGGAGGAGCGGGAAGCCGCCGGCCGGGAGCTCGCCCATTGCGACCAGCAACCGGCGGTAGATCTCCGGCTCCGGCAGCGTCCCCGGCCGCGGCGCGAAGACCGGCCGGCGAAGATGCGCCACCTGGGTCGGAAACTCCAGGTTGAAGAACGTGGTCTCCCACTTCTCGAGCTGCGAGGCCGCCGGCAGCACGTAGTGGGCATGCTGCGCCGTCTCGGTCAGCGCCACGTCGATCACCACCAGCAGCTCCAGGCGGGAGAACGCCGCGCGGTACGCCTGCGTGTCGGCGCCGGAGAGCGCCGGATTCGCGCTATCCACCACCAGGCCGCGAATCCGGCCGGGATGGTCCGTGTCGATCTCCGCCGGCAGCACGTTCGGCGGGAACAGCTTGCCGATCTCCGGCATCCCCGTCACCGTCGTCGTCCAGCTCCGGCTGTTCGGACCAGGCTCCTCCGAATGCCCGATCAGCGGCATCAGGAACGTATGGAGGGCGTTGCAGCCCGGGCGCCCGAAATGTCCGGGTAGGAGCGAGAGGAGCTTTTCGAGATACGAGTTGAGCGTGCTGTGCAAGCTCTGCTGGAGCCCCAGATCCACGCGCACCGAAGCGCTCCGCGCCGTGCCGATGCGGCGCGCCACCCGAAACACGTCCTCGACCGGCACGCCCGCCCGCTCCGCATAAGCCTCGACCGGGACCTCCAGGAGAGCCGCGCGGACCGCCTCGAATCCGGTCGTCCGCGCGTCGAGAAAGGCGCGGTCCTCCAGCCCATCGCGGGCGAGAGTGGCGAGGATCGCCGCGAGCAGGAACGCATCCGTGCCCGGTCGGACCGCGAGATGGATGTCCGCCATCGCCGCCGTCTCGCTGCGCCGCGGATCGATCACGATCAGCGTCCGCGCCGGGTCCTTGGCGATCTCGTGGAGCGTCGTCCGCGCGTTGCGGACGCCATGCGCCTGCCACGGGTTGGCGCCGATCACCACGACCACCTCCGCCTCCTCCACCGCCTCGCTCATGTGGCACGTCTGGCGGCCGAACAGCCGGCCGTTGACCCAGAAGTCGCCGGTCTTCTCCTGCGCCAGCGCCGAGTAGTGATAGCGCGTCCGCATCGCCTCGACGAGCCCATGGCCGTACACCCCGCCCAGGTGATTCCCCTGACCGCCGCCGCCGTAATAGGCCAGCGCCCGCCCGCCATGCGCCTCGCGGATCGCCACCAGCTTCCCGGCGATCTCCTCAATCGCCGTCTCCCACGAAACCTTCTCGAACGATCCGTCCGGCCGCCGGCGCAGCGGCGTATCAAGGCGGTCTGCGTGGTTCTGGTAATACTCCAGGCGCGACGCCTTCTGGCAGAGGTACCCCTCGGAGCGCGGGTGCCGTTCGTCGCCCCGGATCCGCAGGATCCTGGCGCCGTCCGTCTGCACTTCGAGGCCGCAATTCAGCGAGCAGAGGATGCACGCCGTGGGATGCCAATCCTGCTGGACGGGAGCGGTGCTCATAGCCATCTCCTTGAAAAGAGCCGCTGCGCGGAACCCTCACCCCCTAACCCCCTCTCCCACACGCACTTCCATGAGAAGGCCTGTGTAAGTCAAGTCCGTGGGGCCGCGCAGCGGCCCCGGTCTCGCTGGGTAGGGCGGGGGGGAGATTGGCATGAGAGG
>DATFPH010000245.1:0-4177 GCA_035264905.1 Thermoanaerobaculia bacterium
CGCTGCTGGTCGTCTTCAACGGATTGCGCCTGCTGGGGCGCGGAGAGTGACTGGGCTACTCGACCTTCAAGACACCTTTCATCATCAGGGCGTGGAAGGTGCAGACGTACTCGCTCTCACCTGGCCTTCCAGGCGCCTGAAAGACCAGGGTGGTGGCGGTGCCGGTCCGGCGCAACGGACGCGTGGCCACATCCAGCGACTCGACCGCGAAGTCGTGGGTCATGCCCCGGTCCTGGTTGGTGAGCGTGAGCCTCACCCTCTCGCCGCGGCGCAGGATGAGCGTCGGGTTCGGCCTCGGATCCCCCATCGTGTAGAACGCCATGTCATGGGCCGTCAGGGTGATGGTACGGGGCTCCTCCCGGGTGTCGGAACGCGCCGAAAAGCCGACGCCGCAGGCCAGCGCCAGGACGAGCAGAGGAAGCAACAGCGGGATTCCCGCCGGGCGGGTACCAAAGATTTTCTGATACAGAGTCTTGAGAGCGCTCATGGTCGATGCCTCTCTAGGTCAGCATGCCGGTGGTGTACATCAGAGCGAAACCGACGAGCAGACCGGCGATGACGGGGCCGCTCCGCAGGGAGTGGGCGAGTGGACGGCCGGCAGCCATGCCTTTGGCGATCTGCACGATGACCTGCGCGATCGCCCCGGCGCCCAAAGCCAGAAACAGGACGGACAGGACCGGCGAGTAGATGAAGCCTCCGAGCCAGGCTCCCGCAATCGTTGGCAGCCCCCCCACGAGACCCAGCATGAGGAGCCGGGCCAGGGAAACCGGGGTCTTGGCGATCGGGGCGACGATCGCCAGCCCCTCGGTCGTGTTGTGCAGCGTGAAGCCGAGGATCAGCAACCGCCCCAGGGCTACCTCCCCCAGGCCGAGCGCCGCGCCGATCGCCAAGCCCTCGCCCAGGTTGTGGAGGCCGATGCCGATGGCGACCAGCAACGCCGTTACCCACGCCGCGCCTGCTCCGACCTGGCGCTTCGCCAGCCAGGCACCGAACGCCTCGATCCCCAGGTAGGCGGCGAAAGCTCCGAAGAAGAAGAGGGCGATGCCCTGGAAAGCGCCCGGCATTCTCTCTACCGCCTCGAGGCCCTCGTGCGCGGCGTCGACAAGCAGGAAGAGCAGCAGGCCCACGGTGAGGGCCAACAAAAAGCTCAGGACGCTGGGACCGAGCCGGCCGATCAGCGGGTACCAGAGCAGGCCCAGGGCAACCGGAATCACCCCGACGTAGAGGCCGATGAGCGCGAACAGCCAGAAGGATCGCCATCCGGGACGGGGCGTCGCCACCGCCACCGGGATCTCGTGGTCGAAGGTCACCCCTGTCGAGGTGACGAGCCGCACCAGGTGGGCCTCGTCTTTCACCCACGGGTACGGGATCTCCAGGCGCGCGCTGCCCAGGCGCCCCAGGGCACCGGGCGGGTCCATGGTGAAGGCCCAGTAGGCTTCGTCGATCTGGACCTGAGCGATCCGGACCGGATCGGGACCATCGTTGAGCACCTCGACGACGATGCCCTCGGGGGTGAGCTCCACCCTCTGGAGGCTCAGCACCTCGATCGGCGGCGCATCGCCGCGGACCGCGTCGGCGAAACCCGTCCGCAGAATGAGAGCGACGAGCGCGCCGAGCAGCACGAGCGGCAGCAACCCCAGGAGCCAGAGATGCCGCGCCTCAAGCTTCACGGGCATCCTCCCCGGCCAGGAACAGGCCCATCCAGCCGAGCTCCGCGAACTCGCTCTGGTGAGCGTGGAACATGAACCGGCCCGGGTAGCGGAACGTCGTTTCGAGAATCGCCCGCTCGCCCTGGCAAAGCATCAGCGTGTCGGTCAGCTCCTGGCTTTCGAGCGACGTGCCGGTGCGGTAGACCTTGAAGAACATGCCGTGGAGGTGAAAGCTGTTGACCAGGTCGAACTCGGTCAAGTTGATGAGATAGATGCGCACCAGCTTTCCCAAGGGCACCGCGATCGGCTCCGCCATGTGATAGTGCGCCACCGTGTTGACGGCGTAGACCTCGTTGTCGGCGTCGAAGTTGGTGTCGAAGCCGTTCATGATCATCACCATCTCGTCCGCCGGTGGCCGTGGAGCACGGGGATCGACGATGAAGGCGCCGTAGAGCCCTTTGTGGATGTGGCGCTTGAGAGGCACGGCATGGCAGTGGTAGAGGTGCAGGCCGAAGGGATCGGCGTCGAACTCGTAGACGAACTGCTCGCCCGGAGCCACCTGGTGCTCGGGCATCGCTCCGTCCATCGCGGGCGGATGCCAGCCGTGGAAGTGCATGGTGTGCGGATGCGAGCCCTGATTCACAAAGTTGACGCGGATCCGGTCGCCCTCGGTGGCGCGCAGTGTCGGGCCCGGCACCTGGCCGTTGTAGGTCCAGGCAGGGAAGAAGAGGTCCGGGGCGATCTCGATCTCGCGGTCTACAGCGAAGATCTCGTACTCCCGCAGGAGCGAGCCATCGGACCGCGGCGTCTCGCGGTAGAAGCGGGCACGATCCCCGTCCGGCAAATCGGAAAAGTTCCAGGCGCGCAAGAAGCGCATCGGGTCGAACGTCTCGGTCGACACGCGCCCGACGGCCCCCATCGCGTGCCCGGCATGGTTCATCACCTTCCTGGAGGCGGCCGCCGGCTCGGCGGCAGGTCGGCCCGAGAGCGCGTTGACACCGGTGGCCAACGAGCCGAAGCCGGCGAGTTGGAGGAGCGAGCGACGTGAGAGGGGGGATTTCATAGGCTGGAGAGAATTTTTGATTAGGGAAAACTCTAGTCTTCGGTTGGTGAAAAGTCAAGTACGGAGACTCGTACGCCCGCCGATCGTCCAGCTTCTGCGTGCACCGAGGGATCCACGGTAGTCTTCTCACCGATGCCGACCAGCACCGTCGAGGACTACCTGAAATGCATCCTGATGGAGCAGCAGCGCGACCCGGAGGGCTTAGTCTCCATGGGCCGGATCTCCGCGGCGCTCTCGGTGGCGCCGGGGACGGTAACGGCGATGGTCAAGACGCTGGCCGACAGCGGCCTGCTCACCTACGAGCCCTACAGCGGCGTGCGGCTGACCGAACCGGGCCGCCAGCTCGCACTGCACGTGCTGCGGCGGCACCGGCTCATCGAGCTGTTTCTGGTGAAGGTGATGGGGATGGACTGGAGCGAGGTCCACTCGGAGGCCGAGGAGCTGGAGCACGCCGTCTCGGACCGTCTGGTCGAGCGGATGGACGAGATGTTGGGCTTCCCGTCAGCCGACCCCCACGGCGATCCGATCCCGGACGTCCATGGGATCGTTGAGGAGGGCGTCCTGCCAAGCCTCCTTGACTGCGAGCTGAACGCTCCGGTGCACGTGGCCCGCGTGGGCGACCAGAGCCGAGACTTCCTCCGGCTCATCGAGCGGCGGGGGCTGAGGCCCGGGAGTGGCCTGACCGTGGAGAGCCGCGAAGAGATAGCGGACGCCGTCGAGCTGCGGCTGGAATCAGGGGAGAAGTTGACCTTGGGCTTCCGGGCGGCGTCGAAGATCTATGTGGAGAAGACAGGCTAGATCGAGGAAGGAATGCTCCTGATGCACGGTTTGGAGCGAGGAGCGCCGGTGGGACCGACTGCACCGGACCGTGCGCCTGAACGTGCCGCAGTTCGGTATCGAAATCGGCGTGCCGGGCTACTCGCGGCCGGAGGACAACCGCCTCCATACGGCGCTGGCTCTACCTTTTCGGCGTCAGAGAGAGTACTGGAGGCGGCCGAACGGAGAGCCTGTCGAGCGGGATGCGGCGGTTCTGGGGCCTGACCCGGGGCATCTGGAGGAGTGAGCGTAGTCAGAGACGATCCTCTAAATCGAGCAGCCGCAGCCGCAGGGAGTTGACGACGACGGATACCGAGCTGACGCTCATCGCCGCCGCTGCGAAGATCGGCGACAGCAGAATGCCGAACCTGGGATAGAGGATGCCCGCGGCCACCGGAACTCCGAGCGAGTTGTAGATGAACGCGAAGAAGAGGTTCTGCCGGATGTTGCGCAGGGTGGCCTGGCTGAGCAGGCGCGCCCGCACGATGCCGCGGCCTTGCTGCTCGCCGATGACGTCTGGGGCGTCGTCTCTCGTCGATCGGCGCCATCCTCGCCGTGATGGCGGCCGTCGCGCTGCTCGAAACGGCAGTCCCCCTTCACGCTCGCGGACGATGGCACCGGACCCACGTGGGACCGAACCTCGCCCTGA
>DATFPH010000246.1:0-3784 GCA_035264905.1 Thermoanaerobaculia bacterium
GCGAGATCCTGCGCATCCCTGTTTGAAGTGATCCGAGGGTAGAAACTGATGGAGCGGGAGGATTAGGAGCGTCGAGTTCGCTCCGAAAATTTCTATCGAGCACCGCGCTTACGATCGGTAGATCAGGCGTTATGCAAGCGCGGGAGGTTTCTTGGTTGCGATGCCGCACCGGCGACAACATAATTAAACATGATCGTGTTGCCGTCGGATCGATCATGAGTGTAGCCGTGCCCCGGACGACAATTCTGTTGCTCGGCGCGCCGCACATCGAGCACGACGGCGCGCCGATCGAGGTAGACACGCGAAAGGCGACCGCGCTCCTCGCCTACCTGGCCGTCACCCGGAGGCGCCACGCGCGCGACGCGCTGGCGGGCCTGCTCTGGCCGGAATACAACCAGACCCGGGCCCGCGCCGCCCTGCGCCGAACCCTCTCGGCGCTGGGCGAGGCGCGCGCACAAGGTTGGCTGCAAGTCGACCGGGAGGGCGTGGATCTAGCCCGGAACGAGGTATGGGTCGACGTGGACCGCTTCCGCTATCTTCTGGCCGAGAGCCGGACGCACGGCCATCCGGAGACCGAGGTCTGTCCCGAGTGTCTACCCCCGCTATCGGAGGCGGTGGAGCTGTACCGCGACGATTTTCTGGCGGGGTTCACCCTGCGCGACAGCGCGGCTTTTGATGACTGGCAGTTCTTCCAGGCCGAGGAAATGCGCCGCGAGCTGGCCGGCGCGCTGGAGAGGCTCAGTCGCGGCTATGGCGCGCTCGAGGAGTGGGAGCGGGCCGTCTCCTACGGCCGGCGCTGGTTGGCGCTGGATCACCTGCACGAGCCGGCGCACCGCTGGCTTATGCAGCTCTACGCGTGGGCAGGCCAGCGCGCCGCCGCCTTGCGCCAGTACCGGGAGTGCGTGCGCGTCCTCGATGGGGAGCTGGGCGTCTCTCCGCTGGAGGAGACGACAAGGATCTACGAGGCCATCAAAGAGAACGACCTGCCACCACCCCCGGCTTTCTTCCGAGACCAACCCCCCGCCCCGCGGACCGAGGAACGAGAGGCCCCGGAGTCCATCCACGACGAACCACTGGTCGGCCGGGAGCAGGAGTGGCAGTCCCTGCTCCGGGCCTACGCAGCCGCCGGGACGGGAGGCCACGTCGTGGTTCTGGAGGGGGAGGCCGGCGTAGGCAAAACCCGGCTGGCCGAAGAGTTTCTGGCTTACGCGGCGAGCCGGGGATCGGCGATCGTGGCGGCGCGTTGCTATCCGGGAGAGACGGACCTGGCCTACGGCCCATTCGTGGAGGGGCTCTCCGCCTCTATCGGTCGGGAAGACGTCGCCCATCTCGATGAGATCCCGGTCCACTTCCTGGCCGAGGCCGCGCGCCTGCTGCCCGAGCTCGCCGACCTGCGTCCCGGGCTTCCCTCTCCCCCACCGCTCGACACGCCGGGTGCCCATAGCCGCTTCTTCGAGGGCATCGGCCAGGTGCTGCTGGCGGTCTGCGACGGCCCTTCCCCTGGGGTTCTCTCTATCGACGACGTGCACTGGGCCGATGCCTCCTCCCTGGACCTGCTGGCCTACCTGGTGCGCCGTGTGGAGAGACCCGGGCGGCGGCTGTGCATCCTGCTGACCTGGCGCGACGAGCAGGTACCGGCCGACCACCGCCTGCGTGGGCTGCTGGCGGAGTCCCAGCGTGCTCGCATGGCCACGGTGCTGCGCCTGTCGCGCCTCGACCGCGCCGCCGTCGAGGAACTGGTCGAGTGGGCCGTGGGCAACTCCGATGGCCTGGGACGACGCCTGTACGACGAGACCGAAGGGTTGCCGCTCTTCCTCGGTGAGTACCTCGCGGCGATCACAAACGGTACCCTGAGCGCCGAGGACGAGGCCTGGTCGCTGCCGGGTGGGGTGCGCGACCTCTTGCACGGGCGCCTGCAGGCGATCGGCGAGACCGGTTGGCAGTTGCTCAACGCCGCCGCCGTCATCGGGCGGTCCTTCGATTTCGACACCGTGCGCGAGGCGAGCGGTCGCAGCGAGGAAGAGGCCGTCGCGGCCCTCGAAGAGCTGACCGGCCAGGGGCTCGTCGAGGAAGTGAAAGGGGGCGGGGACCGAGCCGTCGCCTACGATTTCGGCCACGAGAAGCTGCGCACCCTCGTCTACGAGGAGACGAGCCTGGCGAGGAGGCGGCTCCTGCACCGGCGCGTGGCCGAGGCTCTCGTCCGCCGCGCGCGCCGGCGCCGTGAAACGGAGGCGCTGGCGGGTCAGATCGCCCACCACTACCAGCTGGCCGGCATGGACGAGCAAGCGGCGGATTACTTCAGAATAGCCGGGGAGCACGCCCGCGCCCTGTACGCCAACGCCGAGGCGCTGGCCCACTTCCGGGCGGCCCTCGCGCTGGGACACCCTGACGCCGCCGGGCTGCGCGAGGCAGTGGGGGATCTGCAAACGCTCCTGGGCGAGTACGGCGAGGCGCTCGCGAGCTACGAGGCGGCCGGCGCTTTCGGCGATGAGGACCACCTCGCCAACATCGAACGCAAGCTGGGCAACGTCTACCAACGCCTCGGGGAATGGGAGCTGGCGGAGAGCCACTTCGAGGCCGCTCTGGCCGCGTGGGGAGAGTCCGGTCCGGCCGGCGAGCTCGCCCGGCTCCACGCCGATCTCGGCCTGGTCGCCCACCGCGAGGGCCGAGACGCCTTGGCGCTGGAGCGTGCGCGCCGGGCGCTGGATCTGGCCGCCGGCGACGAGCGGGCGCTCGCCCAGGCCCACAACGTGCTGGGCGTCCTGGCCAGCGGTGACCTCGACACCGCGCGCCACCATCTGGAACGCAGCCTGGCGCTGGCGGAGGCCCTCGGAGACCCAGCCGCCCGGGTCGCCGCCCTGAACAACCTGGCGCTGGCCTACGCGAACGGTGGAGAGCTCGGGCAAGCCATAATGAGAGCCGAGGCCGCCCTGGCGCTGTGCGTCGCTTTAGGAGACCGTCACCGCGAGGCCGCGTTGCACAACAACCTCGCCGACCTGCTACACGCCGCCGGCCGTCAAGAAGAGTCGATGGCGCATCTCAAGCAAGCCGTGGAGATCTTCGCCGAGATCGGCGAGGAAGGCGAGCTGCAACCGGAGATCTGGAAGCTCGCAGAGTGGTAGGCCGAAAGGCCCGAGATCATCTAGCGGAACGAATGGCCGGCGACGGGCTCTTGATCACCCCGCCCCGGCGCACCACGGTCTACCTGATCGGGTGCTCGCCTGCCCGAGCCTGCGCTTTGATCGCGTTGATCTCCCGCCAGGGTATGCGCGGGCGGGGCAGCCCACGCCTCTCCAGGTAGCGTCTGGCGTTCCGCCGCGAACCGATGACGAAGCGTACCAGGCCCCTCGGACCCCCGATCCCGGCCCCCGGCACGAACTTCTGGGGACGGAAGCTCCAGCCCGGATCTTCCCGAGTCAAGGTCCCGCGCACGAGGAAGCTCCTGAGGTTCCACATGTTTTCGTCGTGTCTGTGGCACAGCAGGCTCGCGGGGCCGGGACGAAGGGAGATGTTTGCCGGAAGTTGCACCCTCAGCGTCCCCGCGGTCGGGTCGATCCGGGGTCGGCAGCGCACGCTGTACGGGTAGCCTTCTGTATCCAGGCCCGTAAGAACGGCGCTCTCGAAGCCCGGCAGGTGCCTGGCGATCTCATCCCACACGGTTCACCTCGAGCGGTGTCCGTTCGAAGTCGCCGCCGGGCCACCACAGGATGCGGCGCGGGGAAACATAGATCGTCAGCCGCATGTAGTACCAGTCGAAGAGGTAGCGCGTGATCGGGTTGCCGCT
>DATFPH010000247.1:0-12285 GCA_035264905.1 Thermoanaerobaculia bacterium
GGATCGTCCCGATGCGCGAGCGTCCCCCAGGCGTGGCGGTCGGCGCAGTCGAAGCGGACGTGGAGCGCCGCGTCATCCCAGGCGATCCGGACCCGCGTCGCCTGCTCGGCCGGCGCCCCGTCCTCCGATCGGACGAGCGGCGTCAGTGGCGTCACGTCGTCCCAGCTCCAGGCGCCCGCGACGCGGGGAACGGTCCAGCGCTGGAGGTCCATGCGCGAGATCCTACCTGCGATCGACCTGGGATAAGCTCCGCCCGGTCTGACGGCGGTTCCATGGCGCAGCCCTTTCTCACCGATGCCGCGAAACAGGCCCTGACCGACGCGGTCCGGGACGTCGAGTCCCGCTGCAGCGCGGAGCTGGTCGTGGCGGTCCGCGATCGCTCGGGCTCCTTCCTGCACGCCGACCTGATCGCGGGCATCGCCGTGGCTCTCGCCAGTCTGATCGGCCTGCTCTTCTCCCCCTGGTCGTTCGACCTCGTCTGGTTCGTCATCGATCCGCTGCTGGCGGGAGCCCTGGGCGCGTTCGCCGCGTCGCGCCTGCCGGGGGTGCGCCGGGCGCTGACGTTCTGGCGGGTGCGGCGGCGCCAGGTGGAGACCGCGGCGCGCGCCACCTTCCTCGAGAAGGGGGTCCATGCGACCACCGGGCGGACCGGCGTCCTCATCTATATCTCGCTCCTGGAACATGAAGCCGCGGTCATCCACGATCTCGGCATCGAGGCCCTGGTCACGACGGAAGGCTGGCGGCTGGCGGTCGAGGAAATCGAGGAGGCCGTGCGCAGGGGAGAGGATGGCGTGATCGTGGCCGCCCACGTGCGCGCGCTCGGCGACCTGCTCGCGCCCACCCTCGTCCGCAGCGCGGAGGACGTCGACGAGCTCAGTAATGAGGTGAATGAGGTGAATGAGGTGGACCCCCCATGAGGTGGCGGCTCCTCATCCTCCTGCTGATCCCGCTCCTCCTCCTGCCGGCGGTGACGGCGGTCGCCCGGCCTGGCGGCGGCGAGGGGTACTCGGGCGGCGGCGACTCCGGAGGCGGAGGTGGCGGCGGGGACGACGGCGGGCTCATCTGGCTGCTGGTGGAGCTGTGGTTCCGCTTCGTCTTCCACCACCCGCTCATCGGCATCCCGCTGACCATCCTGATCCTCGTCGTCCTGTACAAGGCCAAGCAGAAGGGGCTCGTCGGACGGCAAAAGAGCTGGGACTCCGGACCGGCGCACCAGCGGCCGGCGGGACCTCCCCCTCCGCCGCCGTCGCGCAACCTGGAGGCGATCCGTTCGCTGGACCCCGACTTCTCGGCCGTCCTCTTCGAGGATTTCGCCTACACGCTCTATGCGCGCGCCCACCGGTCTCGCACCGATCCGCGCTCCCTCGCCTCCCTGACTCCCTATCTGAGCGACGCGGTCCGGGAGCAACTGGCACGGCAGCCGCCCGCGGGGGTTCCGGTCACGGCCGTGGTCATCGGCGCGCTGCGCGTCCTCAACGTGACTCTACCTGCTCTGGGGCCCTCGCCGGGCGCCACCCCGGCGCAGGTGCGAATCCACTTCGAAGTCGAGTCGAACCTGACGACCGGCGCGGTAGGGAGCGAGCAGACCTGGTACGTGGTCGAGCGCTGGCTCCTGGTCCGGGACGCTGGCGCGCACACTCGGCCGCCCGAGCAGGTCAAGAGCCTCCACTGTCCGAATTGCGGCGCGCCCTTCGAGCCAGCGTCCGACCCGAACCGCTGCTCCTTTTGCGGCGAGGTCGTCACCGGCGGCCGTTTCGACTGGATGGTCGAGGCCATCGAGCCGGTCCGCCGGGAGGCCCGTCCGCCGGCCCTCACCACCACCGTCGAGGAGGTGGGTACCGGCTGGCCGACCGTGTTCCAGCCCGATCTCGCCGCACGCCGCGCCGAGCTCCTGCAGGGGGATCCGGCGAGCACCGACGACGCCCTGGCCGCCCGCGTCCGTCTGATCTACGACCAGCTCAACGCCGCCTGGACGGCCATGGACCTGGCGCCGGTCCGGCCGTACGTGTCCGACGAGCTGTTCGACTATCTCCAGTACTGGGTCGAGAGCTACCGCCGCCAGGGGCTGCGCAACGTGCTGGAGGGAATGCGCCTGACCGAGCTGAAGATGGTCAAGGTGGTGCGCGACCGCTGGTATCAGGCGGTCACCTTCCGGGTCTGGGGGACGGGCCGCGACTCGACGGTGCGGGTGACGACCGGCGACGTGGTGGCGGGCGATCCACGGGCCGACCGCTACTACTCGGAGTATTGGACCTTCATCCGGGGAGCGGGCGTCCGCGGCGCCCCCCGGACCGACAAAAACTGTCCCAACTGCGGCGCGCCGCTCGCCACCAACATGGCCGGGGAGTGCACGTACTGCAATGCCAAGGTGACCAGCGGCGAGTTCGACTGGGTGCTGTCGAAGATCGAGCAGGACGAGGCGTATACGGGGTGACGAATAAAAAAGAGGGACCGCCCCGTTTGGGCGGCCCTCTCGCGCTGGACTAGGGATTCCCCGGCTTCGGACTGCCCCCTGTCTTAGGGCCTCCGTTCGGGTCCATCGCCCCTCCGCCGTTCGACCCTTCGCCGCCGCCAGTGCCCGAGGGCGGCACCTGGTCAGCCTGGAAGAGCCGGACCAGGACCGTCCAGAAAGTGCCAAGGCCGAGCTCGGCGGCGGCCTGGATCCGGGCTGGTCCCGCGGGCTCGGCGGCCGCGAGCCCCGGGATGCCCAGGACCGCGGCGACGAGAACAACTCCGGCACCACGACGTACTGCATTGCGCTTCATACGAACCTTTCCGTGTGGATCGCGCTCCGGCCGCCACGGCCGAATGCGTCCACACCGTCTCTTTTAAATAGGTGAAACAAACGGACGCGAAGGAGCCGGGGGCCGCCCGGGGCAAGTGCTACAGTACGGGCGCATGGAGACGCCGGGGCCCGACCCCCACACCCTGGAAGAGCAGCGCCGCAAGGCGGAGAAGCTCCGCATTCCGAAGATCGAGCGCCACGTCTTCCTCTGCTGTGATCCCACCAAGGCCAAGTGCTGCAGCCGCAAGCGGACGGTCCGCGCCTGGAAGTACCTGACGAAGCGGCTCAAAGAGCTGGGCCTGGTGCGCAAAGGGGGCATCTACGCCTCGCGCGCCAATTGCCTCGACATCTGCTGCGGCGGCCCGATCGCCGTGGTCTATCCCGACGGGGTGTGGTACGGGCAGTGCGATCCACCCGTGCTCGAACGCATCCTCCAGGAACATCTGATCGGCGGCGTGCCGGTCCGCGAGTTCGTCATCCTTGAGCGCCCGCTGCAACCCCGCTGAGCCCTGATCCATCGGAGCCCTCCATGACCCGATTCCCGTTCGCGCCGGCCGTCGCCGGCCTGCTCCTCCTGGCCGGCTGCGCCGGCAACAGCCCCGCGGCTCCCGCCGCCGAGCGCACCGCCGTGCTCCTCGCCATCAACGACGTCTACCGGATCGAAGGGGTCGACAACGGCACGGCCGGTGGCCTCGCCCGCGTCCGCGCGCTCCGCGCCGAGCTCGAACGGGAGCACCCCGACCTGCTGCTCCTCCATGCCGGCGACTTCCTCTTCCCCTCGTTCGCCAGCCGCATGCTCGAAGGCCAGCAGATGGTCGCCGTGCTCAACGCGCTGGACGGCGATCCCGCCGCCTTCGACGAGCGCATGTTCGCCACTTTCGGCAACCACGAGCTCGACAAGGGCAAGACGAAGAACGCGGCGATGCTCGACCAGCGGATCGAGGAGTCGCAGTTCCGTTGGCTGGACGGCAACATCACCTTTGCCCCGGCCATCGATTCGCCGCACCTGGAGCGCGGCCGGATCGTGGAGAGCGGCGGCATCCGCCTCGGGATTTTCGGAATCACCATCCCCACCCTGGGCGTCGAGTACGTCCAGGACTTCGCCGGCCCCGAGGCCGCGGCCCGCGCGCTCACCGCCGGCCTGCGCGCCCGCGGGGCCGAGGTGGTGATCGCCGTGACCCATTTGAACGCCGCCGCCGACCGCCACCTCCTGGAGAAGCTTCCCGCGCCCGCCGGGCCGGACCTGATCATCGGCGGCCACGATCACGAGCACATGGCGATCGAGGTGGGAGGCCGCTGGGTTCTCAAGGCCGACGCCGACGCCCGCACCGCGACCGTCGCCCGGCTGATCCTCGGACCGGACGGACGCCTGCGGGTGGAGCACGAATTCCGCACGCTCGCCGGCGACTCCCCGCGGCCGGACCCCGCGGTCCAGAAGCTGGTGGAGGAGTGGCAGACGAAGCACGAGCAGATGTTCTGCGCCCAGCAGAAGGCCAAGCCCGGCTGCCTGGAGGAGGTGTACGGACACTCCCAGGTCTCCCTGGTCGCCGAGGAGAACAAGATCCGCAGCCAGGAGACCAACCTCGGGGACTGGATCGCCGACCGCATGGTCGAGGCCTTCGCTGGATGCGGCGCCCAGGCGGCCTTCATCAACTCGGGCTCGCTCCGCCTGAATCAGGACCTGGCCGCGGGGCCGGTGACCCGGCGCAGCCTCGAAGAGATCTTCGCCTATTCGACGCCGCTCTATCTTTTGAAGATCGATGGCGCCACGCTCAAAAAGGTGGCGGAGCAAGCCACCCGCGGCTGGCCCGGCAGCGGGAGCTGGCTGCAGATCTCCGGCTTCGCCTTCGTCCATGACCAGGAGGCGCGCACCGCCCGCCAGGTGTCGCTCCTGACGCCGCAGGGCTCCCGGCCGGTGCGCGACGGCGAGACGGTCCTCGTGGTCACCGGCGATTACCTGATCAATCCCGACATCGGCGATCAGGACGGCTACCAGATGCTGAGCCAAGATCAGGTGGTGGCCGGCTGCGCGGCCAACGAGCGGGACCTCAAGGAGATCGTGAAGACCGCCCTCGCAGCGGCCGAGCCCAAAGGCATCGCGCCGGAGGTCGACGGACGGATTCGCCAGCCCGCTCCGCAGAGCCCGCCGCAGCAGACGGAACGCGCGCCGGCGGGCGTCTTCGGCCACGAGCACTGGGAGTGGCTGGAGCGGCCGGGACGCGAGGAGGCGGAAAGGCCCGACGTGGTGATCCAGGCGATGAACCTCAAGGACGGCGACGTGGTCGCCGAGATCGGCTCCGGCTCCGGCTTCTTCGCCCGCCGCCTGGCGCGCGCGGTCGGCCCTTCGGGCAAGGTCTACGCGAACGACATCCAGCCCGAGATGCTGGACAAGATGAAAGAGCTCGCCGCCGCCGAGAAGATCACCAACGTCGTGCCGGTCCTCGGCACCGAGACGGACCCGAACCTGCCGGCCGGGCAGATGGACTGGCTCCTCCTCGTCGACGTCTACCACGAGTTCCAGAAGCCCGAGGAGATGCTCGCCAAGCTCCGGAAGGCCCTGAAGCCGAACGGCCGCGTCGCCCTCGTCGAGTACCGGGCCGAAGGAGAGAGCGCGAGCCACATCTCGCCCCCGCACCGGATGACCGTCGAGCAGGTCCTCGCCGAGTGGCAGCCGGCCGGCTTCACCCTGATGGAAACCGTCGAGACGCTCCCTTCGCAGCACCTTTTCCTGTTCACGCTCCGGCGGGGCGCGCGCGTCCTCCCGTAGCCTCCCATCGTGTTAAAGTCCCTGCGATCCGGGACGGGCTGCCTGGGTGACGTGTGTTTCCCGGCCGTTTGTTCCAGGCTCTACCACCTTGACCCCTTGGAGGAGCACCCACCAGAGATGGCCGCGATCGCCACGACCTTGACCAGCCGTTGGACCCCCGCCGATTCGATGGACCTCTACAACGTCCGGGGATGGGGCAACAACTACTTCTCCGTCAACGACCACGGCCACTTGGTCGTCCACCCGGCCGGGCCCGGGACGCCGGTGATCGATCTCAAAGAGCTGGTCGACGAGGTCCGCGAGCGCGGGATCGCACCGCCGCTCCTGATCCGCTTCTCCGAGATCATCCGGGAACGGGTCGTCCAGCTCAACGAGGCATTCGGCCGGGCGATCGAGGAGTACGGCTACAAGGGTCTCTACCGCGGGGTCTATCCGATCAAGGTGAACCAGGACCGCTTCCTGGTCGAGCGCCTGGTGGAGTACGGCCGGCCGTACCACTACGGCCTGGAGGCGGGCTCCAAGCCCGAGCTGATGGCGGTGATGGCCCTCCTCGAAGACGAGGAGGCGGTGATCATCTGCAACGGCTACAAGGACGAGGAATATATCGAGACCGCTCTCCTCGCCTCCAAGCTCGGCCGCCACGTGATCCTGGTCGTCGAGAAGCCGTCCGAGCTGCAGCTCATCCAGCAGATGTCGCAGCGGATGAACGTGCGGCCGCGCATCGGCATCCGCTCGCGCCTCGCCGCCCGCGGCGCCGGCCATTGGGAAGCCTCCGGCGGCGACCGCTCGAAGTTCGGCCTCTCGGGGCGCGACCTGCTCGACGCGGTCGAGTTCCTGCGCGCCAACGACCTGCTCGACACGCTGGAGCTCGTTCATTTCCATTTGGGCAGCCAGATCTCCTCGATCCGCTCGATCAAGGACGGCCTGCGCGAGGCGGCCCAGGTCTACGTGAACCTGGCGAAGATGGGAGCGCCGCTCGGCTACCTCGACGTGGGCGGCGGCCTCGGCATCGACTACGACGGCTCGCAGACGAACTTCACCTCGTCGCTCAACTACACCCTCCAGGAGTACGCCAACGACATCGTGTTCGGCATGATGGAGGTCTGCGACTTCCACGGCGTGCCGCACCCGGTGATCGTCTCGGAGTCGGGGCGCGCCACCGTGGCGCACCACGCGGTGCTCGTCATCGACGTGCTGGGCGTCTCGGAGTTCTCCCTCGGCAAGCTGCCGCGCAAGCTGCCGGCCGACGCGGAGCCCTCGCTGCGCAACCTGTTCGACACCTACCGCGAGGTCTCGCGCAAGAACCTGCTGGAGGCCTACCACGACGCGATCTCGGCGCGCGACGAATGCCTGACGCTGTTCCGCCTGGGCCACATGTCGCTCGAAAACCGCGGCCTCGCCGAGGACCTGTTCTGGGCGATCTGCCAGAAGATCCTCAAGCTCTCGCGTTCCCTCCAGGAGATGCCGGAGGATCTCGAAGGGCTGGAGCGCCAGCTCGCGGATACCTACTTCTGCAACTTCTCGGTGTTCCAGTCGGTGCCGGACTCCTGGGCGATCGATCAGCTCTTCCCGATCGTGCCCATCCACCGGCTCGCCGAGGAGCCGTCGAACCGCGCCGTGCTCGCCGACATCACCTGCGACTCGGACGGCAAGATCGATCACTTCATCGACCGCCGCGACGTGAAGGACGTGCTGGAGCTCCACCCCTTCCTGCCGGGGTCGCCGTACTACCTGGGCGTCTTCCTGGTCGGCGCGTACCAGGAGATTCTGGGCGACCTGCACAACCTGTTCGGCGACACCAACACCGTCCACGTCTCGCTCCACCCCGACGAGGGCTACACGATCGACGGCGTGATCGCCGGAGACACGGTGAGCGACGTGCTCCGCTACGTGCGCTACAGCCGCAACGACCTGGTGGCGAAGGTCCGGCAGGCGGCGGAGACGGCCCTGCGGGCCAAGCGCATGACCCTGGAGGAGTCGCGCCAACTCCTCCGGCGCTACGAGGAAGGCCTCTCGGGCTACACCTATCTCGAACAGGAATGATCGGGCCAGTCCTTCCAAGGAGATCCTGATGAGCACGACCCAGGCGATGACCGAAGTCTTCATCGAGCGGCTCCGCGAGGCGGTCCGCTCGCGCGACGTCGAGCTGATCACGGAGAAGATCAAGCGGGAGCTGGAGGAGTTCATCCCCGCCGAGGGGCTGATCCTGCCCGACCGCTTCCGCCGGCCCCAGGCCGACACCTATGCGCGGCGGCTCCTCCACCGCGACGAGGATCTCGATTTCACCGCGGTGGTCATGACCTGGGGCCCCTCGCAGCGGACGCCGCTCCATGACCACTCCGGCATCTGGTGCGTCGAGGGGGTCGTCGAAGGGGAGATGGAGGTCTTCCGCTACGAGCTCCTCGAAGAGCAGGAGGACGGCCTCTGCCGCTTCGCCCTGCGCGACGAGGCCCAGGCCCGCGCCGGCTCGGCCGGAGCGCTGATCCCGCCGTTCGAGCACCACGTGCTGGCCAATCCGAACAGCGACCGGGTCGCTCTGACCCTGCACGTCTACGGCGGCGAGATGGACCACTGCACGGTCTTCGAGCCGGTAGACGACAACCTCTACCGCAAGCAGCTCAAAAACCTCTCCTACTCGGAGTGAGCATGACCGACAGCTCCCGTTCCCGGCGGTTCGGCAAAGCGGCCGAGGTCCTGGTCCGGCAGGACTCTCCGTTCAACGCCGGTCCACCGCCGGAGAAGGCGGCCGCGAGCTTCCTGACGCCGGTCGACCTGTTCTTCGTGCGCAATCATGGGGACGTCCCCTCGATCGATCCGCGCACCTTCAACCTGACGATCGAAGGCAACGTCAAGCGCCCGTTCCGCCTCCCGCTCGAAGAGATCCAGCGCCTTCCGCGGATCACGGTCCCGGCGACCCTCCAGTGCGCCGGCAACCGGCGCCAGGAGCTGATCGCGACACAGCCGATTCCGGGCGAGCTCGGCTGGGGGACGGAGGCGATCAGCACCGCGGAATGGTCTGGAGTGCCGCTGCGCGACGTGCTCGCCGTCGCCGATCCCAAGCCGGAAGGGCGCCACGTGGAGCTCATCGGCCTCGATGAGACCGAGCGGCACGGCCACACGTTCGCCTTCGGCGGCTCGATCCCCCTCGACAAGGCGATGCGCTCCGAGGTGCTCCTCGCCTACGAGATGAACGGCCAGCCGCTGCCGCCCGTCCACGGCGCCCCCCTGCGCGCCGTGGTCCCGGGCTGGATCGGCGCCCGCAGCGTCAAGTGGCTCACCCGCATCAACCTGCGCGAAGATCCCTCCGACAACTACTTCCAGGCCAAGGCCTACCGCCTGTTCCCGCCGCAGACCGGCCCCGACAACGTGGTCTGGGAGACCGGCCTGATGCTCGGCGAGTTCAACGTCAGCTCGGTGATCAGCACCCCCGCCCCCGGAGACACCCTGCCGCCGGGTGAGACGGCGGTCCGCGGCTGGGCCTTCGCCGGCGAGCGCCGCGTCGAGCGCGTGGACGTCTCGATCGACGGAGGCCGCACCTGGCGCACCGCCGACCTGGAGCCCGAGAGGTCGCGCTGGACCTGGCGCCGCTGGGTAGCCCGGACCGATCTGCCGGCGGGTTCCCACGAGCTCATCTGCCGTGCCTGGGACTCGGCCGCCCAGACCCAGCCCGAGGACGCCGCGCAGGTGTGGAACTTCAAGGGCTATATGAACAACGCATGGCACAGGGTGGCGGTCAGCGTGAGGTGAGGGCCAGATACACCGCATGCCGGGGCCCTCCGCTCTCCGGCCTGCGCCGCTCGACCTGAAACCCCGCCGCCGCCAGCCGCTTCTCGAACGCCGCATCGGGATCTTCCGACCACACCGAAAACACCCCTCCCGGCGTGAGAGCCTCGCGGGTCCGCCGCAGAGCGGCCGGTCCCCAGAACGGGTCCTCCCGCGCCCGCGTCACGGTCCGCGGCCCTTCATAGAGATCCAGCACGATCGCATCGAACCGCGCCGCTTCCGATCGGCCCGCTTCGGCAATGAGGCGGGCGACGTCGGCCAGCGCGATCTCGGTGCGCGGGTCGTCCACGGCCCTCTCGGTAAGGCCGGCGAGGGGGCCGCGGCACCAGCGCACCACCGCCGGCTCGATCTCGGCGACGACGACCCGGGCGGCGCGCGGCAGCTCGTCGAGAGCGGCGCGTAGCGTGTAGCCCATGCCGAGCCCGCCGATGAGGACGCGGGGCCTCGGCCGGCCGGCGATCCGGCGGCAGGCGAGCTGCGCCACCGCGATCTCCGAGCGGTGCCAGGAGCTGTTCATCAGCACGCGTCCCGCCACCGTGATGACGAAATCCCGCTCCCCCCGCTGCCGCAGCTCCAGCCGCCCCTCGTCGGTCTCGACAGCGTCGAGGGTCTCCCAAGGCTTCACTGGAGCGCCTCCAGCCGCTGCCGCGCCGCTTCCAACCCCGGATCGAGCGCCAGCGCCTGCACATAGTGCCGGCGTGCCTCCTCCCTCCGCCCCAGCCGCTCCAGGGTGATCGCCAGGTTGAAGTGGACCGACGCCTTCGGCTCGCGGCGCAAAGCTTCTTCGTAGAGCCGGACCGCCCCGGCGAGATCCCCTTTTTGGGCGGACAAGGTGGCCGTCGGCGCGTACAGATCGGCCAGGTCGGGATTGGCGTCCAGCGCGGCCTGGTAGTGCTCCAGCGCCTCGTCGGTCCTCCCCTTCTCCTGGAGCAGGACTCCCAAACCATACTGGGCATTGGCCAGGCGCGGGCTCAGCTCCACGGCCTTGCGGAGCTGCACGATCGCTTCGTCCTTCCGTCCCAGATCCTCCAGGATGATCGCCAGCGTGTGGCGGAAGCGGGACCGTTCGGGCTTCAGCTGAACCGCGCGCCGCGCGTGCGGCAGCGCCTCGGCCGGCCGGCCCCAGCGCCGGAGCCCGGTCGCCAGCGCGGCGTGCGCGTCGGCCAGGTTCGGCTGCAGCCGCAGGACCTCATCAAAGTGGTGGCGCGCCTCGGTCTCCTGGTTCTTTTGCGAGAGCGCCACGGCCACGTTCAAGTGCGCCAGGTAGTTGCCCTCGGTCACCGCCAGGGCATGGCGGAAGAGGGTCAGGCTGTCCTTCCACGTCTTGGCCTGCGCGTGCGCGGCGACCGACAACGCGGCGACCAGGACCAGCGCGGCGCCCGCGAGCGCCGGCCGGGGCACCCGGACCCGCGAGGCCAGCTCCGCCAGTCCCCAGACCACCGCGAGGAAGAGGCCGATCGACGGGAGATAGGTGTAGCGGTCGGCCATCGCCTGCCGGCCGACCTGGATCAGGCCGATCACCGGCACGAGCATCCCGAGGAACCAGAGCCAGCCCACCGCCAGGTACGGCTGTCTCCGGAGCCGCCAGACCGCGAGCACCGTGATCGCCAGGAGCAGCGCACCGGCCGCCAGGGCCTGCCAGAGCGGAATCGACAACGGCAGCGGATAGAACACCGCCAGCTTCGCCGGCCAGAACGTCTTCCCCAGATAGATCACGTACGACACGAGCGCGTTGCCCACCCGGCGGCCGACCGAGACCGCCTCCAGCGTCGCCAGGCTCCCCTCTTGCGCATAGACCGTCACCGCGCTCGACGCCGCCGACAAGACGAACAGCGGGATCTTCTCGATCAGCAGCGGCCGGAGCAGCGGCCGGATTCCCTGCCGCAGCCGGTCGAGCGGCCAGACGTCCAGCAGGAGGAGGACGCACGGCAGCGTGACCAGCATGGGCTTGGACAGCAGGCCGCACGCGAAGAGAAGCACCACGAGCAGGTAGCTCCACCGGGCTCGCTCCCGCACCCAGCGGTGATAGGCGCCGAGGGTCAGCAGGAAGAAGAATCCGCTCAGCACGTCCTTGCGCTCGGCGATCCACGCCACGGACTCGACGTGCGCCGGATGGATGGCGAAGAGAGCCGCGACGAGCGCGCTCGCGCCCATCCGCCCGGTCATCCGGCGCAGCACCTCGAACAGCAGCCAGACGTTGACCAGGTGGAAGAGCAGGTTGGTGAGATGGTGGCCGCGCGCGTTCAGCCCGTACAGCTCGCAATCCAGCATGTGCGAGAGGAGGGTCAGCGGATGCCAGTTGCTCGCCACGTTGGCCTGCCAGGCCCAGAGGAATCCCTCCCAGGTCAGCCCCGCCTGGACGTGGCGGTTGTGGGTGACGTACAGGCCGTCGTCGAAGTTGACGAAGCCGTGCGTCAGGACCGGCCGGTAGACGAAGAGAGTCAGCAGGACGAGCCCGAGGCCGAGCAGGAGCGGCACCGACCGCGAGCGCGCGGGGGACGGGTTGGAGAAGGAAGTGTCCATCGGGACCACGGCGGCAGGACAGGGAGGATATCGGAATTCTTCGCTTTTCTCCCCTCTCCCGCTCCGCGGGGGAGGGGGCCGGGGGTGGGGGGGGCCTACAACCCTGCCTCCACCTCAGCCCGCACCTCCGGATTCTCGTCGAGGAATCGTTCGGCCATGGCGCGGTGCTCGGGGTGAAGCGAGGCGAGATAGAGCAGGGCCTGGCGCGCCTCGGAGACCTCGTCCTCGTCGAGCCGCTCCAGAACCGCGGTGACGAATCCCCGCGCCGCGATCGTCGCCTTCTCCGGAGGGAGGTCCTCGCCAAACGGCAGGGCCGCGTCGGTCAACAGGTCCGCGCGCCGCCGCCAATCGAGCCCCTGGAGGCGCCGCACATACGAGTCCACCGTCTGCTGCATCTCGGGGTTGAGCCGCTCATAAAGCATAGGGA
>DATFPH010000248.1:0-5870 GCA_035264905.1 Thermoanaerobaculia bacterium
TTTGCTACCAGTCTGCTGCTAATATCTCCCATGGCCAGTCTCCTTTCTGGGCCTCGAGCCCGTTATCCCTTGCAGCCATCATAGGACTGCGCAGGGAGGCTGGCCTTCTCATCCAATCTCACACCCTCCCGGGAGAGGGGGGACCTTGGCCCAGGAAGGCTTCAACATCACTCGCGAGGAGACTTCTACCCGGTCGGCGGCGGTGGAGGCTTCTCCCTATGTTCGGGCCGAGCTTGATCTTTCGAAAGAGAATCAGGAGATTCACACTCTCCCTCTGCCTCGCGTGGCGCGGTGGATTCAGGAGGTGGTCCAGGTGGAGAGCCCGGTCCATTTCGACGAGATGGCCGAGCGCATCACGGAGGCCCTCGGCATTGCCCGGATTGGGCCGCGCATCCGCAAGACGCTCGAAGGCGCGGCCAAGCTCTCCCGCTCCCAGGGCGTCGTGAAGATCGAGGGCGATTTTCTCTGGCGGCCGGAGATGACGACGCCTCCTGTGCGCGACCGGGGCGCGCTGCCGGCCGATCAGCGGAGGATCGAATGGATCGCGCGGGAGGAGTTCCGCGAGGCGGTGCGGATGGTCGTTGAGTCCGCCGTGGGGATTACCGCGGAGCACCTCCCCGCGGAGGTCAGCCGGCTGCTCGGCTGGGCCCGGATGACCAAAACGCAGCGCGCGCCGATCGAGACGGTGATCCGGGAGATGGTGGAGTCGGGCGAGCTGCGGGAGCAGGGGAAGTTTTTGCTGGCACCCCAGACCGGATAGGACAGAGCCCGGCGAAGCCCTCTCAGTTCCTCAGACCAATCCGTTGCGTTGCGCATAGACGGCCAGCTCCAGCCGGCCGTCGATCGAAATCTTTTGATAGATGTTGTGCAGGTGGATTTTGACGGTGCCTTCGCTGATGAGAAGCTTTTCGGCGATGGCCCGGTTGCGCAGGCCGCGGGCGACCATGCGGACGATTTCGAGCTCGCGGGGCGTCAGGGTCTCGGCCGCTTCGCGGCTGGCTTCTTCTCTCTGCAGCAGCCGGCCGCGGGCGCGGTCCTGGGAGGCTTTGTCCAACCAGCGGCGGCCCGCAGAAACCTCCCGGACCGCCTCGACGAGGAGCTGCGGCGCCATCTCCTTGAGCACGATGCCGCCGGCTCCGAGGCGCAGGGCCTCGAGGAGCTGCTCTTCTCCCAGAGCCGCGGTGAGCAGCACCACCCGCGTGAGCGACCCGCCCGCTTCGATGGCGCGCAGAACGTCGAGGCCATCGCTCCGCGGCATCCGGATGTCCAACACCAGCACGTCGGGGCGGTGCACCTGAAGGGCTCGCAGGGTCTCCTCTCCATCCCGGCAGCGGGCCACGACCTCGAAATCCGGCTCCAGCCGGAAGAGCTGCTCCAGCCCGTCGAGCACGATCGGATGGTCATCCGCCAGAAGCAGGCGTATCGGCATGTCAGTCCCTCGTTCCGCAAGGTAATTCGATGTCGAGCCGCGCTCCGGCTGGGCTCGACTCCAGGGAGACGAGCCCGCGCAACGCGGCGACCCGTTCGAGCAGGGTGCGCGGCCCGAAGCCGCCCGCGGTCAGGTCCGCGTGCGTGAATTTCCCCACGACCGGAAATCCCCGCCCGTTGTCTGTGATGGATAGGGTGAGCCGTCCACCCTCCCCGCTCGCGATCTCGACCTGCACCGCCGTCGCCTCGCCGTGCCGCACGGCATTGACCAGGGCTTCGCGCACGACGAGATACACCTCGCGCGCCAGGGGCTCCGGGACGCGCTCCAGCCCCTGGGTCCGCAGCTCCGCCCGCAGGCCCCACTCCAGCTCCATGCGCTGGACCAGCTCGACGATCCGGACGCCGAGGCTGCCTGCCGCGTCCGCCGGCGCGAGCGGCGGCGGCTTCAGCTCCTGGATGAAGAAACGCAGGTCGCGCTGTTCCAGGGTGATCAGCCGCTGCAGAGCATCGAGCGCTTCGCGGCCCCGCTTCGGGTCTTCCTCGAACAGTCCCCGCACCGCGGCCAGCCGCAATCCGACCCCGGTCAGCGACTGGAGGACGCCGTCGTGCAGGTCGCGGGCGAGACGAAGGCGCTCTTCGGTCGCCACGGCCTCCTGGAGGCTCTGGTTGAGATAAAAGAGGTCGAGCCGCGCCGCGACCACCCCGGCCACCACTTCCCCGAGTACCAGGTCGTCGGAGGTCATGGACGCTTTGTCGGCGACGAAGAGACGCCCCTCGACCGACTCGCCCTGAAATGGGAGCGAGAGGACCGCCCGCAGCGCGTACCGGTCGCGCAGCTCTCGATCCAGCGGCACGCCGCGCCAGCGCTCGAGTCCTCCGGGGCCACGGCGGAGCACAGCCGGCTCGGGCGCGGCGGCATCGAGGCAGAGGAAGCTGTCCTGCCGCAACGGCTCCGCGACCAGGCCGCCGAAGGATTCAGGAGCGGACCGGCTCCACGCGAAGGCGCCGGATCTCCACGAGGCGAGATACAGCCAGGGCTCTTCGCGCTCCACCCAGACGAGCAGCACCCGCGGAGCGCCCACGGCCTGGGCGGCGTGCTCCAGCAGACCCCGTACCAGCAAGTCGATCTGCCGCGGCACGTCCTGCGGCCAGGCGGCCAGCAGCGTCATCTCGCGGCGCGTATGCTCCTCGTGATACCCGAGATAGCCGAGAAGGACCGCGACGACGACCAGGTAGACGCTGCGCACGATCACCGGATAGGCCTGGAACGCGGGATCGTCCACCACGAGGGCGACCCACAGGTTCACCGCGAGGAACACGGCCAGGGAGACGATTGCCGTCCAGAGCGTCCCCCGCCACTGCCAGCGCAGCGTGGCGCAGACCTGGGCAAAGACGAAGTAGGCGGTGAACGGGCTCGCCGAGCCCCAGGTGAAGTAGATGAAGAGCGAGAAGAAGATGAGATCGAAAGCGTGTGTGATGAGAGCCTGCCGGTGCGACGGAGCGTCGGACCGCCAGACGAGGAGGGCGATGGCGACTGCGTACGCCACGTAGACGGCCAGCAGCGAATAAGCCACGTCGGCGTACTTCGCCGGCTCGGCCGGATCGAGCCAGACGGCGAACAGGGAAGAGACCGCGAGCACCACGCGGCCGGTGGCGATCAGCCGCTCAGCGCGGCTCTGCGGTGAGTACAGGGGTTCCATGGCGGCCAGGCTCCGGTCATTCCGAGAACGCCTCACATCATAGCGCCGGATCGCGGAGCCGCGTCTCTTCGCTTGATCCGGGCTGCGGCTCACCTCCCTTTGCCGGTCTGGGTAGCCTTGGCCGTTCCCCATACTCCCGATTCCCAGCACGACCAGGGACAATCTATTTTACATCACCGAGAACTCTTCATCTAGTCAACATAGTAGCTTTTCCGCACCTTGCTGACGACCCACTGTGGGGTGAAGGTAACAGCTCTGACGTACCAATCCGCAGTTACTCTAAGGGGAAGACCCAGAAGATCCTTGACCTCCGGCTCCGTCATCCCAGCCTTCACCTGATCAAACCCTGCCTCGGAATAGCCAGGGCTATAGAGGGTGTCCTCCTTCAGGACAAGGAAATAGACCGGGAACCATGCAAAGAAGCCGAGGATCAAGAGATCGGCAAATCCAACGACAATGGATACGCCGATCGAGGTCCTCTTGAGAATTCTCTCGGTTCGGGGGGTAAGGGGCACGAGTGTCCTCCACGGGAGAGAAGCAACCCCACAGCTAAGCAGCAGCTTGATCGTAGCCTGAAAAATGTAGCACCTATGGTCACAGAATTCTGCGGACCACTACTGGCTATGCTCCGGCAGGCAACTGAGTCCCTCAAGCTTGGGAACGAGTGGGCAGGCCTCTTCAGAGCAGTAATAGACGGTGAGATCATGGATCTCGCCTGCCGCCCGAACAAGACGGCCATCCTGAACAGCGAGTCCAAGCTCAAGTCCCGTTTCGAAAATTCCAGGCTTGGCATATACCCAGCCCCAGATTTTGTCATATAAATGATTTGCTGGAGGTTCCTTTTCAAGAGGATCGCCGATCAGGGCAACAATCTCTCGCTCTGTCATTCCGATACGAAGTTTCAGCAGCCCCTCTCTCGTGAGATCTGGAGCAAGCGTCGAGCCGATTCCACGGCACGTCACCCAACTCATGGTACTAGCAAGGATCACCCATCCGAGCGCCACAACAAAAAGGGCTCTGAAAACACAGCCCTGCGAAATTCTTGGCATGCGCATGCTCGGCTCAGTAGTAAATTGAGCAGGCGCAGCCTGGAGGAGGTTGAGGCACTGTCCAATCAAGGTGACGCTCGGGCCAGTTTGGTTGCTTTCTGCCTGGAAAGGAGTCTTCGAAATGAGGTTGGCCAGAGGGCACCCACCATGCAGGGTCGTTTGTCCAAAAAAGATACGTCATTAGGGCGCCAAAACCACCGGCGTCAGGGTTCCCGTCAGGTTGGATCGTCACATCGGTCCATGGTGCAACCTTGAACCAGTCGTTGCCCCATGCGGGTGGCCGGACTCCGTCAATTCTCCCCTCATAAGTCTCTCCTGGAGCAAGCCACACGACTGGTCGTCTACTTTCTTCCGGCTTCACGGGAACCCACAGTGGCGATTTGTTTGTGCAGCGTAACCCAGAAGGATCGATCAAATTAATTGGATCGCCGAAAGAGTATCCGTAAAGGTTTGCATCGCCCCCCGCGAATTGAATCGTGTCCTTTCCCGTCCACCGCCCCACGCCTGCGTCGTAATCCCTTGCCCCGAACCGCACCAGCTCCGTCTGCCTGTCATAAACCCCACCGGCGAAACCGAAGGCCTGGAATCCGGCGCTGGTATCCAGAGTCGTCTTTCCAAACTGGTCGTAAGTCACCCTCTGGGCGATCGTGCCATCCGCAGTGTTGACGACCATCCGGGAGCTCCCCAGGTGATCTGTAACAATCCGGTACCCCTCGCCCCCCTTGAACAACACATCCGGGCTGTAGGAGTTGGTCGCGTAAATGAAGCGGTCCGTCAACGTGCTTCCGCTGAGCTCTGCGATCGGTTCGAGCTGATCTTTGTAAAGGAACCCCTGCACCAACACCCCGCCCACCCGCTTCCCCACCCGCCGCCCCTGGCCATCGATCACATACTCGACCTCGATCCCATCCGGAAGGCTCACCTTCACCAGATTCCCCAGCTCGTCGTACTCGTACCGCACCGTCTGGCCGTTCTGCGTCTTCGTGGCGAGCTCGCCGTTGGCGGTGTAGGTGTAGGTGATGTCTCCGTAGGTGAGCAGACGGTCCTGGTCATCGTAGGTGGCGGTGATGGTTTCGGTGGGGGTGATGTGCTTGAGGCGGTTGCCGTTGGCGTCGTATTCGTAGCGCGAGAGGCGGGCTCCGTTGCGGTCGACCTCCTCGAGGCGGCCGGCGGGGTCGTAGGTGTAGTCCCAGGTGTCGGTGACTCCTCCGATCACTTCGACCTTGCGGGTGATGCGGCCGAGGAGGTCCCGGGTGTAGTCGGCGAGGAAGGCGGATTGGCCCAGGGATTTGGCTTCCTGATGGATCAGCTCGCCGAAGACGTTGTAAGCGTTGACGGTGGTGACGACGCCCAGGGTGGTTCCGGTGACGAGGCCGGTTTGCGGATCTCGCGTGATCGTCAGGTCTCCGGCTTTCACGAGGAGACCGTCGGCCTCGTATTGATAGGTGATCGGCGCGTCTCCATTGACCTTTTCCGTGACGACCCGGAAGTTGTTGTCGTAGGTGCGCTCGACGGTTCCGGTGACAGGACCGCTCCAGGTGGTGCGGGTCAACAGGGAGCCGTCATAGGTATAGGTGAGCGTCACTCCGCCGGGCGAGCCGAGAGTCTTCAGCTTGCCGGTTGCGGGATCGTAGGTGTAGGTGATGCGGCCGCGCGAGAAGTCGAGGGTGGAGAGACGGCCGGCGCCGTCGTA
>DATFPH010000249.1:0-12218 GCA_035264905.1 Thermoanaerobaculia bacterium
TTGTAGGCGGCGCTTCCGGGCTGGAGGCGGTCGAGGAACCAGAGCCGCTGCTGGGCGAAAGAGAGGGGTGGATCTCCCGCGTCCGCGGGCCGCGGCTCGATCGGCGGGAGCGGCGGCCCGGCCAGGCTCGCGGCCAGCTCCCGCACCCGCGCGGCCAACTCGGCGATCGTCGGCCGCTCGAACAGGTCGCGCAGCGGCAGCTCGATCCTAAAGACCTTGCGCACCCGGGAGAGGAGCTGGGCGGCGAGCAGCGAGTGCCCTCCGAGGTTGAAGAAGCCTTCGAGCACGCTCGGCCGCTCGACCCCCAAGACCTCCTCCCAGAGTGCCGCCATCGCCTCTTCCCACGGATCGCGCGGCGGGACGACCGGCCGCTCCGCCGCCGGTACCGCCTCGGCGCCGATTCGAGCCAGAACCCTGCGGTCGACCTTGCCGTGGGGAGTGAGCGGCAAGGCCTCCATGGGTACGAAGAGCGACGGGAGCATGGCTTCGGGGAGGCTGGTCGCCAGGAACGACCTCAGCTCCTCCGCGGCCGGAGGCTTGCCCTCGGACACGAAGTAGGCGACGAGCCGCTTGCCGACCGGGCCGCCGTTGTCGTGGACGAGGACCACGGCTTCGAGCACGGCCGCGTGGCGCACCAGCGCGGCTTCGATCTCCGCGGGCTCGACGCGGATGCCGCGGATCTTGACCTGGTGATCGATCCGTCCGAGGAACTCGATCACGCCGTCGGGCCGCCAGCGCGCCAGGTCGCCGGTGCGGTAGAGCCGGCCGCCCGGCGCGGCGGCGAACGGATCGGGCACGAACCGCTCGGCCGTCAAGTCCGGCCGGCCGGCGTAGCCGCGGGCGAGCGCGACGCCGCCGATGTGGAGGTCCCCAGGGACGATCGCGGGCACCGGCGCGCCGTTGCGGTCGAGCAGGTGGATCTGCGTGTTGGCGATCGGCCGGCCGATCGGGGGGCCGGCCGGCCAGGTGGACGGCGCGCCTTCGAGGGTGAGGGCGGTGATGCCATGCGTTTCGGCCGGGCCGTAGAAGTTGCGCAGCCGGGCTTCGGGGATGGCCTCGAACAGGCGCACGACCGCCGGAGTCACCTTCATCGCCTCGCCAACGGTCGTGACCCAGCGGAGCGAGGCGAGCCGCTCCGGGTGCTCCTCGACGGTTTCGGCGAGCTGCTGCAACACGACCACCGCGAGCACCGCCTCCTCGATCCGCTCCTCCTCGATGAAGCGCGCCATAGCCTCGGCGTCGCGCCGCTGGGTCTCGGAGAGCAGATGGAGCGAGCCGCCCGAGGCGAGGGCGGTCAGCAGCTCCTGGAAGAAGACGTCGAAGCTGAACGACGAGAAGCCGAGCACCCGCCGGCCGCCGCCGTATTCGCCGATGTGCCAACGCACCATGTTGACCAGCGCCCGCTGGGTGAGGGCGATGCCTTTGGGCCGGCCGGTGGTGCCGGAGGTGTAGATGACGTAGCCGAGGTGGTGGGGAAGGGGAAAGGACATCAAGGACTGCAAGGACTCCAAGGACGGCGCCGAGCTGAGGGCTTCTTTGCCCTTGGCGTCCTTGAAGTCCTTGATGTCCTTGGCCCGCAGCAGCACCGCCGCCCCGCTGTCCCCCAGCATGTACTCCAGCCGCTCCGCCGGGTGCGCCGGGTCGAGCGGCACCACCGCCCCTCCCGCCGCGAACACAGCCAGCACCGCGATCAGCAGCTCCATGGAGCGTTCGGTGCTGATCGCCACCGGCACGTCCGGCCCCACGCCGAGCTCCCGCAGGTGCTCGGCGAGCGGGTGGGCGCGGCTCCAGGCCTCGGCGTAGGTCAGCCGCTCTTCCCCGAAGACCAGGGCGAGGGCGTCCGGCGTGCGCTTGGCCTGCGCCGCGAGCATCTCGGGGATCGTCTCCTCGGGCCGCTCGACCCTGGTGTCGTTCCATTCCTGGAGGATCTGCTGCCGTTCTTCGGCGGTCAGCAGAGGCAGGCGCGCGACGGGCTCGTCCGGCGCCGCGATCGCTCCCGCGAGCAGGACCTCCAGGTGACGGACCATGCGGAGGATGGTCGGCACGTCGAACAGATCGGAGTCGAGCTCCATCCAGCCGCCGAGTCCGCCCGGCTCTTCCCAGAAGTGGAAGACCAGGTCGAACTTCGCCGTCTGGTTGGAGATCTTGAGGCCGGTCATGCCGAGCTGCCCGGCCTGACCCTCGCTGGAAACCGGCGGCGCGGCCTCCGGGCCGCCCACCTGCGAGGCGAACATCACCTGGAAGAGCGGCGTGTAGGCCAGGCCGCGGTCCGGCTGCACCTCTTCGACGAGCCGCTCGAACGGGACGTCCTGGTGTGCGAAGGCGCCAGCCGTGGTCTCGCGGACCCGCCGCAGGACCTCGCGGAAGGAGGGATCGCCGTCCAGGCGGGTGCGCAGGACGAGAGTGTTCACGAAGAACCCGATCATCCCTTCGAGCTCCTCCCGGTTGCGGCCGGCGGTGGGCGTGCCGATCGAGACGTCGTCCTGGCCGCTCCAGCGGTGGAGGAGGGCGGCGACCGCGGCGAGCTGGGCCATGAAGGAGGTCGCCCCCTCGCGCTGGGCGAGCCCCTGGAGACCCTCGGCGAGGCGGCCGGGGAGGACCAGGTAGAGGCGGATGCCGCGACCGCTGCGCGTCCGCGGGCGCGGCCGGTCCGTCGGCAGCTCCAGGAGCGGAGCCATGCCGTCGAGCTGCTCCTTCCACCAGGCGGCCTGCTTTTCAAGGACGCTGCCGCGCAGCCACTGCCGCTGCCACCAGGCGTAGTCCGCGTAATCGATCGGCAGCTCGGGGAGGCTCCAGGAACGGCCGCGCGAGAGGGCGTCGTAGATCAGGCCCATCTCCCGGTTCAGGATGATGGCCGACCAGCCGTCGCAGACGATGTGGTGCATGTTGAGCACGAGCTGGTGGTCGCCCGGAGCCGTGCGCAGCGCCAGCGCCCGCACCAGCGGCCCCGTCTCCAGATCGAACGGCCGCACGACCTCCTCGAACCCGAGCCGTCCGGCGGCTGCGCCCCGCCGCTCCGCGGGCCCATCCTCCGGTAAACCCGAGAGGTCCACCACGGGGACCGGCACCCACATCTCCGGGAGCACCAGCTGCGTGGGCTGGCCATCCACGCGCGGAAAGATGGCGCGCAACGCCTCGTGCCGCCGCACGACCTCGTTCAGGCTGCGCTCCAGGACGGGGACGTGGAGCGGCCCGGTGAAGCGGTAGGCCGTGTAGTCGTTGTACTGCGGCCCCGGCTCGAGCTGATCGAGGAACCAGAGGCGCTCCTGGGCGAACGACAACGGCCATTCGGCCGGGTCCGGCCGCCTCGGGATGGAGTCGCCCCCCTCCAGGTATTTCTTCTGGAGACGCGAGCGCAGGAAGGCGCGCTGCTCGGGCGTGAGCTTCTGGATCTTGTCCGAGACGGTCATGAGGAGATCTCCGAAAGCCGCCGGTCCGGCTCCGCGGCCATCGCGTCCAGCATCCGCACGAACAGCTCCAGCCACCCCTCGATCGTCTCGCGCCGCCAGAGGGCGCGGTCGTATTCGAACCATCCTTCGAGGAAGCTCCCCTGGTCCCAGATCGAGACCAGCAGGTCGAAGCGCGAGGTGCCGCCGTAGGTGACCAGGAGGCGGACGCCGACGTCGTGGTAGCTCGTCATCGGCGGGTTCTCCAGCCAGAAGAAAGCCACCTGGAACAGGGGGTGGCGCTCCGGCCCGTAATCCGAGAGGACCTCCGGCAGAATGGCGCCCAGGGGGAGGTCCTGGTGGGCGAAGGACTCCAGGGTCGTCTTCCGCGTGCGCCGCACCAGCTCGCGGAACGTCGGGTCACCGGAAACGTCGGCGCGGAGCGGGAGGTAGTTCAGGAAAAGGCCGATCAGCGGCTCGAGGTCGCGCTGGTTGCGCCCCAGGACCGGCGAGCCGATGGCGAAATCCTCCTGGCCGCTGAGGCGATGGAACTGGGCATCGAGCGCCGCCGTCATCACATAGAAGAGGCTCGACTCCTCCTCTTTGCCCAGAACCCGGAGCCGGCGGTACGTCGCCTCGCTCACCTGGAAGTGGGGTCGGGCTCCGCGGTGGCTCTGGACGGGCGGGCGCGGGAAGTCGGTCGGAAGCTCCAGGACGGGAAGCCCCTGAAGCGTCTCCTTCCACCACGCCAGATGCGCGCGCGCCGTCTCGCCCTGAAGCCAGTCCTGCTCCCAGTAGGTGAAGTCGGAGAACTGGATGGCCAGGGGCTCCAGCGGCGATGGCTTGCCGGTGCGGAAGGCCTGATAGATCTGCGCCAGCTCGCGCTCGAACAGGGCGTAGGAGACCCAGTCCGTGGCCATGTGGTGCATCATGACGAGGAGCTGCCAGTGCTCCGGTCCGAAGCGGGCGAGGGTGAAGCGGCAGACCGGCCCGCGCTCCAGATCGAACACCTGCCGCCAGCGCTCGCCGAAGAACCGATGCGCCTCCGGCTCCTGCCGCTCCGGTGGGAGCGCCGCGACGTCGATCACCGGCACCGGCTGGACGAAATCCTCCGGCAGGAGCTGCTGGACCGGCCGGCCGCCCATCATCGGGTCGACCACCGGGAAGGAGGAGCGCAGCACCTCGTGGCGGCGGCAGACCTCGTCGATCGCCCGCGCCAGGGGCTCCGGATCGACCGGCCCGAAGAAGCGCATGCCCGTGTAGACGTTCCAGCCCGGATGCTGCCTCCCCGCCTTCTCATAGACCTGCCAGAGCCAGTGCTGGTTGGCGGAGAGCGGGTGCGGCCCGGCGCTGCCCCGGCGCGGGATGCCCTGGAGGACCGGCGCCGCCAGGTTCTTCTTCTTGAGCCGCAGCTCCAGCAGCCGCCGCTGCTCGGGCGTCAGGTTGGCGATGCGGTTCTGGGTACCGGTCATCGGGCGGCCTCCGCAGGCACCGCATAGCTCTCCTTGAACGCCGCCAGAGCCGGCAGCGCGTCCAGGATCTTCCGCGTCTCCACTCCGAAGTCGACCAGGCACGCGATCTCGTCGACGCCGAGCGCCCGCAGGTGATCCACAGTGCGGGCGCATTTATCGGGATCGCCCAGCAGCGAGAGGGTGTTGTAGTAGCCCTCGAACGCCACGCCGAGGACCGTATCCACGTCCTCCTTCCGCACCTGCGAGGTGTCGCCGCCCGCCAGGAAGCTGTACTGGTCGAGATAGTTCCGCAGGTAGTCCATCATCGGCCGGCGCACGGTTTCTCGGGCGGCCTTCTCGTCGTCCGCCACGTAGGCGTGGACCATGACCGTGATGTTGCCCCCTTCCGCGTCGAGCCCGGCTGCGGCGCGGCCCGCGCGGTAACGGGCGATGCGGTCGGTGAGCGTGGGGAGAGGCTGCACGATGGTGAGGACGTTCGCCCCAATTTCTCCGGCGCGCTGCCAGGTGGCCGGGCTGGTCGAGGCGGTCACCCAGATCGGGATCTCCGCCTGCACCGGCCGCGGCAGCACGCGCACCTCGATCTCCCGGCCGTCCACCCCGGTCTGGCGCACCGCCTCGCCACGCCAGAGCCGGCGCACGGTCTCGATCCCCTGGAACATCACGTCCTTGCGGTCGCGGTAGCCCTCGGGCCGCAACGCGAAATCCGTGGGGTGCCAGCCCGAGGCGAAGGAGACGCCCACCCGACCGCGCGAGACGTTGTCGACCACCGCCCACTCCTCGGCCACCCGCAGCGGATGGTGCAGGGGGAGGACGACGCTGCCGGCGCGGATGCCGATCCGCTTAGTGCGCGCCGCGAGGTGCGCCCCGAGCACCGCCGGGTTCGGATAGAAGCCGCCGAACTCGCCGAAGTGCCGCTCGGGGGTCCACACCGCCGCGAAGCCGTGCGCGTCGCCGAAGCGGGCGGTCTCGATCAGCAGCTCGTACCCTTCAGCCGGCGTCTTCGAGCCCGCCTCGGAGAAGAAGAACAGGCTGAACGTCACTGGCCGGTCCGACGGCGGAGGCTCGGGCATCGCCGGGATGAGCGGGGCCGGAGCCGCCGTGGCTTCCCCCGGCGCCTTCTGCTTCAGGCGGCGGAGGAGGAGCTCGCGCTGCTCGGGCGAGAGGCCGGCGAGGCGGGTTTTCAGGTTGTCCTGATCCTCAGGCGCCATGCGCCTCCTCTCCCATCTCCATCTCCTCGGCGAGCAGGCGCTCCAGCTCCTCGGCGGAGAGCCCCTCGATCTCGTCGAGGATCTGGTCCACCTCGGCGAGCGCCTCGGAGTCGAGGCGGCTGGCGCGCACCGCTCCGGCGAGCCCCGCGATCGTGGGCGTCTCGAAGATGGCGCTCATCGAGAGGTCCACGTCGAACGCCTTGCGGATGCGGGTGATGATCTGGATGGCGGTCAGCGAGTTGCCGGCCAGCTCGAAGAAGTTGTCCTGGATCCCCACCGGCTCGAACCCCAGCATCTCCTGCCAGATCGTGGCGATCCCCTCCTCGATCTCGTCGCTGGGCGGCGCGTACGGGGTGGAGAGCGCCGGCCGCGGGTGGCCGCCGCCGGCTGCCGCGCCGGGCTGCTGCGCCAGGAGGCCGGCGGTCAGCGCGTTGTGATGGGCGATAACGGTCTCCAGATCGCCGGTCGAGATCACCACCCGCGGCGTGCCCGTGGCGAGGGCGCGGGAGAACGCCTCCCAGCTCTCCGGCTCGTCGATGCCGAAAAGGGTGAGAGAGCGCTTGAGCTCCTCCTGCATGCCGGCGGGTCCGCCGCCGAGCTGCTCCTGCCACTCCTCCCAGCGGAAGGCGCCCCAGTCGAGGGTCACCACCGGGAGCCGGCCGGCCGCGCGCTCCGTCTCCGCGAAGAGATCGAGGAAATTGTTCGCCGCGCAGAAATCCACCTGGCCGAGGCCGCCCGTGACCGCGATGGTGGAGGAGAAGAGAACGAAGATCTCGATCGGCACTTCTTTCAGGGCCGCGGCCAAGGCGCGGGTTCCGTCGAGCTTCGGGCGGAGGACGGGCGCCGAGGCCTCGGGTGTCTTGAGCTGGATCAGGCCGGCGCCCGGGAACATGTCGGTGTGGAGCACGCCTCGGAGCGCGCCGAAGTGCTCGACCGCCGCGTGGACGGCCTCGCGCGCACCCACCTCGGTGGCTGGATCAACGGGGACCAGCAGAATCTCGCCGCCGCCGGCTTCGAGCTCGCGGACCGTGCGGATCACCCGGGCGATCGGCTCCGGTCTTCCGTTCTCGGAGGACGAGGCGAGCAGCGCGTCCCAGCTTCCGCGGGTGGGGAAGCCGGGCGGGACCACGAGGGCGACCCGCGCGCCGGTCTCGCGGACCAGATGACGGGCGAAGACCAGGCTCGTGGGATCGAGGCCGCCGGTGATCAGCCAGGCGCCGCCTTCGCGGAGGACGGCCGGGCGGGACCACCGTGCGTCGAGCGGCGGGTTTTCCCATCCTTGGACCCAGCGCCGCCGGCCCCGGAAGGCCACGACCGGGTCGGTCGCCGCGCCGGCCAGCTCGGCTACAAGCCGTGCCGCCAGCGCCTCCGCGGCGGGACCTGGCGGAGGAGAGACCACGTCGAAGCTGCGGAAGCTCATCCGCGACTCCTGCGGCACGACCCGGCAGAGGCCAAGGGCCAGGGCTTTCTCGGGATCGGACGCTTCGTCGCTGGTCACGTCGTGGAAGCCGTCCGCCACCGCGCCGATCCGTACCGGCACGCCCGGGCTCTCTTCACCCAGGGCCTGGACCAGGTAGAGGAGGGACCAGAAGGCGCGGTTACGTCCTGCGGAACCTCCTCCCGTGACATTCCAGAGATGGAGGACGTGGGTGGCGGGTGCGGAGCGGGTCTCCTTCATCAGGAGGTCGTAGTCCTTGCGCTCGCCAGGGCGGAGGATGATGGTGCCGTCCTCTTGGACTTCAAAGGCTTCGCCGGGGACGACGGCGCGGACGACCGTGCCGCGGACGCGGAGGTGGTCGAGGATCTTGGAACCAAGCCCTCCTTCGTCCAGAAACACCAGCCACGATCCCGCCTCTTCATCCTCCGCGGGCGGCTCCATTCGCTCCACCTCCCGCCAGGCCGGCAGGTAGAACCAGGTATCGAGCGCCTGCTTGGTCAATCCGCCGCCTGCCGGAATCTCCGGAACCGCCCCATCCGCCCCGACGGTTGCCACCGCCATGCCTCCCTTCCCAGGCTCAATCCAATACCTCTGCCGTTCGAAGGGGTAGGTCGGGAGCGGCACGCGCCGCCGCTGCTCGCCGGCCGTGAGGGACTCCCAGGAGACGGCGGCGCCGGCGGACCACAGGCGGCCGAGGGCGTGGAGCATGCGCGCCAGGTCCGAGATCTCGGCAGGATCGTCCTTGGGCCGCCGGAGGGACGGCACGGCCACGCGCGAAAGCCGGTCGCCCGGCATCTGCGAGGCCAGGGTGGTGAGCGCCTGGCCGGGGCCGACCTCCAGGAGGATGCGCTCCGGATCGGCCAGAGCCTCGGCGAGGCCGTCGGCGAAGCGCACCGTCTGCCGCACGTGGAGGGCCCAGTACCGGGGATCGGTGGCCTCCTCGGGGCGGATCCAGGTGCCGGTCACGTTCGAGAGATAGGGGAGGCGCGGCGGCGCGAGCTTCACGCGCGATGCCCGCTCGGTGAACGGACCGAGGATCGGCGCCATCATCTCCGAGTGGAAGGCGTGCGAGGTGTGGAGCCGCGTGCACTCGACCTTCCCGGTATCGAGCTCGAGGCGCAGCGCTTCCACCGCCTCTTCGGGTCCCGAGACCACGCAGAGCTCCGGGCCGTTGACTGCGGCGAGTGAGAGCTGCGGAGTGAGGCGCGCGGCGACTTCGGATTCCGGCAACGGCACGGCGAGCATGGCGCCGGCCGGGAGTCCCTGGATCAGCCGGCCGCGCGCCGCGATCAGGCTGAGAGCGTCCTCCAGGGACATCACATCGGCCAAGCAGGCAGCCACGTACTCGCCGACGCTATGGCCGAGCATCGCCGCGGGGCGCACGCCCCAGGACATCCAGAGACGCGCCAGGGAGTATTCGACCGCGAAGAGGGCGGGCTGCGTCAGCTCCGTCCGCTCCAGCCGCCGCGCCGCTTCCTCCTCACTACCTGGAGCAGGATAGAGGACCTCGCGGAGGTCGAGCCCCAGATGCGGCGTCAGGATCTCGGCGCAGCGGTCGATCTCCTGGCGGAAGACCGCCTCGCCGCGGTAGAGCTCCACGGCCATGTTCGGGTGCTGCGATCCTTGGCCGGGGAACAGGAAAACCACCGGCCGGTCGCCGCCGGAGACGACCCCGGCCGCCGTGCGGTCCGGCGCGGGGGTGCGCAGCAGGGCCGCGGCTTCGGCGGCGTCGCGGGCTACGATGGCCCGGCGGTGCGCGAAGGCGCGGCGGCCGTTCTGAAGGGTGAAGGCGACGTCCGGGAGATCGGACCGATCCGACGGATCCGACCGATCGGTCTGATCTCCACTCAGGAACCGCCCGAGATTCTCCGCCGCAGCCTGGAGGGCCGTCGCCGTTTTTGCCGATAACGGTAGGAGCTGCCAGGGGCGCGAGGGGCCGGCCGGCGCGGGGGCGGGCGCCTCTTCGAGCACCACGTGGGCGTTCGTGCCTCCGACGCCGAAGGAGCTGACTCCGGCCCGGCGGGGGCCTCCGGAGGGCCAGTCGCGCAGGCGGTCGTTCACGAAGAACGGGCTTCCGGCGAAGTCGATCTCCGGGTTGGGCTTCGCGAAGCCGAGGCTCGGCGGGATCTGGCCGTGCTCCAGGGCCAGCACGGTCTTGATCAGTCCGGCCACGCCGGCCGCGGCATCGAGATGCCCCACGTTCGTCTTGACCGAGCCCAGAGCGCAGAAGCCGCGTCGGGAGGCGCCGCGCGAGCGGAAGGCGCGGGTGAGCGCCGCGACCTCGATGGGATCGCCGAGCCGCGTGCCGGTGCCGTGCCCCTCGATCGCTCCGACCGTCTCGGGCTCGACCCCCGCAATCCCCAGGGCTTCGGCGATTACCTCGGCCTGCGCATCCAGGCTCGGCGCCGTATAGCCGACCTTGCCGGAGCCGTCGTTGTTGATCGCCGAGCCGCGGATCACGGCGCGGATGCGGTCGCCCGCGGCCAGCGCGTCGGCGAGCCGGCGGAGCACCACGATGCCGGCGCCGTCGCCGAGCACCGTGCCGCGCGCGTCGGCGTCGAAGGCGCGGCAGTGTCCGTCCGGCGAGTAGATGCTCCCCTCGTGGTAGACGTAGCCGACCTTCTGCGGCAGGTTCACCCCGACGCCCCCGGCGAGCGCCATGTCGCACTCTCCGTCGAGGAGCGATTGACTCGCCACGTGGACGGCGACCAGCGACGTGGAGCAGGCGGTCTGCACCGCGAAGCTCGGGCCGCGCAGGTTCATCCGGTAGGAGACCTGGGTGGTGAGGAAGTCCTTGTCGACTCCGATCCGCCCCTGGACGCCGCCCACCGAGGCCAGCAGGTCCGGGTTGGACAGCAGGTTCCACAGCATGTACGAGCTCAAGTTCGCCCCGCCGTAGACGCCGATGCGCCCCGGGAAGCGCTCGGCGTCATAGCCCGCGTTCTCCAGGGCCTCCCAGGCGCACTCCAGGAAGACCCGCTGCTGCGGATCGAGGAGCGACGCCTCGCGCGGCGTGAATCCGAAGAAACCCGCGTCGAAGAGGTCGATCCCCTCCAGGTAGGGCTTGGCCCGCACGTAGGCCGGGGACTTCAGCATCTCCTCGCCCACGCCGGAGGCACGGAGCTCCTCGTCAGAGAAGAACGTGATGGACTCGACGCCGTCGCGCAGGTTCGCCCAGAACCGGTCGAGGTCGGCCGCGCCGGGGAACCGGCCGGCCAGACCTGTGATCGCAATGGCGTTGGGGTGCTCTCGCAGATCGGTCATGAGCTGGCTCCAGGGATGGAGGGGGGGCGCCGCCGGCCGCGCGCCTCGGTCCGCGCCCGGATGCGGTCGTCGACGGACGAGCCCGCCGCCTCACCGCTCCCGCCGCTCTCCTGCGCCGCGGCAAGATGGCGGGCGAGAGCGCCGACGGTGGGGTGCCGGAAGAGATCGACCAGCGACAGATCGCTGCCGAGCGCCTCGCGCAGCCGGCTGTGCACCTGGGCGACTCCGAGCGAGGTGCCTCCCAGTTCGAAGAAGTTGTCCTGGACGCCGACCCGCTCGACGTGCAGCACCTCCTGCCACACCCCGGCGATGGTGCGCTCCAGCCCGCTCCGCGGCGCCACCCATTGGGCGCCCGTGCCGAGCCGACCCGCGTCCGGCGCCGGCAGCGCGCGGCGGTCGAGCTTGCCGTTCGGCGTGAGGGGCAGGCGCTGGAGGGAAACGAAGGCCGAGGGGATCAGCGGCTCGGGCAGCCGGCCGAGCAGGAAGCTCCGCAGGTCGCCGGCCGCGAGGAGGGCGCCGTCCGCCGGAACCAGATAGGCCACGAGCCGGGTCTCGTCCGCTCCCGGCCGGGCGACGACCGCGCACTCGCGGACCTCCGGATGCGCGAGCAGGGCCGCCTCCACCTCGCCGGGCTCGATCCGGTGCCCGCGGATCTTCACCTGCTGGTCGATCCGGCCGTGGAACTCCAGCGTCCCGTCGGCCCGGAAGCGCGCGAGGTCGCCCGTGCGGTAGAGCCGGGCGCCGATCAGATCCGACCGATCGGACGGATCGGACCGATCCGTCCGATTCCAAAACGGATCGGGCAGGAACCGCTCCGCCGTCAGCTCCGGCCGGCCCAGATAGCCGCGCGCCACCCCGGCTCCCCCGATCACCAGCTCCCCGAGAGAGCCCGGCGGCATCAGCCGGAGCTGAGGATCGACCACGTGGATCGACGTGTTGGCGATCGGCCGGCCGATCGGCACCGTCCCGCCGACCGTCCGCGGAGGGGAAGCCGGCACCGGGTAGACCGCCGACCAGATCGTGGTCTCCGTCGGGCCATACAGATTGAAGAGGCCCCCCGGCGGGCGCGGCAATGTCTCGGCGAGCCCCGGCGGCAGCGCCTCGCCGCCGAGCAGGAGCGTGTGGAGCCCGCCGAGCGCCTCCAGCGCGCCGGGATCGGCGGCGAGCATTCCGGCCATCGAGGGGGTGCACTGGAGGTGCGTGACCCGGTGCCGGCGGAGGCGGCCGGCCAGGGTGCCGTGGTCCTCGGCATGGGACGAGACGTTCGCGTTGGCGCGCTGCCGGACCTCGTCGAGCTTCTCCAGCGCCGCCAAAGCCCGCTCCGTCTCGATCCCGAAGTCGATCAGGCAAGCCACCTCGTCGATCCCGATCTCCCGCAGGCGCTCGATGGTCTGCAAACAGCTCTCGGGCGTGCCGAGGAGGCCGGCGCCGTCGAAGTAGCGCTCGAAGG
>DATFPH010000250.1:0-6004 GCA_035264905.1 Thermoanaerobaculia bacterium
AGAACGCCGTCTGGCTGACCTTCGCCTGCAGCCTGCTCGAAGGCTTCACCATGGTGGCGTTCATCGAGCTGGTGTCGCTCCTCACCCCCTCGTCGGGATGGAGCGAGGCCGCCGAGCTGACCGGCGTGGCGGCGAGCGCCGGCGAGCCGACCGCGGCGTTCTGGTGGTGGATGGCCGCCGTGTACTTCCTCGCCCTGACCGCGATCGAGCCGTTCTACGTGGCCGCCGGCTTCTCGCTCTATCTCAGCCGCCGCATCCACCTGGAAGGCTGGGACGTCGAGATCGCCTTCCGCCGCCTCGCCGCACGCTTGACCGGCGGCGAGCCCCTCCGCCGCAAAGCGGGGAAGGCGGCGGCCGTGCTCCTCCTGTTTTTCCTCGCTTTGCACCCCTCTCCCGCTCGCGCGAGAGCTCCTCGCCAGGGGTTGAAACCCCTGGCTACCGAACACCAACAATCGTCCCCAAGGGGACGACGCCCCCGTCCGCCCCTTCAGTGGGCGGTTTTTCTTCTAGGTAGCCAGGGGTCTCGACCCCTGGCGGGCGCCGCGGACGCCGGTAAGTTAGTGCCTATAGGGGCCGGGGGTGAGGGCCTCTCCTCCCCCGCCCCTACCCCCGCCGATACTGTCCGCGAGGTCCTCGCCGGCCCCGAGTTCCAGACCCACCAGAAAATGAAGGTCTGGCGCCCCAAGGACGCCCAGAAGGAGAAGCCGAAAGACCGCACGATGCCCTCCCTCTCCCTCGGCTTCCTCAGGCCGCTCGTGCTGGCCGTGGCCACGGCGCTCCTCATCGGCCTGGTCATCGTGGCTTCCAAAGGAGTCCGGCGCCGGCCGTTCCTCCTGGTCCAGGCCGAGCCGGCCGAACGCGCTCCGCTGCCCTCCGCGGTCTTCGGGCTCGACATCCGTCCGGAGTCGCTCCCCGCCGACGTGCCGGGCACGGCGTGGAGCGCCTGGGAACAGGGAGACCCGGCCAGCGCCCTGGGCCTCCTCTACCGCGCCGCCATCGCCTTCCTGGTGCGCCGCGAGGGGCTCCCCGTGCGCGAGAGCTGGACCGAAGGGGACTGCGTCGACTTCGTACGGCGCAAGGCCGGACGGGAGCGCGCCGAATACTTCGCGAAGCTGACCGGGGCCTGGCAGAGCACCGCCTACGCGCACCGTCCACCAGACATTGACGAAGCGCGAGCCCTCTGCACCGCCTGGGGCCGGCTTTTCGGAAAGGCTGCCGGAGACGCCGCATGAGCCGCACGTCCCTCCTTCTCACCGCCGCTGCGCTGCTCCTGGCGGCCCTGGCCGCTCTCTGGTTCTTCACCGCCTTCGAGAGGGTCGAGCAAGACGTCGAGGTCGGCTATCAGGGGGCGGCGCGCGCCAATCCGTTCCTCGCCGCCGAGCGCCTCTTCACCCGCCTCGGCGCGCCGGCACGCACCCTGGCCGCCGAGCCGCCGGGCATGCCGCCGGCCGATCACGCCCTGCTGCTCGTGAGCCCGGCGCGCTCCCTCTCCTCCGGGCAATTCGCGAAGATCTTCGACTGGGTGCGCCGGGGGGGCCGCCTCCTGGTGGCACTGGATGAGGCGCCGAGCATCGATCCCATCCTCCGCCACTGGTCCGTCGAGGTCTCCGAGCCGCCGGAGGCTGGAGGCCCCGAGGTTTTCGAGGTCACCTTGCGCGAGGGAACCAAAGCCACGGTCGAGATCCTCCAAGCACGGCGGCTCAAGGTGACCCGGAAAGACACCCAGGTCCAGATGGGGAGCCCGGCCGGCCTGGCCTTCGTCCGCTACGCCGAAGGCGCCGGGAGCGTCACCTTCCTGGCCGACGCGGGCTTCCTGTCCAACGGCCACATCGGCCAGCACGACCATGCGGCTCTCGCCTGGGCCCTGGTGCGCGCCGGCGGCGACGCGCCGGCCGGCGTCTGGCTCGCCGTGCGCGACGAGGTCCCCACCCTCGCCCAGCTCCTGGCGCAGAACGCCTGGATGGCGCTCGCGAGCGGCGGACTGTTGATCGCGGCCTGGCTGTGGTCCGCCGGCGCCCGCTTCGGACCGCTCGTGCCGGATCCGCCGCGCGGCCGCCGGAGCCTCTTGGAGCACGTCGAAGCCTCCGGCGACTTCCTCTGGCGCACCGGCCGCGGCAGCGAGCTCGTCCAGGGAGCGCGCCAGGCCCTCTTCGACCGCATCGACGTCCGCGAGCCCGGCTGGAGAAGCCTGCCCGCCGCCGACCTCGTCCAGCGCCTGGCCGCCGGTGCGCGCCTGCCCGCCGCGCGGATCGACCGTGCCCTCTACGGCGCCGTCACCGCGCCGGCCGACCTCGTCCAAGCTCTGCAAACTCTCGAGACCGTCAGGAGATCCCTGTGAGCGAGCCTCTTCCAACGTCCCCGACTCCGGCCCCGACTCCGGGCCAGGCACCCGCGCCGGCCCCCGTCGACTTCCCGCGGGCCGCGGCCCTGGCCGCGCAGATCCGCCAGGAGATCAGCCGCGCCGTGGTCGGGCAGAGCGCCGTGGTCGACCTGGTGCTGACCGCCTTCCTGGCGGGCGGCCACGTCCTCATCGAAGGTGTCCCGGGCCTGGGCAAGACCCTGCTCGTCCGCGCCGTGGCCCGCACCTTCAACGGCCGCTTCACGCGCATCCAGTTCACCCCGGACCTGATGCCCACGGACGTCACCGGCAACGCCGTGTTCGACGCCAAGAGCGGCGAGTTCCGCCTACGCAAGGGGCCGGCCTTCACCCACCTGCTCCTGGCGGACGAGATCAACCGCGCCCCGGCCAAGACCCAGGCCGCGCTCCTGGAGGTCATGCAGGAAAGGCAGATCTCGATCGAGGGGCAATCGGTGGCCGTGCCGCGACCCTTTATGACGCTCGCCACTCAGAACCCGATCGAGCACGACGGCACCTATCCGTTGCCGGAAGCCCAGCTCGACCGCTTCCTCCTCAAGGTGTCGATCGACTACCCCGCTCCGGCCGAAGAGGTCGAGCTGGTGCGAGCCGTCACCCAGAACCGGATCGGCGGCGACCTCGACGTCTCTGCCGTGCGCCCCCTCGCCGCCCCCGAGCACGTCGTCTGGCTCCAGGAAATCGCCGCCCGCGTGCTGGTCGACGACCGCATCCTCGACTACGCCGTGCGCATCGTCCGCGCCACCCGCACCTGGAAAGGCCTGCGCGTCGGAGCCGGCCCGCGCGGCGCCATCGCCCTCGTGCGAGCCGCAAGAGCCAAAGCCCTCCTCGCCGGCCGCGACCACGTCCTGCCCGACGACGTCAAATCCGTCTCCCTGCCCGCCCTCGGCCACCGGGTGATCCTGAGCCCCGAGCTGGAGATCGAAGGCCAGAGAGCCGAGCAGGTGATCCCGGCGATTCTGGAGAAGGTGGAGGCACCGCGGACGTGACCTCACCCCCTAGCCCCCTCTCCCATCGTCCCCCCTTCCTCCGGGAGAGGGGGAACTCAATCCGACAGATCCGTCGGATGATCAGGCATTCCGCGGTCTTTCCCCCTCTCCCGGGTGGCGGGGGGGCGATGGGAGAGGGGGTCAGGGGGTGAGGTCCCCGGCGAAGCCGGCTTTTTTGGGGGCCCCATGAGACCCGCCCCCAACCTCCTCCGCCTCCTCTTCGCCTGGACCCTCCTGGGCGTCGCCGCCGCCGTCTGGCCGCCGCTCCTCCCCCTCTGGGCCGGAGCCGGCCTGGCGCTGGCGGTTGCAGCCGCCGTGGCCTGGCGCCGCCTCCGGCGCATCCCGCCTCCGCCGGTCGAGCGCGACGCGCCGTCCTCCCTCCCCCTGGGGGCCTACACGCCGATCCGCCTGCGCCTCTCCAATCCCGGCCGGGAGGAGCTGGACGTCGAGATCTTCGACACGCCGCCCCTCCATTCCGAGACCGAAGGCCTGCCGTCTCGCCAGAGGGTGCCGGGCCGCGGATGGGTCGAGTTGGAGTACCGGCTGCGGCCCACGCGCCGCGGCGACCACCGGTTCGGCCCGGCCGACCTTCTCCTGCGCCAGCGCGGCGACCTCTGGCGCCGGAGGCTCTCCAGCGGCGCGCCCCAGGACGTGCGGGTCGTCCCCAACTTCCAGGCCGTCGCCCGCTACGCCATCCTGGCTCTCGCCGACCAGCTCGGCCAGATCGGCATCCGGGTCAGCCGGCGGCGCGGCGAGGGGCTCGAATTCCAGGAGCTGCGGGAGTACCGCGACGGGGACAGCCTGCGGCGCATCGACTGGAAAGCCACCGCGCGCCGGCAGCGCCTCATCGCCAGGCAATACCAGGAAGAGCGCAACCAGCAGATCGTCTGCCTGATCGACTGCGGCCGGCGCATGCATGCCAAGGACGGCGACCTCACCCACTTCGACCACGTGCTCAACACCGTCCTCCTGCTCTCCTACGTCGCCCTGCGCCAGGGAGACTCGGTCGGCTTCCTCACCTTCAGCGGCCCGGAGCGCTGGCTGCCGCCGGTCCAGGGGAACGTCGGCCTCGAAGCCATCCAGCGCCTCGTCTACGACCTCGAAACCACCCAGAGCCCCTCCGACTACCTGGAAGCCGCCACGCGCCTCATGATGCGCCAGAAGCGCCGCGCCCTCGTCCTCCTCCTCTCCAACCTGCGCGACGAAGACTCGGACGAAATCGTCCCCGCCCTCCGCCTCCTCCGCTCCCGGCACCTCGTCCTCCTCGCCAGCCTGCGCGAGACCGTCCTCAAACAGAGCCTGGAACGCCCGATCGGCACCCTGCGCGACGCCCTGCGCACCGCCGCCATCCACCGCTACCTCTCCGCCCGCGAAGGAGTCCTCGAAAAGCTCCAGGTCGGAGGCATCCTCACCCTCGACACCGAGCCCGAAATGCTCCCCTACCAGGTGGTGAACCGCTATCTGGAGGTGAAGGGCAGCGGGCTGCTCTAGAGAGGAGTTTCCCCCTCTCCCGGGAGGGCGTGAGTGCGTGTGGGAGAGGGGGCCAGGGGGTGAGGGTCCCGGCGAAGCCGGCTCCGGACGGCCTCCTTAGCACCCCCTCCAGAAACGAAACACCCTCGCCAGCCATCTCGAAACAAGAGATCGCTGCTAGAATCTCTCTCAACAACCGTGACGAGAGCACGACGAGAGTCGGGCCAATGACATCGGGGACCTCGATCCCCCCGATGCGGAGGATGCCGTGATGGACGCTTCGCAGATGACCTGTCCCAAGTGCGGCTGGGCGCGCGAGCCCAACGCCGTCGACTGTCCCGCCTGTGGAATCGTCTTCGCGAGGTTCAGCGGTTCGCGGACCTCCCCGGCGGCAGCCAGCACCTTCACAACGCCGCCCCTGCCCGCGGCCCAGGCTGCGAACCCGTATGCCCCACCCCGGAGCGACTTGCAGAGCGCTCCGGAGGCACCGCCGCCCGGCCAGCTCTTCGCCGCCGGCGGGGTCTGGCGCACCGGCGACCTGCTGGTCATGCAGAAGGGGACGACCCTCCCCAACCGGTGCCTCCAGTGCAACCAGCCGGCGTCGGTGCAGTACCCCAAGAAGATGTACTGGCACCAGCCGTGGCTCTACCTGCTGCTATTCCTCGGCGGCCCTCTCGTCTACATCATCGGGTCCCTCGTGACGCGGAAAAAGGCCGACGTGGTCCTGCCGCTCTGCGATGCGCACTCGGACAAGAGGAAACGGGCGGCCACGATCTCGACGCTGATGATGATCTCAGGGCTCCTCCTGATGTTCGCGAGCTGCACCCAGATGGAGGGCTCAGGAGACACCTTTGCCCTGCTGGCCGGCCCGGGCTTCCTTCTCCTGTTCATCGGAGCGATCGTCAGCGTCGCGGGCGCCAACCCGATCATCCCGAAGAAGATCGACGACTACTACGTCTGGCTGAGGAAGGTCAGCTCCTCCTACCTCGCCGCCCTCCCCCCGGCGCCGCCGGGCCTGTAGCCTGAAGCTCCCCCTCTCCCGGGAGGGTGTGAGATTGGATGAGAAGGCCAGCCTCCCTGCGCAGTCCTATGATGGCTGCAAGGGATAACGGGCTCGAGGCCCAGAAAGGAGACTGGCCATGGGAGATATTAGCAGCAGACTGGTAGCAAA
>DATFPH010000251.1:0-2642 GCA_035264905.1 Thermoanaerobaculia bacterium
CTGCTCCTTTCGCGTGAAAGCGGCCGCAATGGCGGCCGCCGGTCATCAATTGAAAAGCGCTGCTTCGGACGAAAAGCAGTAGTTCTTTGGTGGGGCGCCCGTGCAGATGCCCGACCCGCTGGCTGGTCATAGCCCGGCTGCACTCCCTCGTGAGTCTCACACTGGCCCTCCCGGTACGCCCCGGAAGGCCGCAGCGATTGAGCGGCTCCTGAGCGTCTCTAGCGGCACAGTTCGGGCCTTGACCGGCCGCCAGCGCCGCAGTTAGGGTTGCGCCGAGGAAAGGAGGGCTTGTGTCTCGCTCACATCCGGCGCCGCGGGTTCGCATCTCGGTGTGCTTCTTGGGAGCCGGCGCCCTCCTTGTGACCGTTGCCCTCTGGTTGTCCTTCGGTGCCAGGCCCGCCGCCGCGGCCGGCTTCCACAGTTGCGCTAGCCAGAAGCTCGAGAACCAGAGCATCTTTCGCCTCAAGGCCAGCCACGCAAAGTGCCAGCTCGCTCGGCAGGTCGCGTTCGGACTGCGGAACGGAGACCGGACGCCGAAGGGGTTCTCCTGTGTGGCCGGTGAGGGCGGCAACTTGACCCCCTTCACCTGCACCCGGCGCGATCAGGTCGTCAAGTTCTCGCTCGAGGGATGAGGGGAGATGAGTAAGCAGATCATCGCGGCTGTCACCATCCTGGCGCTTGGGCTTCTGGGCCTCGCTTCGGCGGCCCAGGCCGCTAGCCACGTCTCGGTCAGCGTGAACCAGTTCGGAGTCCAGGTGAACGGGGACGCCTCCGCCAACTCCATCCAGCTGGCGAATCTGGTCGACCCTCAATGCCCGGGAGGCTCGCCCTGCAGAGAGGTGAACGCGGGGAATGCGGTGATCGTGGCAGCGGCCCCATGTGTCATCCGGAGCGGGTCGGGCGGCCATACGGCACTCTGCCCGATCAACCAGGATGAACCTGGGATCGGTGTCCGCGCAGGCGGGGGGAACGACGACATCGTCGTCAAGAACTCGGTCGGGGTCGGCGCAAAGATCGGCCTCTCTGGGGGCCGGGGCAATGACACCCTCGAGGGATCCCTCGCAGAGGAGGTGATCTCGGGGGACAAAGGCAACGACACCATCCGCGCTGGCCGCGGCGACGACATCGCGTACGGAGATGCCGGCCGCGACCGGATATTCGGCTCGAAGGGTCAGGACCTCATCAAGGGCGGCGGCGGCTTCGACAACCTGATCGGCGGTCCAGGGGGTGACCACCTGTTCGGCCAGGGTGGAAACGATGGGATGGACGGATCCCAGGGTCGCGACGTCTGCACAGGCGGCGGCGGACGTGACACCGCCCGCCACTGCGAGCGACTCAGGTCTACCCCGTAGCCAGCGCTCTGCCCCAGATCGAAGGCCGCTCTTCCGCTCGGGACCCCACGCTCTTGATGATCGTGGCTCGGATCGAGCGCCTGGAAGCAGCGGATATCAGGGATACCGACACAACGCTCCCGGCGGCTAGCGCGACATGCCGAGGCGGTTCGTGTGCCCTTCCAGGCAAAGCGGACTACTGCTTCGGATGAAAAGCAGGAGTCCGGTTAGGGCGACCGCCGGAGGATCTCGCGGATCCTGGGGCGGTGGTAGCGAGAAGCGAATCGGGCCCCCGCCGCTAGCCAAACGCCCTCGAAAGAGGGCCCTTGGTGTGTCATAAGACCGCCTCGTCACCGGCCTAGGTGTAGTTCCTAGGCGCGTTATTCATCCGGGCCTCCTTAGAGGCTGGTGGTGCAAGCCAAACCAGCACCAAGGAGGACACCGGATGGACCTTCACGCTAACGCCGCTCTCACCCTGAATAACCGTCGTCGCCTCGCGAGGCGGGTCTGCGAGCAGGACTGGCGGCTGGCCGATGCCGCAGCCATCGGTGCCTCCTTCATTGTTGAAAGCGCTAGCTGTTGCTCGGTGGGATCACTCTACGTCCGACCGAGCCGAGGCCCGGGCATCTCCCTGAGGCAGGCGCGCTGAATGGAAGTGTCAGGGCTCGGTAGAGCCTGCGCCTTCGGCGACGCCCAGCTCGGGCAGAGGCTGCGCTTCGGTTTGCATCAGGTCGAGGCGGTTCACCGCCTCGGCGAAGCGCAGATAGGTATCGACGCTCGCGATCACGATCCGGGCGTCGATCGTGAGGAGTTCGATTCCGACGAGAGAGACTCGAACGAAGACATCGATGACGAGGCCCTTGTCGAGGATCAGCTCGAGAACGTCGTACAGGCCGCTCGAGGAGGACCGGGCGACGTAGCCGCCACCGGCCCGGCTGGACGGCGCCCCACTCCCTGAGCGCTGCATCGCCGTTGCCATCGCATCCACCTTCCCTCCCCGACCTATGGCAAACCCTCGAAGGTGCGCCTCTTCCACCGTTGAATCCCGCGGAGACCGGGTAGGAAGTTGCCCGATGGCAACGGCGATCCGCATGATCGCGTCCACGGCCTGCGCGGCGCTGCTCGCCGCTGTGCTGGCATCTCAGGCGGCGGCCTTTCACATACCGGGTGCGGACTACAGCGGGACGGTGAGTGGGGGCGGAAGCATCACCTTCAGCGTGTCGGGCGACGGATCATCCGTCACGAACCTCACCTTGACCGGCGTCCACCTGGGCGACTGCAGCAGGAGCTCCGCCAGCTACACGCAGCCGA
>DATFPH010000252.1:0-1958 GCA_035264905.1 Thermoanaerobaculia bacterium
CTTCCTGGCGGAATGGCTGCTGCTGGATCTCGACGCCTCGCTGTTGCGCGACGAGCGGCAGTTCGCGCGAGCGCTGTCCCGGCTGCAGGAGGCGTTCGATGCCGCGCCCGCCGAGCACCGGGGACGGGTTCTCCTAAAAAGGTCCGCGGTGCTCGAGCAGATGGGCGAAGGCGTCCAGGCCCTCCAGGTCCTGCACCAGGCGAAGCCTCTGATCCACCCCACGCGGGAGCCGCGCCTGTACCTGACTCTTCGGTTCAACCAGGCGACCTCTCTCTGCCTCCTGGGCAAATTCAAGGTGCCCGAGCGTATGCTCTCGAAAATCCGGGAGCAGGCCGTGGCGCTCGGCCTGGATCTCACGAACCTCCGCGTGAAGTGGCTGGCGGCCCGCATCCACGCCGGCCGGGGCCGCCTGAACGAAGCCGCCGCGGCGCTCGACGAGGTCCGGCAGGAGTTCACCGAGCGCGCCTCGCCCTGGGACTGTTCCCTGGTGACGCTCGAGCTCGCCACGGTCCATCTCCGCCAGGGCCGCACAGCCCACGTCCGAGAGATCGCCGACCAGCTCGTCTGGGTCTTCGAAGCCCAGGGCATCCACCTCGAAGCCCTGGCCGCCCTGACCCTGTTCCGCGAAGCCGCCCGGCTGGAGACCGCGACGGTCGATTTCACCGACCGGATGGCCCGGTATCTCAGGAAGGCGCAAGGGGATCCGGATCTGCGGTTCGGGGACCAACCTGCGCATCAGCCGTAGAAAAATCCCCTCCAGGGTGGGGGTCCGAGGTCAGAAATCGCCCTCGAAAGTTGGAAAATCCCCAATTTGATCCGAACCATTCTTCTCCTTCCCGTTCTTCTCTACTCTCTCTTCGTCCGGCGCCAATGAAGGCCCGGAGCTTTCCACAAGGAGAGACGTATGAAGACGAAGCAGGTGTCGCAGGGCCCGGTCCAGGAGCTGAAGTCGGAGCGGGTGCAGCAGGAGATCGCGCTGGAGGAGCCGTTCCGGATCTCGCTCAAGTCGGAGCGGGTCCAGGAGGAGCTCGCTCCGGCGGGAGCGGTGGGGCGCGCCTCCACCGTCTACGAGCTGTCGTTCAACCAGACGCGGGACGTGGCGGTCAAGCTCACGGAGCTCCAGGCCGTCGTCTACCTCGTCCCGACCAGCGGCCTGGAGGCCGCCTAGAAAGGAGAAAGGTCATGCCCACTGTGACGTCGCAGGCCGACATCGCCCTCGATTGGCGAGGGCTGATCGAGGCGATTCTGCGGAACCCCGAGCTGCTGAAGCTCGTCGACGTGGAGGTCCAGACGCTCACCCAGACCTTGGGGGAGGTCGAGACTCTCAAGGCGCGGCAGGATGAGCTGAAGGGTCTGCGCCAGGAGACGACGCAGCAGCTCTCCAACGCCGTGGCGCGCGGCAAGCTGCTCGCCATCCAGATCCGTTCGGTTGTGCGGGGGAAGGTCGGACCGCGAAACGAGCGCCTGGTCCATTTCAACGTGGCTCCGATCCGCTCGCGCAAGCGCGTGGTGTCGGTGGAGCCACCGGACGGGGAGACGTCCGCGACCGGGCCCGGTGCCTCGGTCTCCCCGCCCGCCAAACCTGTCGCCTGATCCCTTGAACCCCGGGGGGGCGTGTTGCGAGCACGCCCTCCCTTTTTTATGGTCCAAAACCAGATCGACCTGAGGAGAATAACATGCCTGGACGTTCACAAAAGAAGCAGTTGCAGGGCTGGCAGGATCTGCTGCGGGAGGCGCGCGTGCGGGAGATCGAGCTCGCCGCCCTCATCGACCTCCGCCAGAAGCTGGAGCAGTCCTACACCCGAGCCATCTCCACCCGGTGCATGCGGGAGACGCTCCTGAAGACGAAGATAGGAACCACCCAGCAGTTGCGGGAGGTGCTCGCCGAAGGGAAGGAAGCGGAGGCGCAGCTCCGCCGGATGGTGAAGGAGGGGCGGCGGTAGGAGGCCCTCACCCCC
>DATFPH010000253.1:0-86827 GCA_035264905.1 Thermoanaerobaculia bacterium
GGCGGGCTTGCCAGCGGCAAGTCCACGGTGGCCGGCTGGCTCCGGGACGCTGGATTTCTGGTGGTGGACGCCGACCGCCTGGTGGCCGAGCTCCATCAGCCCGGAGGCTCCGGGGCCGCGGCGGTGCGCGACCTCTTCGGCCCCGAGTACCTGAACGAGCAGGGCGGCGTGGACCACGCCAAGGTGGGAGCCCTGGTCTTCGCCGACCCCGCGTCCCGGCACGCGCTGGAGAAGGCGGTCCACCCGCTCGTCCGCCAGCGCTTCGCCGAGCTGGCGGAGCAGACCGACGAGGTCGCCGTCCTCGAAGCCACGCTGCTCGTGGAAGCGGGCCACACCGCGGATTTCGACCTGGTCGTCACCGTGGAGTGTGACGCCGAGACGCGCCTGCGGCGGGCCACGGCCCGGGGCCTTTCCGAAGAGACCGCGCGCGCCCGCCTGCTCGCCCAGGGAGACGGCGAACAGCGCCGCCGCGCCGCCCACCGGCGGATCGACAACTGCGACGACCTCCAGCACCTGCGCCGGCAGGTGGATGACCTGATCGAGGAGCTGCGGAGGCTGGCGAGGGATTGAGCGCGCCCTTCGTCCTGGTGACCGGCAACCGCGGCAAGATCGCGGAAGCCCGGATAGCCATCGGCGAGGATCTGGAGGCGGTGGCTCTGGACCTGCCGGAGATTCAGTCGCTCGATCTTGCCGAGGTGCTGCGGGAGAAGGCCGAGGAGGCTTGGCGGCGGATCGGCCGGCCGCTGGTCATCGAGGACGTCAGTCTGGAGCTCGCCGCGTTCAACGGCTTCCCCGGTCCCCTGATCAAATGGATGCTGCAGTCCCTCGGCGCCGAAGGCCTGGCCCGCGCCGCCGCCGCCCTGGGGGACGCCCGCGCCACCGCCCGCTGCGGCCTCTTCTATAAGGACGCGGACCGCACGCTGATGGCCGAGGGGGTTTCGGAGGGTGAGCTGATCACCCCCGGCCGCGGCGAGCACGGCTTCGGGTGGGACCCGGTGTTTTTGCCGGTGGGCGGGGACCGCACGTACGCGGAGCTGGTGGGGGCGGAGAAGCTGGCGGTCAGCCACCGGGGGCGGGCGTGGCGGGAGCTGATGCGGGTGCTGGCGTCGCTTTCCGAGGAGTGATAAACTTCTAATCGTCATGGTTACCCGCGAAATTGAGCTGACCAAGGAACAGAACAGACTGTTGGAGGAGATCGCGGCGGAGCCAAATCTTGCAAGCCTGAAACGGCGGGCTGCGGCTCTCAGTGGACTGTTCCGGTCAGGTCTCCAGAATTTGTCCACCGAGCACGACCGGTACGTCGCCGAATCCTTCGGCATTGATCGCTCCCGTCCGGGTTGAACCCCGGATCTACGTACCGCCGCCCTCTGCGAGGGCGGGTCTGAAGATAGGCCCCAGAGGGGCCGGAGCATGTAGCCCTGGGGCAGAGCGCCGTAGGCGTGGCGACCCCGGGTATGAAGGCGACCCCTCTTTTCAAGCCCCGGCGGGGCGACAGCATGGCCGTCGTGGAATTTGCTGTCGCCCCTAGCGGGGCTTGGGAAAACACAAGGGCTTCTCTCACCCGGGGTCGCCGCGCCTCCGGCGCTCTGACCCCGGGCTACATTCTTGAGCCTCTCCGAGGCCCTTCTGGCAACAACCAGATGTAGACTCTTCTCAGCATGCTCCAGAGCGTCACCATCGAGAACTTCAAAAGCTTCGAGCGGGCGACGCTACCGCTCGCGCCGCTGACTCTCCTGATTGGCGCCAATGCCTCGGGGAAGAGCAATGCAATTGAGGCGATGCAGTTGCTGGCATGGCTAACCCTGGGAAACTCACCGGCAGATCTTCTCTACGCTGTCCGTGAGCAGAAGTTGTCGCTACGCGGGGGATTCGGCGACATGGCAAGCCCAGACAGGGAGATCAAGCTGGGCTGCACAGTCGAAGCGCTGGAGAGAGGCTCTAGTGTGCCTATCAATTACGAGCTTTCTCTTAGGCTGGCCGAAGACGGACTCAAGATCACATCCGAAAGTCCGATCGCACCAGAAGGAAGAGTTCTAATTGTTCTCGCTTTCGCCTCCATTCTCTTCTTGGATCCCGAGCCACGCCGTATGAGGGAATACAGCTTCTGGGGTGAGTTGAGTCTCAAGCGGGATGGTTCCGCCCTCTCTTCTGTTCTCCACAACTTGACGGAGAATGAAGAGACAAAGCATCGGATCTTGGAGATCATCCGCTCGCTTCCCGAGCAAAATCTTTCTGACATTTCCTATATCGAGACTCCGCGTGGAGAGTTCATGGTCCGGCTTCATGAGACCTTCGGTGGACATGTGGTGCCTCGCGACGCAGCGCTGCTCTCGGATGGCACACTCCGCGTGCTCGCGATCGCCGCCTCGCTCTTTTCTGTCCTCGAAGGCTCGACCGTCGTCATCGAGGAGATCGACAACGGGGTCCACCCCAGCCGGGCCGAGCACCTCCTCGCCCAGATCCAGAAGGTCGCGCGCGAGCGCAACTTGCACGTGCTCCTGACCACCCACAACCCCGCCCTTCTTGATGCCCTGCCGCTCGACGCGATCCCGGACACGGTCGCCTGCTACCGCGATCCCGAGAAGGGGGACAGCCGGCTCGTCCGCCTGGAAGATCTGGAGAGCTATCCGGAGCTGATCGCACAGGGGCCCCTCGGCCGGCTTCTCACGCGGGGCATCGTGGACCGGTATCTGAAGTCTCCGGACCTGCGCGACCGGACCAAGAAGGTCGAGCGGGACCTCGCCTGGGTCAAGGAGTTCCGCCGGCAGGTCCGATCCTCGTGAGTATCTGCCTTCTCGATACCGGCATCCTCTGCGAGCTCCTCGAGATCCCCGGCCGTTGTCAGAGACGGGAGGAGATCGCGGCGGAGCTGACCCGCAAGATCAAGAGTCGAGAGTCTCTTCTCCTTCCGATGAGCGCGATCGTCGAGACCGGGAACCACATCGGCCAGATCCGTGACGGCAGACAGAGGCGGGCCGCGGCTGAGAGGTTTGTTCAAATGGTCAGTCAGGCGATCCGCGGTGAGAGCCCTTTCACCTCGACGCCTTTCTTTGAGCCGGAGCCGATGCTCACCTGGCTGGACGAATTTCCGGATTGGGCCGGCCGCGGCTCAGGCTTTGCGGACCTGACAATCAAGAAGGAGTTCGAGCGGCTAGACAAGATTCACCGGATGCGGAGGGTCTACATCTGGTCTCTTGACCGGCACCTCTCGTCCTACGATCGCCGGCCAATCTGAGAGTCACGCTAGGATCACCCCATGGATGGCACCCGCAGACAAGACATCCGCCCCGGGCTCACCGTCGAGATCGTCCTCAAGCAGGATCAGGCGACCGGCAAGCGGACCCGCGGCATCGTCAAGGAGATCCTCACTCCCTCTCCGAGCCATCCGCACGGGATCAAGGTCCGGCTCACCAGCGGCGCGGTGGGGCGGGTCAAGGCCATTCTGGCGCCTGGCACGTAAGTCCTTCCAAGACTGCGCGAGAGGATCGGCGCGCAGCAGCCGTTTCTGAAGACGTCGACACGATCGTCGAAGAAAGGACTCCCCATGTCCTGCTCTCGCCCGGAGGGCTCCCCTATCTTGGAGCGAGCGTCTCGTGGATCACGCGCTCTCTGCTGGTCTGCGTGCTTCTCTTCCTCATCTATCCGCGACCCGTGCTGCCCCGCGCGGTGCGCTGAGGCCGGAGGAGGTCGAGAGTCAGGTGCAATACTCGACCTACCCCGGTCCGGCAAGCTCGCTTGGCGGAATATAGTCGACCTCCGAAGGGAGAGTCTCGACCAAACTGAGCCTACTCTCGACTAAATCGACTTTTGCGGTGACTTGCGAGGCGAGACTCTCGACCTATGGCGACTTGCAGGTGGGAGAGAAACAAAAATAGGTCGAGAAGCTGGGCAGACTCTCGACCTATTTCTGGAGGGCGGCGAGCGCCCCGAGCAGATTCTCGACCTGGTTTTGGCTAGATCTCCACTCCGGCCATCAGCCAGAGCATGATCGCCTTCTGCACGTGCAGGCGGTTCTCCGCCTCGTCGAAAATGCGGCTCTGCGGACCGTCGGCCACCTCGGCGGCGACCTCTTCTCCGCGGTGGGCGGGCAGGCAGTGCAGGAAGACGGCGTCGGGACGGGCGTGGGCCATCAGGGCGTTGTCGACCGTCCAGCCCTTGAAGGCGCGGAGGCGCTCCTGGGCTTCCTCCTCCTGTCCCATGGAGGCCCAGACGTCCGTGTAGACCGCCGACGCTCCGTCGACCGCTTCCTTGGGATCGTTCGTCACGAGCACCTGGGTGCCGGCGGCCGCGGCGTCCTGGCGCACCAGCTCCAGGTACTTGGGGCTGACCTCGTAGCCCTTCGGCGAGGCCACGGCCACGTCCATCCCTGTCTTCGCGGCGGCGAACATCAGCGAGTGAGCCATGTTGTTGCCGTCTCCCACGTAGACGAGCTTGCGGCCCTGCAGGGCGTCGAGGCCGCCGAAGACCTCCATCAGGGTGAAGGTGTCGGTCAGCCCCTGGCAGGGGTGCAGCTCGTCGGTCAGACCGTTGATCACCGGCACCGAGCCGTACTTGGCGAGGTCCGTCACGGTCTGGTGGGCGAAGGTGCGGGCCATGATGCCGTCGACGTAGCGCGACAGCACCTGCGCGGTGTCGGAGATCGGCTCGCCCCGGCCGAGCTGGATGTCGCGGCTCGACAGGAAGAGGGCGTGGCCACCCATCTGAGCCATGCCGACCTCGAAGCTCACCCGGGTACGGGTCGAGGACTTCTCGAAGATCATTCCCAGGGTCTTCCTGTGCAGATGGTTGTGGAACTTCTCGGGCTGGGCCTTCACCTCGGCGGCGAGCCGGAAGAGGCCGGCGACCTCCGCTCGGGTGAGGTCGTGGATCGAGATCAGGTGACGCGTGGCCATCGGGTCTCCTCGGAACCGGAACGGTCCGGAATGGGTGTCTAGAGGGAATCCCGCTCCAGGGGCATGGTCATGCAGTGCGGACCGCCCCGGGCGCGGGAGAGCTCGTTGTCGTACAGCGTGATGACGGTCGGGCCGCCGTCGAGCAGGTCGCAGTCCTCCGCGGCGGCTTCCTCCACCTTGAGCACGCGCCAGCCGCGCCGCCCCAGCTCGTCGAGGGTGCGGCGGTTGCGCCGGTAGAGCAGGACGACCCCGGGAGCGATGGCGAACGAGTTGGCGCCGTCCGTCCACTGCTCGCGCTCCTGGTCCACCGCCTCGCCGCCGCCGCAGGGCACCACCTCCAGCTCCAGCCCCAGCTCGGCCAGCACTTGGAGGAGCGAGCTGCGCAGGGTGAAGGTGAGGTGCTTGGCGTGGAGGTCCACGGTGTAGACGTGGGCCGACTCGGGCCCGCCCGGCGCAAGGATCGGCAGATGGGCCAGGCAGGTGTGCCGGTCGATCAAGGTGAAGACCGTGTCCAGGTGCATGTAGGAGCGCTTGCGGGGGAGCTCCACGAGGATGAGATGCCGGAAGGAGGTCTCCTTCTGCCGCAGGTACTCCGCCAGCACCTCCGCGCCGCGGCGGTTGGTCCGCTCGGAGAGGCCCACCAGGACGATCTCCGGGGTGGCGACCAGGATGTCCCCGCCTTCCAGGTCCGGATAGGGAAAGAAAGGGTTGTGCTCCGGAGCGCCCAGAGGAGGCGTGTCGATGTCGAAGACCTGCAAGCCGGCGAAGGCCGGGTGATGCCGCACGACGGTACGGGTCAGCAGCGGCTCGCGCTCGCGCGCTTCGGTGGCCATGGAGGAGATGACCAGCCGGTCTCCGACGACGGCCATGGGATCGCGCTGGAAGAAGTAGTTGGGCACCGGGTGGATGTCGAAGAAGCGATGTCTTCCGGCGATGGAGGCCTCGGGGGGCGCGGCGACGCCCCCGATGAGAGCCGTGGCCAGCTCGGCCGCCGGCAGGTCGGCGAGCTGGCCGGCGATATGCGACGCCATACCGTACTCGCGCTCCAGCTCCTCCAGGAGCTCGCGCCGCGGGCCCTCCTGGTCGAGGACGGAGGACAGCAGGTCCTGGGCATCGATCACCTCCACCCCGGCCAGCCGCAGGACGTCACAGAAGAGGTCGTGCTCCTCCCGCGCGTCGTCTCCATAGAGGATGTCGTCGAAGAGGAGCTGCTCCATCATCGAGGGGACCATGAGGTCGATCTCGCGTCCCGGCCGGTGCACCAGGACGCGCCGCAGGCGTCCGATTTCTGAATCGACTCGAATAGGCATGATGGGATCCGATCTTGGTCCGACGGCAGGGGCAAGCCCCCGGCAGGCGCGGGAGCGCATTGTAACATTGTGGCCATGCTCTCCGACTCCCCACAGAACCCTCTCTACGAACGCTATGCCTCCGCCGAGATGGCGCGGCTCTTCTCTCCTCAATATCGCTTCCACACCTGGCGCAAGCTGTGGATCACTCTCGCCGATTGCGAGCGCGAGCTCGGCCTGCCGATCACCGAAGAGCAGATCACGGCCCTGCAGCAGGTCGCCGAAGACGTCGATCTCGCCCGGGTCGCCGAGCTCGAGCGCCGGACCCGCCACGATGTGGTGGCCCATCTGCGCCACTTCGCGGAGCAGGCGGACGCCGTCCACCCGGGCGCCGGGGGGATTCTCCATCTCGGCGCCACCAGCGCCTTCATCACGGACAACACGGACGTCGTGCTGGCCCGCGAAGCTCTGAAGCTCCTGGCCGGCCGTCTGGCCGCCACCCTCTCCGCCCTCGCCGGCTTCGCGCGCCGCACCCGGACGATCCCCTGCCTCGCCTACACCCACTTCCAGCCGGCGCAGCTCACCACCGTGGGTAAGCGGGCCTGCCTCTGGCTCCAGGATTTTCTGCTGGACCTGGACGAGGTGCGCCACCGCTTGGGCAACCTGCGCTGCCGCGGCGTCAAGGGGACCACCGGCACGCAGGCGAGCTTCCTGACCTTGTTTCAGGGCGACCACGCCAAGGTGCGCGAGCTCGACCGGCGCTTCGCCCGGCGGATCGGCTTCGCCGAGAGCTTCCCGGTGACCGGCCAGACCTACTCGCGCAAGCAGGACTCGCAGGTCCTCCAGACCCTGGCCGGCCTCGCCGAGAGCTGCCACAAGTACGGCACCGACCTGCGCCTCCTCCAGGGTGTGGGCGAGCTCTCCGAGCCGTTCGACGCCGAACAGGTCGGCTCCTCCGCCATGGCCTACAAGCGCAATCCGGTGCGCGCCGAGCGCATGTGCGGCCTGGCGCGGCGCCTGATCACCGATTCGCTGAACGGCCCGCTCAACACGGCGACGCAGTGGCTGGAGCGCAGCCTCGACGACTCGGCGAACCGGCGGCTCGTCCTGCCCGACTCCTTCCTCTGCGCCGACGCGATCCTCGGGCTGGCGGCCCACATCGCCTCGGGCCTCGTGGTCCGCGAGCCGGTGGTGGCCGCCCGCGTCGCCCGCGAGCTGCCATTCATGGCCACGGAGACGCTGCTGATGGAGTCGTCGCTGCGCGGCGGCGACCGCCAGCAACTGCACGAGAAAATCCGCGTCTACAGCTTGGAGGCCCAGGCGCTGCTGGAGAGCGGCAACGCGGAGAACCCGCTGATCGACCGGATCGTGGCCGATCCCGACTTCCGCCTGACCCGTTCCGAGGTCGACACCTGGCTCGATCCGGTGGCTTTCACCGGCCGCTCCGCCGAGCAGGTGGCGGAGCTTCTCGACGAGATCGTGGCTCCCGCTCTGGCCGGCATCGAGGCGGTCGAGGTCGAGGCTCCGCGGGTCTGAGAACCGAGATTCTCGATTCTCTATCTTTGATTTTGGATGCCCTTCTCACAGGGTCTGGTCGTCGGAAGACGCATCGGACCCGCAATGCGGCAGCGGCATAATTCGGAAGGATGTAACGGCTGTGCTAGGATTACGGATGGCGCAAGCAGTTTCAGCGCTGGACCGAGAGCTCTCACGAAGATGGCTCCAACCACCTTACGGAGAACACCATGCCCAGCAAGACATGTGTGAACACCCGGCTTCAACCGCACGCCGCAGTCGTCCTGATGGCCTTCTGCGCTCTCGTCTCTGCCTGTTCTGCAAACCGCAGGCCTGAGACGCGCCCCAACAGCGCGGGCGCGAAGCCGATCGAGCGAGGAACGGCGTCCTGGTACGGTCTCAAGTTCCACGGACGACGAACGGCGAGCGGCCAGCGCTTCGATATGAACGAGCTGACCGCGGCCCATCCCTCCCTTCCCTTCGGAACCCTCCTGGAAGTCCGCAACGTTCGCAACGGCAAGTCGGTGGTGGTCCGGGTCAACGACCGCGGACCGTACAGCAAAAGCCGCATCCTCGACCTTTCCTTCGGGGCGGCCCGCGAGATCGGGCTCGTCCTGTCCGGCACGGCGCCGGTCGAGCTGTTCCTCGTCAAGAACGGGGGCGCGCCGCCGCGCTACACGGTGCAGGTGGCCGCTTTCGGGGAAGAGGAGCGTGCGCTCGCGCTGAAGAGCGAGCTCACCCGCTATTACCCGGAGACGACCGTCCGCTCGGACGGCACCTGGAGCCGGGTCCAGGTCGGCGCCTTCTCGGACCGTGGCCGCGCCGAGGACCTGCGCCGCGAGCTCGCGGCCATGGGGATGAGCTCGATCGTCGTGGCGGCGCGGTAATTGGATCCCAAGCGGCTCCGCTGAATCCGGCAAGGTCCCTGCATAGGAAGCAGTGAGGAAGTGGTGCAGGATGAAGAAAACGAAAGATCCCCTGTTCGTAAACGAGCCACCGGAGCGGCTGCAGTGGAGTCGGCGGCATTCCGTCTGGAGCGTCGCCATCGGAATCGCCATCGCGATCGTTTTTTTCGCTTCCGGCAAGGTACCTGCCCCGAGCGCCGGAGACAACGCGCCGATCCAGCGCGGCCTGGCTTCCTGGTATGGCCAGGACTTCCATGGCCGGCCGACAGCCCAGGGCGAGGCCTTCGACATGTACGCCTACACCGCCGCCCATCGCAGCCTGCCCCTGGGCACGCACGTCCGCGTGAGGAACCTGGAAAACGGAAGGGTCGTGGTGGTGCGGATCAACGACCGCGGGCCCTACAAGCGCGGCGTCATCATCGACCTGTCCCGCCGCGCTGCGGGTGCCCTGGGGATGGTGAACCACGGGCGGGCGCAGGTGCGGGTCGAGGTGGTGCCGGGCAGGACCCGGGTGGGTCCCCGCCCTTCCACCGCGGTGTGAGGCTGGCTGCGGCCGACGTCGACCCTTGACAACGAGGGCAGCATCTTTTCAAGATCAGGACATCCTTTTGCGGAGGACTCGTATGCGCGCCGGGCTCGCTGTCCTGTCTCTCCTCGTGATCTTTTCGGCCTGCGGCGGAGGCTCGGACTCCCCCACCGAGCCGACCTCGGAGCCGGTCCCCCTGGAGGGAGCCTGGTCCGGCTCCGTGACGATCACCAACTCCACCCGCGCCACGTGCACGTTGTCGCTCGATCTGGAGCGGGATGGGCAAGACTATTTCGGCGATTGGACAGCCCAGTGCTCCGACGGCACGCAAGGGAGCGGGATCGCGGTGGCCAGCCCCGCGTTCTCCAACCAGGTGCTTGTCGCCGGGCTGGGGCTGCAAGTGCAGCAGGTCTTCGGCGGTTGCGGATGGTCGAGCCTCGCCACCCGCAATGGAAACCGTCTGCGGGGGGACTGGAGCACTCCGCAGAACTGCCAGAGCGGTCCCACCCTCCAGGGCCGCATGGACCTGACCAGGAGGTGAAGGGCTAGCCAGGCTCCCTCAGAGGCTCGCCAGGAACTCCTTGATCCCCTCATCCAACCGGTGCCGGTCGCGGTGCCGCTGGATGGCGATCTGGACCAGGCGGTCGACCAGGTCGGGCAGGGGGACGCCCGAGAGCTCCCAGAGGCGCGGGTACATGGAGATGCTGGTGAAGCCCGGGAGGGTGTTGATCTCGTTGACCCAGAGCCCTTCTTCCCCCTCGACGAGGAAGTCGACCCGGGCGAGGCCCACGCCTCCGATGGCCGAGAAGGCGCGCACCGCCAGCTCGCGCAGCCGGTCAGCCACGCCCTCCGGCAGCTCGGCCGGGGCGATGAGCTGGGCGGTGTCCTGCAAGTACTTGTCGGCGTAATCGTAGAAGTCGTTGCCGGGGACGACCTCGCCCACGGCCGAGGCCTCGATCGTGCTGTAGCCGAGGACCGCGCACTCCAGCTCCCTTCCCTTCACCCCCTTCTCGACGAGCACCGCGTCGTCGAACTGGAGGGCGAAGCGGACCGAGGTCTCCTGACAGTGGCGGCTGTCCACCTTCTTGACCCCGACGCTCGAGCCGCCGACGCTCGGCTTGACGAAGAGCGGCAGCGGCAGCCGCTCGAGGCGCTGGAGACAGGCTTTCGGGTCGGCCTCGAATTCATCGCGGCGGATCGCCTCGAAATCGACCACCGGCACGCCGGCGGCGAGCATCTGTCGCTTGAAGAGGAGCTTGTCCATGGCCAGGGCGCTGGCGGTGACGCCCGGCCCGACATACGGCAGATCGAGCATCTCGCAGAGGCCCTGGAGCGTGCCGTCCTCGCCCCAGGTGCCGTGGACGATCGGGAAGAGGATCTCGACGCCCGACTCGATGAGATGACGCAGGGTCGGGGCGACCGGCCCTCCCTGGGGCGGGATGACCTGAAGGTCTTGCGAGAGGACCTGCTCGGACCGCGCGGCGTCGATCCAGCAACCGTCCTGGGCAATGCCCAGCGGCGTGACCTGATGACCCGCCTGCCGCAGACCCTGGACGACCGTGCGGGCCGAGCGGATCGAGACCTGATGCTCGACGCTCCGTCCTCCGAAGATGACGCCGACGTGCGGCATGGATAACTCTCCTTGGGAAGCTCCCGTGTCGGGCCGTGTGCAGCGGCACCGGCCGCCGATCCTACGATGGCCGGTGCAAATTGCAAGCCTCCGGGTCTACCGCCGGGTCATGTCGACCCGCCGCGCCGAGCGGACGACGCCGAGCTCGCAGAGCTGGTCGACCAGCGCATCCGGCAGCTCCTGGTCGAGGCGCAGCACGGCCATGGCTTCGCGCTCGCCGCTCGGCCCGACCGGGCGATCCGTCCGCGCCAGGTGGATGTCCGCGATGTTGATGCCGGCGTCGGCGAGCAACGTCCCGACCTTGCCGACGACGCCCGGCACGTCCAGGTTCTCGACGACCAGGAGCTGGCCGTCCGGCCGGAACTCCAGCCGGTAGCCGCCGATGCGCACCACCCGCTGGTCGCGCTCGCCAAGCAGCGTGCCGTCCAGCTCCACCGTCCGTCCGCCGCCGCTCAGGGTCACCCCCACGAGGCTCGGATAGTCCGCCGCCGCCGCCATGTGGGTGGAGCGCACGACCTCGATGTTGCGCTCCTCGGCCAGCCGTTCGGCGTTCACGTAGTTGACCATCGCGTCGCGCGAGAACGTGCTGAGCACGCCCATGAGGGCCGCCATGGTCACCGGCACGCGGAACGCCTCCTCGATCCCCCAGAGATCCACCTGGAGGCGCTGCGGCGCGGTGCCCAGGAGGAGGCTGGCCATGCGGCCGAGCGTCTCGCCGAGCGCCATGTAGGGCTCGACGCGCGCGCCGGCGGCTCGAAACGGCAAATTGACCGCGGCGATGGACAACGATCCGGAAAGGGCGCCCAGAAGCATGTCGGCCGTCTCCGTGGAGATCCGCTCCTGGGCCTCGCGGGTCTGGGCGCCCAGGTGGGGCGTCGCAACCACTTGGGGATGCCGCACCAGGGTCAGATCCTTGGGCGGCTCCTCGGAGAACACGTCGAGCGCCGCGCCGCCCAGATGCCCGGACTCCAGAGCTTCGAGCAGCGCCGCCTCGTCCACCACCCCGCCGCGGCCGACGTTGATCACCAGCGCGCCCTTCTTCATCAGGGCGATGCTCTCGCGGTTCAGGAGGTTGCGGGTCTGATCCGTCAGCGGCGTGTGGAAGGTGATCACGTCGCTCTGGCGCAGGAGATCCTCCAACGAGACCAGCTCCACCTCCAGGCGGCGGGCCGCGGCGGCATCGAGGAACGGGTCAAAGGCCAGGACCTGCATGTCGAAAGCGCGTGCCCGGGCGGCGACCTTCTGACCGATCCGGCCGAAGCCGATGATGCCGATGGTCTTCCCCTGAAGCTCCAGCCCGGTGATCTTGCGGTCCCACTTGCCCTCTTTCATGGAGGCGTCGGCGAAAGGGATCTTGCGGGCGAGAGCAAACAGGAGGGCGAACGTGTGCTCGGTGGCCGAGACCAGGTTGGCGGTCGGCGCATTGACGACCAGGATGCCCAGCTCGGTGGCGGCGGCCACGTCCACGTTGTCCACGCCGATGCCGGCGCGCCCCACCACCTTGAGGCGCTTGCCGGCGCGCATGAGGTCGGCGGTGACCTGGGTCGAGCTGCGGACCACCAGGGCGTCATAGTCGGGAAGGATCTCGGCGAGGCGAGGCTTCTCCTCGGCGGTGACGACACGGACGTCCGCCCCGGACTGCCTGAGCAGCTCCAGGCCGGCGGGATCGAGGGAGTCGGCGATCAGAATGCGGTGCATGGCGTCACCCGGCGGTCAGTCCGCCAGCCCTTTCAGGATGTCGTCGATCTCGCCCAGCAGCGCGTCCAGGTCGCTCATCTGGACCTGGCCCATATGGCCGATGCGGAACGTGGTCGGCTTCCAATCCCCGTAGCCGCCGCCGATCGTGGTGCCGCGCTCGGTGAGCTTCTTGACGATCGCCTGCGGATCAACTCCCGCGGGGGGCTTGAGGCAGCTCACCGTCACCGACCGGGCATCCTCGGCGGAGGCGTAGGTGATGCCGCGCGCCGCGGCCCACTCCGCCGTGCGGCGATAGAGCTGCTCGTGGCGGGCCCAGCGGGTCTCGATCCCCTCGGCGAGGATGATGTCCATCTGCTTGTCGAGCGCCCAGAGCAGCGGAATCGCAGGCGTGGTGATGAAGCCCCCCTCCTGGTGCTTCTCCTTGTACCGCAGAAGATCCGTGTAGAAGCCGCGGTGCGGCACCTGCTTCGCCCGCTCGATCGCGCGGTCGGACAGAGTGAAGACCGTCAGGCCCGGCGGCACGGCGATGGCCTTCTGAGTGCCGGCCAGGACCACGTCGAGCCCCCATTCATCGGACTCGACCCGGGCGCCACCCAGGGAGGAGACCGAATCCACCACGATCAGGGCGTCGCTCTCCTCCCGAATGGCCTTGGCGACCTCGGCGATGGGGCTCAAGACGCCGGTCGAGGTCTCGTTGTGGACCATGGTCACCGCGTCGTACTTCTTACGCCGCAGAGCGGCACGAACCGTCTCCGGGTCGATCGCCTCGCCCCAGGGGAAGGCGATCTTGTCGGCGTTCTTGCCGACGCTCCTGGAGATCGAGTGCCAGCGCTCGGAAAACGCGCCGTTGGTCAGGTTGAGCACGTCGGACGTGACGCAGGAGACCACGGCGCTCTCCATGACGAGCGTCGAGCTGCCGGAGGCGACCATCACGTCGCCGGAGGTGCGCAGCAGGGACGGAAGCTTCTTGGAGAGCTCAATATAGAAGGCCTTGTACCCGGCGGACCGGTGTCCGACCATGGGCTGGGTCATCGCCTGGCGGACCTCTTCAAGCACATAGGTCGGGCCGGGAAGGAAGAACTTGATCTGTTCGGTCACGGGAACCTCGGATCAGGGCAGGAAGACGGTTCAGGGATTTGGACGCTCCACACTCACCGATGCCGCATTGTGGCAAAACGGGGGGTGGGAGGCAAGGGTGGGGCTACCCCAGACGAATGTTCTGCACCACGATTCCCAAGCCGGGAGCCCTCGACAAGGGGCCATCCGCGGTGAGGAGCGGCGCGTCGTACAGCTTTGCAGCAGCCACGTAGAAGGCATCGTAGGCGCTGACATTGTGCCTGTGCTTCCAAGCTTCGCGCAAAAGAACAGCGTGTGGAATCCGGTCAACCGGCCAGTCGGCGAGATCCTCGAGCGCCAACCGCGCACGGTGCTCCTCGATCTTCTTTTGTAGCAGGCTACGCCTCAACACCGACAGCACCTCGACATCCAGGAGCTCCGGGGCCACTAAGGAGGCCTCCTCGATGAGGTCCTCGAGCTTTTGGCCGAGGGGAGTGCGCAGAAGGTACTCAAAAGCCGCGGAGGCGTCGATCACCAAGCGGATCACGCGAGGTCTTTCTCGCGTTGCTGCCGCTCCTGCTCCAACAGAGAGGCTGCTGAATCCCCGAGATCGGTGGTAGGCCGCTGCGAGTGCCTCTCGTGCCATTCGAAGCGGGCCATCTCGTGTTCAAGGGCTTCCAGGGCGATGTCGCTGATTGTGCGATGATGCCTCTCCGCATAGCGCCGCAGGCGTTGGTGCAGGGCGTCCGGAACATTCTTGACCTGGAGGTTTGCCATAGCATGATTATGGCATGCTGCAAGCATGCTGTCCGCCACCGGAGTGCGCGGCCCGATGACGCCGAAGGCGTTCATCGATCCGCCGGTCCGGTGCGGCGACCAGCCTGATTGGAGCGTTCCCGCTTCTCCCCAGCCGCGTGAGCGATCGTAGGGGCAGGCCTGGTGTGCCTGCCCCTATACCCCCTCACAGCAGCAGCGCGTAGCCGATCTTCAAGAAAACCGTCCGGCCGGTCTGGGTGAGGTCGATTCGGTCGATCCCGGCGTAGGCGTCCGAGTACCCCAGGAGGAACACGGTCTGGGCGTTGAGACGGTAGGAGAAGAGGAGCTGGCTGAGGAGATCCTCCGTCTGCCGCCGCACCGGATTGAGATAGAGCTCCGGGTCCCGCTCCAGCCATTCATATTGGAAGATCGCGCGCAGGAAGCTCCGGCCGCTGAAGTGGTAGAGCATGCGCGTCTGGGCCAGGTCGACGGTGAACAGGCGGCCGCCGCGGACGTCGAACGTCTGGCGCGTCCAGTCGAGCCCGCCCTCGAAACGGCGCCCCAGCCGGAGATCCAGGCTCGGCGTCAGAGCAATGAACTCCCCTTCGCGGTTGTTGGCGAAGTCGATCGCCTCTCCCCAGCGCACCTCCATCGACAGGTTGGAGCCGCCGCTGGGCTGGAACGCGCCAGCGATGCTGTAGCGGGTGTTGTGGTAGGTCACGCCCTGGAAATACTCCTGGTTCGGAGCTGCCGCCACGCTGATCTCGCTCTGCCGGGGACCGTTGTAGGTCAGCACCAGGTCCGATCCCCATTCGTTGAAGAGGCCGTCGTACTCGCGCGTGCCGTCGAGGCTCATGAAGGCATAGAGGTTGGAAAACCAGCCGCCCTCCGTGCCGCGGATGCGCCGCTCCGCCCAGAGCTGGCTGCTTTTGACCCCGACGCGATTGATGAAGCCGCTGTCCGCCCGGAACTCGGGGGCGAGCTCCCGGTAATCGGCATGCCAGGACCAGTCGCGGTCGTTGTGCTGATACGCCAGGGCGAGGGCATGCCCGTCGAGGCTCGCCGCGGCGTCCGGCGCGGCACCCCGCAGAGACGCCGGATATCGGGTCGTGGAGCCGGCGACCTGGTAGCGCACCACGTCGCTGGCGCTGAAGCGGTAGACGCCGTCGAGCCCGGCCACGTGATTGCGGTAGTCCTCGCCCTCCCGCCCTGCCCAGAGCGCTCCAAGCGTCGACGTCGTCCCCAGGTCGCGGCGATAGCGCAGGACGCCGCTGGTCACATCCTCGTCGAGGGAGATGAGGCCCGACGACTGGCTTCCGGGAAGGATCAGGTTGTTGATGCGGTCCTGCGCGAAAAAGGCGCCGAAGGCGTGGGCGTCCTGCTTGCCGGTGATCTTGAGCCCCGCCACCGGATCGGCCACCGTGCGGGTGAAGACGAGCGAGAACTGCGTTTCGAAAAAGTCCGCCCCTTCGAGGAAGAAGGGCCGCTTCTCCGGGAAGAAGAGGGCGAAGCGCTCGTTGACGTCGAGCTGGGCGGCGTCGGCCTCGACCTGCGAGAAGTCGGGGTTGACGGTGAGGTTCAGGGCCACGTTCGGGGTCACTCCCCAGCGCGCGGAGATCCCGGGCTCGAGATCTTCGCCCGAAGACTCGAACCGGCCGTCCGGAAAGCCCTCCCGCTCCTCGGAGAGATTGCCCGTGAGGGTCGGGGTGATCTCCAGATTGCGGCCGGTCTCCATCCGCTGAAATCCGGTGAGATTCTGGAACTGGCAGACCACACAGTTGCGGTCCTGATCGGTGACGAGCGAACGCATGCGGTGGCGCAGCGACCGGGGCCAGTCGCGCATGGCCATGAAGCCCCAGGTCTGGACGCCGCTCGTGGCCGGAAAGCGGAGCTGCCGGAACGGGAGGGCCACCTCGACGATATAGCCCTCGGCCGTCACCCGTCCTGCCGAGTCCCAGATGGCATCCCAGGAGAAGTCCTCGCTCCCCTCCACGTCGGAGTTGACCGCGTCCATCTGCACGCCCAGCGGATTGATCCGGAACTGGAAGGCCCGGCGGCCGTCGTGGAAGGGGTCGATCATGAACCCGACGGTGTCGTCATTGGTCGGAGCGTCGCGGTCGGCGAAGCGGGCGCGGATCTGAGCCGGATCAGGATCGGCGGCGCGGAAAGCGATGTAGAGGCGCTCGTCGTCATAGGTGACCAGAGCCGTCGTGGTCACCGGCGCCGGGACGTTGTCGCTCGGGAACCATTCGTGGTCGACCGGGATTGCGGTGGCCTGCTGCCAGGCCGCTTCATCCAGGACGCCGTCGACGCGGATCGGCGAGGCTGCCCGGGAAATTTCGAAGGTCTCTGTCTCGGCCGCCGCGGCCGCTGCGGACAGAAGGGAGGCGAGGAGGACTGCGAGGGTCCCCGAGGTGAGAATCTTCATCATCGATTTCAGTCCTTGGCTCGTCGAGAGCGCCGCCACACGATCGTATAGACCGCCAGATTCAGGACCACTACGAACGTCCCCAGTACAAGTTGCACCTCGCGGGTCAGTCCGTCGGGATAGAGCACCGGCAGCACGTAATGCTCGACGAAGCCGCCGGTGTAGCCGGCTTCGCCGCCGAGGCGGCGCAGGTGGTTCTCCAGAGGAGTGAGCGGGCAGATGCCGGCCGCGAATTCGATGCCGGCGCCCCAGAGCGCGGCGGGCAGATGGAGCCAGGCGGCCCGCGGCCAGCGCAGGGCCAGTAAGCCGCCGAGCACCACGAAGAGCACGAACCCAGTATGAAGGAGGACGATCAGGTCGGCCAGAAGTCGATAGAGCATGCGCTTTACGGCGCCACCATCTCCTCGCGGCGCACCGTCAGATCCTCGACCCGGTTCAGATCCACCTCGACACCCATGCCGGGGCGGTCCACCGGGACGTTCATCCTCCCCTCCCTGTCCATGGTCCACTCGGGGAGGACGATGTCCTTGTCCCAGTAGCGCTCGCTGGGCGAGGTGTCTCCCGGCAGGGTGAAGTTCGGCAGCGAGGCGAGGGCCACGTTGTGCGCCCGGCCGACGCCGCTCTCCAGCATGCCGCCGCACCAGACCGGAATGCCATGCCGCTGACAGATGTCGTGGATCGCCAGCGACTGCCGGTGGCCGCCCACCCGGCCCGCCTTGATGTTCACGATGCGGCCCGCACCGAGCTCGATCATGTCTTCGGCCCGGTCCGGGCTGGTGATGGACTCGTCGAGGCAGATCGGCGTCTTCATCTCCCTCTGCAGCCGGACGTGGCGCAGCAGATCCTCCCAGGCGAGCGGTTGCTCGATCATGATCAGCCCGAAGGCGTCGAGCTGCCGCAGGACCGGGAGATCGTCGAGCGTGTAGGCGTTGTTGGCGTCAGCCATGAGTGGCGCGCCGGGGCCGAGGGCCTCGCGGACGGCGCCGAGGTACTGGATGTCGGCGCCCGGCTTGATCTTGATCTTGACCTTGCGGTAGCCGCGCTCCAGGGCCGTCCGCACCTTCTCGACCAGTGTCGCCGGATCTTTCTGGATGCCCAGGGAGATGCCGACCTCGATGGCATCGCGCGTGCCGCCGAGCTTGCGGGAGAGGGAGATCCCCTCCTTGCGTGCCGCGAGCTCCCAGCAGGCCATCTCCACCGCCGCCTTGGCCATGTGATGGCCACGGAAGTCGAGGTCGAGGACCGGGAAGATCTCCTCCGGACCGGAGAACGTGCGGCCGAGGACGCGCGGCGCCACCCAGTGGCGGATGGCCAGCCAGGCCGTATCGATCGTCTCCGGGCTGTAGTTGGGAAACTCACCGGTCGTGCACTCGCCCCACCCCTCGGCGCCGTCGGCGTCGCGCACCTGGACGAGCGGGATGCGGCGGTGATTCTGGGTGCCCGAGGAGATCTGGAAAGGCTCCTTCAGGGTCAGCGCGACCTCGCGCAGGACGATGCTCCGGATCTGCAACATGGTTCTCCTCACGCGTGGCCGTTGGACCGGCGCCGGCGGGAGAGAAGATCCTCGGCTGACCGCAGCAGCGGAAGCTTCTCCAGCATCTCCGCCAGAGGCTCAAGGGCATCGATCGCCTGGATCCTTGCCTGGACACGCTCCGGCACCTCGCCGAACCGCTGCTCGATGCGCCCCAGCACCAGCTGCCGCATCCGATCCACCGCCTCGGCCCGGCCCTCCGCCTTGCCCTTCCTGATCCCCTGCTGCAGGCCTTTCTGCAGCCCCATCTGCAACCCCTTCTCCTGCCCTTCCGCCCGCCCCCGGGCTTCGGCCTTGCCCAACCAGGTCTGCGCCATCTTCCGGATCTCCTTGTTTTTCTTCAGGCTCAGGATGCGCTGGTACTCCGCGGCGTCCTCTCCTGACAATTGTACATAGGTCTCGATCCAATTCAGCACGAGCTCCTTGCGGGTTCCGGTGTCCTTCCAGCGCCGGACCCGGCGCAAGCATTCCACCTTCAGCTCCGCTCGGGACCATGCCCCAGGCCGCATGAGCGCGGCGAGAGCCCAGGCCACCGGCTCGGGGCGGGCCAGCCAGTCCGCCGCCTGGCAGCCGGAAAGGCCCAGGGCCGGAAGCGGAACGCTCCGGTGGGCAGCGGCTCGAAACCCTCCTCCAGGATCTCCAGCCCCACGCCGGGCTTCCCTCCCCGGAGGTTCACCAGGATGGGGAGGACCAGGAGATCGTGCCTCTGGCGGATTTGCATGTAGTACCCCCAGAGCCGCTGATCCATGCCGCCGCGGGCTCGGGACTCGATTTCGACGTGGATCAGCAGGGCCATCGCGCCATCCTCCACGGGGACCCGGGCCAGGAGGTCCAGCTCGCGGCGGCGGCCTGTGGGCCAGTCGGTGTAGAGCTCTTTGTCCAGGAAGCTCGCCTCACCGAGGCGGAGGCGGCGGGCGGAGGCGGGCACGGTCAGGCGGAGGAAATCGGGGAAAAACGTCGCAATCAGGGTCTTGTTCAGCTGGTCGTGGCTCATCGGGTCGTTCTCCGAAGGTAGGCGCGGGCCGAAGATGGCCGGTGCGCCCTATATCAGTCGGAAAACGGAAGTCGATTCTTTCACTCGCCGTGAAAATTGGCTGAAGATGCTTTCCGGGAGGGTTCTTCCAGTCCATACAACCGGCAGTCACCCTCGCGCAGGTAGGCGGTCACGCGGTAACCCCGTCCGAAATAGTGTTGGATCGCCCGGCGCGTCGACTGCCGCCAGACCGGCGCCTCGTCCGGCCGCTCGGCCTTGACCTCTTGAATGTTCGCCGGGATCTCGACGCGCACGCGCGGCGCATCGGGCAGCGCGCTCCCCTTCTCCGCCGCCTCCAGGCCGAGGATCGGCGTTCCGGCGAACCGCGCGGACTCGTTGGGCAAGGTTCCGGACAACGCGGCGGCCACCCGTTCGCTCGTGATCCTCCAGCGGACGATGAAGCGGTCGGTGCCGATCCCTCGCGCCAGGTCGCTCCCCATTTCGCCGGCGTACATGTCTTCCACGTACTCCACGACCTCGCCGCCCAGATGGTTGAGGTTGAGATGAGCGTTGCGCGCCTCCAGGGGGTCGTAGGTCCACTCCACGTCCTCGACGCCCAGCGGGAGGAGGAGCTCGCGCTGCAGGAGCTTGAGACGGGTGCCGAGCCGCAGGTCCCGCGCGTCGGGATGGACCCCGAGCATGTGGGACCAGTGGAAGGGCCTGCCGTCGCGCACCCCGGTGAGCCCCCAGACGAAGCCGAGGATCTGGCCGTCGGGAGCGAAAGCGCCGGCGGCCACGCTGCCGACCTTCTGGCTGATCTTGAGGACGCTGGCCGGCGTGACGTCGGAGAAGTCGTGCCCCCAGATGATCTTCTGGAGCTCGACGCAGGCGTGATAGTCCTCCGAACGGTCGAAGGACCGGAGCGTCACCTCCTCGGGACGCAGAGTCATCGCAGGGTCTTTCCTGATTTGAGCCCGAGCCGGTGGAGCTCCGCCTCGGCGGCGATGGCGCCGAAGGCGCTCCACGGGCCGGTCTCGATGACCTGTCGGAAGATGCGGACCGCCTCCTCGCGCTGCCCCTCGACCAGAGACCAGGCGCCGACGCCGTAGCCCAGGGTCACCAGATCGAAGTCGCCATCCCCCTGCGCCGCGAGCAGGGAGGCGACCGGGATCTCGCCGCGCTCCATGAGCAGCAAGCGGTGGTAGGCGTGGTTCTCCAGGATGTCCATGTCCAGACGGACGGGCTCCAGGACCTGGGCGGCTTCGGCGTCACGGCCGAGGCGGCGCAGGGTCAGGTAGAGCCACTGGCGGGTCGCCACCTCCATGTCCGGATTCTTCGAGACCAGCAGGCAGGCGCGATAGGCCTCGAGGGCTCCCGCGAAATCGCCCTGGAGATACCGGGCGAGCCCCAGGTGATACCAGATGTTGGACTGGAGGGTGCTGGTCGGAATGCCCGCGGCGTTCGGCAGCCCGTCCGGCTCGACCTCGTCCGGCTGGCCGGCGATGAAGCGCGCCGCCTTCTCCAGATCGGCTTCGGCCAGATCGAACCGGCGGATGCTGATGTAGCGGTGCCCCCGGTGGCGCAGGAACCGGGCGTCCCGCGGCCAGCGGGTGACTCCGCGGGTGAAGATCTCGATCGCCTCGCGGTAACGGCCGAGGTAGGCGGTGCGCCGGCCGAGCCAGAGGAAGGCCTCGGGATCATTCGGGCGGGCCTCGGCGGCGGCCTTTGCCTCGGCGAGCTTCGCCTCGCGCTCGCTCCGCACCGCGGCCGGCAGCTCCGGCGCGACGAGCGGCTCGCCGAAGAGCGAGACGGCCTCGACCTCGTCGAGGGGCTGCGGGGCGGCGGCCGGAGGCGGCGTGGACCGGGCGCAGGCGGTGAAGAGCGCGAGGGCGGCGGCCACGGAGATACTGGGAAGCAGGGAGCGCATAGGGTCCTGGGATTGTAACCTGCCGGGAGGAGGCGAGGCGGGGAGAGAATCCTGAGACGGTGGTAGGCTCGGTGGGTGAACGCTTGGCGATGCGCGGCGAGCTACCCGGGTTCGAGGCCTCAGGAGTCTCAATGAACGCGAGCGATCTCAAACCGGGCATTATCGTCTGGCGAAGCTCCTCGAATGGCTGCTCGAAATCCGCAGAGAGCTCGGCACCTACCGTTCGGGACCGACGACAGTGGGTTCTCAACATCCGCGATGAGGGACGAGACACGGTGATGAGACAGAAAGATGGGAAGCGGAAGACTCTGAAACGGTCTGCCGGCGTCTCGGGGGATGTGGACAGCCTTTACGACCGAGTTGCCGACATTCTGGATAGGGCCCGTGAGGTGGCGAATCCAGCGGTGCGCGGATTCGCCACACGGCGGGTGGCGTTTTGGAGGATCTGTCGCTCGTGGTGGACCAGGCGGAGCCACTTCGCGGCTTCTCCCCCTTGCTGGGCTGGTCGCACTACCGCGCGCTCATGAAGGTGGCCAGTCGGCCAGAGCGCCTGTTCTATGAGATCGAGGCGGAAAGAGAAGGTTGGAGTGTCGCTACCCTGGAGCGTCAGATCCACACCCTGCTGTTTGCACGGCTGCTGAAGAGCCGCGACAAGGCCGGTGTGATGGATCTCGCTACTCATGGTCAGTCGCTGCAAAGTGCAGTCGATTCGATCCGGGATCCCTATGTGCTTGACTTCCTGAACCTGCCCGATGGCCACCTGGAGCGAAGGCCGGCAGATCTTCGCCGCGAAGTATCTACAGTACCTGCCGACTGAGGAAGAGCTGCAGCGGGAGTTGCAGCGCGAGCGGCGGCTGGTCGAGGCTGGCCGCGCCCTCTAATTGGAGATCGAGCATGGCGCTCAAACCCTGGTACAAGGTCATCACTCCGCGAGAGGATCGGTTCCAACAGACCCGAGGTATCCTGCGCCTGCTCGCGCTCTGGGTAGCCAACGCCTATCCGGCGGGCTTCAAGGGCGCCCACAGGCGGGGCCGCGGTCGCCGGTGAGCCTGTCACGACGCGCACGCCGGGGCCGAAGGTGAGGGCTCCCACGCCGTGCGGTATCGTAGCCGCATGCCCACCCCCCTCCCCGCCGGCCGGATCGACTTCCAGCGCTACCGCAAGCTGCGCCGGTTCGTCCAGCAGGTCTTTCTCCACGTCATGTGGTGGGACGTTCTGCTCAACGCCCCGGGGCTGCGCCGCTTCCGGCGGCCGGCGGTGGCTCGCTGGGCGGGAATCGCCCGGCGCTATCGTGCCCTCGCGGCCGAGATGGGGGGCGTGCTCATCAAGATCGGCCAGTTCTTCTCCGTGCGCGTGGACCTCCTGCCGCCGGAGGTCACCCGCGAGCTCGCGGGGCTCCAGGACGAGGTCCCTCCCGTCCCCTTCTCCGAGGTGGCGCTCCAGATCGCGGAGGACTTCGGCCGGCCGGTGGACGCGGTGTTCGCCGAGATCTCCCCCATCCCGGTCGGCTCCGCGTCCCTGGCCCAGGTGCACCACGCCCGGCTCCCGAACGGCGAGCCGGTGGTGGTCAAGGTCCTCCGGCCGCGGATGGACGTGCTCGTGGAGACCGATCTCGCCGCCGTGTCCCTGGCCCTGCGCCTTTTCAAGGTGTCGAGCCGCATCCGCAAGCGGGTCGACCTCGACCGTCTGGCCCAGGAGATCGCCGCGACCACCCGCTGCGAGCTCGACCTGGCCGCCGAGGGGCGCAATGCCGAGCACTTCGCCCGCGACTTCGCGGGGGACGCGCGCGTCTGCATCCCCGGCGTTCACTGGGACTGGAGCGCCCGCCGCACGCTCACCCTCCAGGACGTGGGCTTCCTCAAGATCGCCGACCTGGCCGCCCTGGAGCGGGCCGGCATCTCGCGCTCGGAGGTGGCGCGCACCCTTTACCGCATCTACATGCAGCAGATCTTCGTGCATCACTTCGTGCACGCCGATCCCCACCCGGGCAACCTGTTCGTCCGGCCTCTGCAGGTCGGCGACGAGCCACCCTTCCAGCCCGGAGATCCGGTGCCGCCCCCTGTGGGAGGTGGCCAGCGGCCGTTCCAGGTCGTCTTCGTCGATTTCGGCATGGTTGCGGCGATCCCCGAGCGACTGCGCGGGGCTCTCCGCGAGTACGCGATCGGGTTGGGCACTCGCGACGCCCCCCGCGTCGTCCATTCCTATGTGGCCGCGGGCGTCCTCCTGCCCGGAGCGGATCTGCGGCGGCTCGAGGAGGTTCATGAAGCGCTCTTCGCGCGCTTTTGGGGAGTGAGCATCGGCAGCCTCCGCGACGTCGCCTTCTCCGAGGCGAGCTACTTCTTCCGGGAGTACCGCGATCTCCTCTACCAGATCCCTTTCCAGGTGCAGGTCGATCTGCTGTTCGCCACGCGGGCGGTGGGCCTGCTCTCCGGGATGGCGACCTATCTCGATCCGGAGTTCGACCCATGGTCCGAGACGGTCCCCTTTGCCGAGCGGCTCGCCGCCGAGGAGCTGCGCGGCGACTGGCGCGGCCTGCTGGGGCGGCTGGCGATCCAGGGGAGGACCCTCCTCGGTCTGCCGCGCCAGCTCGACACGTTCCTCACCCGCGCCGAGCGCGGCCAGATGACCATCCAGACGTCGCTCTCCCCGGAAGCGCGGCGGACCGTGCAGCGCCTGGAGCGCTCGATCCTCCGCCTGGCCTGGATGATCGTCTCGGCCGCCCTGCTGATCGGCGGGGTGATGCTCCACACCGACGACCCGGCGGCGCCCTACGGCACCTGGCTGATGGTGCTCGCCTTCCTTTCTTTTCTCTATGGGGTTCTCACCAAGCGCTGATCGTGGCACTCTTTCTGCACGAGACGCGCTTGATGATCAGAGCGAGCGGACGACCTGCGACTGCGACCTTTCTGCTGTGCGGACTGCTCACGTTGTGGGGCTGCGGGGCCGAGGAGCCGCCGCGCCTGACGGACGCCGGACCCCCGCTCGCCGGGCCCGAGCCTCCCGCCCGCTGGACCTGGCGGCCGGGGGATCGCGGCGCCCTGGTGGTGGCCAAGGGGCGGCAGAGCTTCGAGGGCCGGAGCGAATCCCGCTGCGTGGTCCACGACCGGACCGGCCTGCAGGTCAATCTCCGGACCGGCGATCCGGATCTGCCGACCGTGGCGGTGCGCATCGAGGATTTCGCGGGGAAGGGGCCGTACCGCGGGAGGCTTTTCATCACCGGCCGGTCGCGCACGGGGGCGCTCGTCGGCTCGACGGGAGAGGTCAGCCTGGAGCTCCAGCAGGCCACGGCCCCGGCCGGCACGGGCGGCGCCGTCCTCCTCGGCGGTTGGTTCGAAGGGCACTATGACGGACCGGCGGGCAGGGGCTCGGTGCAAGGGCGCTTCGGCGGCTGTCCCTTCCTCCCACCCGGTCAGGAGCCGCTGCCCACCGTGCCGCCGAAGACGTCGGTGGGGCCGTAGGCCTTACTCTTCTCTTCCTCCTCCTCCAACCGATCCAGCTCCTCCTCCAACGCCTGCGAGACCAGACCGTCGAGGTCCGGCCGGCTCAGGTGCGGTTGAGGGAGAGCCGGCCCGCCGCCGGACGCCTCGAACGCGGCGGTGATCTGGTCGACCAGCCAGGAGGCTCCCTTGCGGGGTGAAGACTTCGACATCGCGCAACAATCATAACTCGGCTATGCGCGGTCGAGCAGGGCCACCGGAAAGCGCGCCAGCAGCTCTCCGAGCGGTCGCTCTCCCCCCTCCACCTCCTCTCCGGTCAGCTCGTTGCGCCATCTCCCCGCGGGCAGCTCCACGTGGGTCTCTCCCCACGCACCGCCGAGCCCGAGGACCAGGCGGGGGGCGATGGCCACGACGCTCCCTCCACGTGCGAACGCCACGGCATGCTGCGCCTGGGCGCCCCGTACCGGGAGCGGACGGTACTCCCCCGCGGAACCGAACGCCTCCGGACGGCGGCGGCGGAAGTGGAGCCCCTGGCGGAGAAGCCAGAGCTTGGGGAGTCCCTCTTCCGTTCGAGCCAGGATCTCCTCGGGAGAGACCTCCTTCTTCAAGTCGCTCAGGAGTCGCCGGCGGAGCTCGTAGTCGACCGGCCGGCGGTTGTCGGGATCGACCAGGCTGAGATCCCACAGCTCGGTGCCCTGGTAGGTGTCCGGGATGCCGGGAGCGGTGAGGCGCAGCAGGGTCAAGGCCAGCGAGTTGATCCGGCCGGGCGCCACCAGCGGTTCCACGAACGCCTCGACGCTCGCCGTGATCTCCGGATCGGCCAGCGCTCCCTCGATGAACCGGCGCAGCGCCGCCTCATACGCCTCGTCGACCCGCGTCCAGGCCGTGACGGCCTTGGCTTCGCGCGTGGCCTTCTCCATGTAGGCGACGACCCGGTCGACGCCGATCGGCCAGGCCCCCACCAGCGTCTGCCAGAGGAGGTACTCGGTGTTGCGGTCCGGAAACTCATCTGTGCGGTGCCGCTGCGCCAGCTCCGTCCAGCGCCGCACGGCGTCGCGCCAGCGCTCCGGGATCTCCGATAGGAGGTAGAGACGGGCGCGCACGTCCTCACTCCTCTTCGTGTCATGCGTGGAGGTGGCGAGCATGGTGGACGGCCAGCGCTCCTGCGTGGCGGCGCAGGCGCGGTGGAATTCCTCGGGCGGGACGCCGAACCGGCCAGGATCTCCTCCCACCTCGTTGAGCGCGACCAGGCGGTGGAAGTTGTAGAAGGCCGTGTCCTCCACCCCCTTCGCCATGGCAGGGCCGGTGAGCTGCTGGAAGCGCAGCACGAGCTCCTCCTCCGGGCCTCCGGCCTCGCCGCGGATGCGCAGGAGCAGCAGGTCGCGAAAGAAGTCGTAGAGGTCGGAGGGCAGGTCCGGACGGTGCTCCCGGGTGCGCGCCAAGGCCTCCTCGACGGCGTGGACGTCCCCGTCTCCGACCTCGCCCTGAGCGGGGCGGACATAGGTGCGGTAGACCGGGAAGTCGGCGGCCAGCTCGCGCACCACCTCGCGCAGCTCGAAGCGGGTGAAGTCGCGGAAGCGGCGATGGCACTCGCAGACCTGCATGAAGACCTCGCCGAGCCGGTTGACGTCGCTCGCCAGCAGCTCGCGCAGGACGAGCAGCTTCTTCTCCCGGACGATCCCCGGCCAGCCGGCGCTCGCGTCCCTTATGTCCTGATAGACGTCCTGATAGATATCCGTCAGCGGCCTCTCGCCCGCCGGATCGACGAACAGGCCGCCGGCCAGGCTCACGAAGTCATAGCCGGTCGTGCCGTCCACCGGCCAGCTCACGGGCAAGGGCTCGCCCGGCTCCAGGATCTTCTCCACGACGATCCAGGCCTCGGGGGCAGCCGTCCGCAGCCGGTGAAAATACTCCACGGGATCGCGCAGGCCATCGGGGTGGTCGATCCGCAAGCCATCGAGCTCGTGGCGGCGCAGCCAGTCGAGCGCCAGAGCATGGGTGTCGGCGAAGACCCGCTCGTCCTCGATGCGCAGCCCCACCAAGGTATGGACGTCGAAGAAGCGGCGGTAGTCGAGCTCGCGGCCCGCCGTGCGCCAGAAGGCCGGGCGGAAGTTCTGACGGCTCAGCAGCTCGTCGAGCCGGTCGGGGTCGGCGTTGATCTCCTCGACCACGGCATCGACGGCCGCGGCGATCTCGGGGCTCTCCTGGCAGAGGCGGGCGAGCTGGCCGGCCAGCACCTCCTTGTCGCGGTGACGGCGGGCGCTGCTCTCCCGGTCGGTGGCCGTGGCGAGCGGCAGCTCGCCGCAGGCGTCGGCGATGAAGGCGAGGTCCGGCGAGCCGCAGCGCAGGGCCGCCGTCCGCAGCAGATCGTCGAGCGAGCGGGGGGCCACCGGCATCTGGTGCTCGTGGTAGTGGATCTCGAATTTGCCAGAGCGGCGCAGCAACCGGAGCTCGCCGGCTTCCAGAATCCGGCCGTAGTGGTCGCCCAGGATCGGCAGCAGGACCGTGTTGCGCAGCCGCTGTTGCGGCGGGTCCCAGTCCACGTCGAAGGTGCCGGCCCAGCGGCTCGCCGGACCGTTTTCGAGCACGTCCCACCACCAGACGTTGCGCCGCTCGGTGATCGCCATGTGGTTCGGGACGATGTCGAGGACCTGTCCGAGTTGATGGCTCTCCAGGCTCTGGACGAGGCGCGCGTGGGCCGCGGCGCCGCCCAGCTCCTCGTTCACCCGGGTGGGATCGATCACGTCATATCCGTGCGTGCTGCCGCGAGCGGCCTGGAGATAGGGTGAGCTGTAGAAGTGGGTGACGCCGAGCTCGGAGAGATAGTCTGCGATCTCCGCCGCGTCGTCGAATCCGAAGTCGGGCCGGAGCTGGACCCGGTAGGTGGACAAGATCGGGTACGGCATGGCCCTTTACGTCCTGCAAGCAACTTACCATCCTTGACACTCCGGGAGGACGGTCACTAGACTGCCTCCGGATCGAGCGGAGGCGCAGTGACGCGTCTCCCGATCCCCCTTCGATGATGAGCCGACCCGCGCCACGATCCGAAAAACTCGACCTCGATCTCGGTTTCCAGCGACATACTCTCGACAACGGCCTCCGGGTGATCCTCCACCGCGACGCGCGGCTCCCCCTGGTCACTGTCAATCTCTGGTACCACGTAGGCTCGAAGAACGAGCGGCCGGGCCGCACCGGCTTCGCCCATCTCTTCGAGCACATGCTCTTCCAGGGCAGCGAGCACGTCGCCACCAACGACCACTTCCGGATCGTCCAGCAGGTGGGCGGAGTGGCCAACGGCTCCACCTGGTACGACCGCACCAACTATTACGAGACCCTGCCGTCGCACCAGCTCGAGCTCGGCCTCTGGCTGGAGTCGGACCGCATGGGCTTCCTGTTGCCGGCGCTCACCCAGGAGAACCTGGACATGCAGCGCGACGTGGTCATGAACGAGCGCCGGCAGCGGGTCGAGAACCAGCCGTATGGGATGGCCGGCGAGCGGCTCCACGAGCTTCTCTATCCGCCGGACCATCCGTACCACTGGCCGGTCATCGGCTACATGGAAGACATCGCCGCCGCCACGCTGGAGGAGGTCCGGAGCTTTTTCCGCACGTACTACACGCCGAACAACGCGGTGCTGACCCTGGTGGGGGATTTCGATCCCGACGACGCTCTGGTCAAGGTGGAGCGCTACTTCGGGGAGATCCCGGCAGGACCACCGCTGCCGCCGGTCGAGGTCCCGCAGCGCCTCGCCGGAGGCGAGCAGCGCGAGGTGCGGGAGGACGACGTCCGCCTGCCCCGGATCTACCTCGGATACCGGGCCCCGGCCTACGGCCAGCGCGAATGGTACGCGGCGGATCTCCTGACCTCGGTGCTCTCGGGCGGCAAGTCGAGCCGCCTGTTCCAGGACCTGATCTATAACCGCCAGATCGCCCAGGACGTCGGCGTCTACGTCAGCCCTTACGAAGAGGTGTCCACGCTCATGGTGGTTGCCACGGCCCGCCCCGGCGTGGCGGTGGAGACCCTGGAGCGGGCGCTGACCGAGCACCTCGACCGCGCGGCCAGCGAGCCGCCCTCCGCGCAGGACCTGGAGCGGGCTCGCAACCGCATGCTCACCGAGTACTACACGGCCCTCCAAAAGCTGGACAACCGGGCCGATCTCTTCTCCCAGCTCACCACCTATTTCGACGATCCAGGGGGCATCGAGCGCGAGCTCGAGCAGTACATGGAGCTGGACGGCCAGGAGCTCATGGATTTCGCGGCGCGGCACCTGGTCGCCAGCGAACGGGCCGTGGTGACGTTCGTACCGCGCGGGACGCAGGGATGAGCACCAGCATGCGCGAGGAAACCCGACCGGCCCTGCTGGACCGCTCCGTCCCCCCCGCGGCCGGGCGCGTCCACCCGTTCCATTTCCCCCCCTTCCTGCGCCACACGCTCGCGAACGGCCTCGAGGTGCTCGCCGCGCGTCTGATCAGCGTCCCGCTGATCAGTCTGGAGCTGGTGACCCTGGCAGGCGGTCAGCAGGACCCGCGAGGACAGGAGGGGCTCGCCGCGCTCACGGCCGGTGTCATCGACGAGGGGACGCGGCAGCGGAGCTCTCTGGAGATCGCCGCCCACGTGGAGCGGCTGGGCGGCTATTTCGTGGCGGGCGTCGATTGGGACGAGGGATATCTCGCCACCGGTCTCCTGGCCCGGCACCTCCCGGCCGGCCTCGGGCTGCTCGCCGAGGTCGTCACCGAGCCCACCTTCCCAGAGGCCGAGATCGAGCGGCTGCGCAAACAGAGACTCACCGAGCTCCTGCGCCGCGGCCAGGATCCGGGGCTGCTGGCCGAAGACCGGCTCGCCGCGGTGATCTATCAAGGAACCGTGTACGACCACCCGCTGTCCGGCCTTCCGGGAGCTCTCGCGGCGCTCACCCGGGACGACCTGGTGGCGTTCTATCGCTCCTACTACACGCTGGCGGGGTCCCGGCTGATCGCGGTGGGCGACCTGGATCCCGAGGCACTCCTGCGCGACGTCGAGGCGCGTTTCGCCTCGCTCCCCGCGGGTCCGCCGGACAGGCCCGAGATCCTCCCGGTCCCCCTGAGCGGTGTCGAGGTCCACATCGTGGACCGTCCAGGCGGCGCCCAGACCGAGCTCCGCATCGGCCACCCCGGCGTGCCGCGCACCGATCCCGACTACATCCCGCTGATCGTGCTCAACGCCCTCCTGGGCGGCAAGTTCACCAGCCGGATCAACATGAACCTGCGCGAGCGCCACGGCTATACCTACGGTGCATCGAGCCGCTTCACCCCGCGGCTCGGACCCGGCCCCTTCGTGGTCGACGCCGCGGTCGCCACAGAGTCGGCGGGGGCCGCCGCGGCCGAGACGCTGGGGGAGCTCCGGAGGATCCGCGAGGACCTCGTCGAGCCCCAGGAGCTCGAGGAGACGCTCAGCTACGTGGGCGGCGTCTTTCCCTATACCTTCCAGACCGCCTCGGACCTGGCCAAGCGCCTCGAAACGCTTGCCGTCTATGGCCTGCCCGACGACTATTTCGAACGGTATCTGGAGCGGCTCCCTACGATCACCCGCGAGGAGATCCGCACCGTTGCGAGCCGGCACATCCATCCGGACCGCATCGCCGTGGTCGCCGTCGGCCCCGCCGAGGCCCTGCGGCCACAGCTCGAGCCGCTGGGCCCGGTGACGGTGACTTCGCTGCCGGAGTGAATCTCAGTTCAGGTTGACGCTCGGCTGACCGTTTTGCGACAAACGGATGCTCAAGTCGCGGCTGGAGCCGCCGAGCAGGTTCCCCGAGCGGGTGATGCGCTCCGCCGGCTTGTTGCCCGGCCGGGTGACCCAGACCTCGATGTCGGTGTTGCCCGCTTGCAGCTCGACCGTCTGGTCGGCCCGGCCTCCGCTGCCCCGCCGGAGGAGGCGTCCCTTCTCCCCGACCGTCCTCTGGAACATGTTGCGCCCGTTCACGTGGACCCTGACCGTGGCCACACCCGCCATCTCGGACTGGAAGCTGATGTGCAGGCTCGCCGTCTGGGGGACGGCCTCCTCCGCGGCGCCCGTAGTGACCGGCTCCGGCTCAGGGACTGAGGGGGTGGAGGCGACCTCCTCCGCCCGGACGGGGCGCTGAGTCCGCTGCTTCTTCGCCTGCTGCTCCTGCAGACGGGCCTGGGCTTCCAAAGCGGCGCCCCGGATCTCCTGGGCCCGCTTGTTGTCGGGATCGAGCGCGAGGGCCGCCTCGGCCGCCACCGTGGCCTCCTGGTAGCGCCGGTTGTCCATGGCGAGCTGGGCCGTGACCACGTTCTCCACAGCCTGCTTCTGCCGTCCCACGAGATCACCGAACTCCGCGGCGGTCTTCTCGGCTTGCATCCGGGCGTTGCGCAGGAAGGGCTTCTGCTCTTCGGGAGCGATCTCCTCGGCCTGCTTGAAGATCCGGGCCGCGGTCTTCGGATCGCCGGCGCTCAACACCTGATAGCCGGTGTGCACCAGGCTGATCACCTGCTTCTGCCTCTCGTCCTGCCGGGCATCCCGGCCGGTCCTCGGCGTGCTCCACCAGAGCCAGCCGAACAGGGCCGCGGCCACCGCGAGCAGGAGCAGCGCGGCCACGCTCGCCGCGAGGACCGTACGGCCCGGCACGATGAGTGGTGCCCGGCGGGCCGAGGGCTGCGTCGCGTGCGTGGTGTTGACAGCGGGGACCGGCGAGGCGCCCGGCGGGGGCGGGAGTGGCAGAGGCGGCGGCAGGTTGACCGACGGCGGAGTCGCCATGGTCCCGTGATCGGTCGGCGCCTGGGCCCACGAGGCGCCGAGCGGCGCGCCCGGCGGCGGCGTGTGCACGATCGGCCCCATGACCGCGATGCTCTGGGTCTCGTTCAGGTCGTCGGCGGCCAGCGTCCCGGAGAGCCGGCGGAGATCGGTGACCATCTCCTTGGCCTTCTGATACCGCCGGTTGGGGTCCTTGTCGAGGGCCCGGTTGAGAATCCCCTCCAGACCCGGCGGGAGGTTCTGGACGTACTCCTTGGGCGGCGTGAAGTGGTCGTAGACGATGCGGTGGCTCACCACCGTCAGGTTCTCGCCCTGGAACGGCTTGTGGCGGGTGAGCATCTCGTACAGCACCACCCCGAGGGCGAAGAGATCAGCCCGGTGGTCGACCTCGCGGCCCTGGATCTGCTCCGGCGCCATGTAATTCGGCGTACCGAGGAGCTGCCCCTCCTGGGTGAGGTTCGACGAGTCGAGCCGGGCGATGCCGAAATCCGTGATCTTGACCCGGTTGTCCGCGGTGATCAGGATGTTCGCCGGCTTGACGTCGCGGTGGATCACCCGGTGCGAATGGGCATAGTCGAGAGCCTCCGCCACCTGGGAGATGACCTCGACGATGAACGGCAGGGTCAGCGACTGCTCCCCCTGGAGCAGCACCTTGAGGTTCGTCCCGCGGACATACTCCATGGCGATGAACGCCAGCCCCTCCTCGCTCTGCTCCACCACGTCGTGGATGGTGACGATGTTGGGATGGGAGAGGATGCCGGCGCTCTGGGCCTCGCGGATGAAGCGCGCCCGGAACTGCTCCAGCTCCACGTCCTTGACCGAGTAGCCGATGCGGAAGGTCTTGAGCGCGACGAGCCGGCCGATGAGGGGATCGCGCGCCAGGTACACGACACCCATGGCACCTTTGCCGATCTCGTCGACGATTTCGTAGCGGCCGAGCCTGGTCGGTGTCAGAGGAAGCATGAGAATCGACGGAGATTCTAGGGCGGCGGCTCCGCCGAGTCAAACCGGCGGGGAGGTAAGTACAGAGTTTCACGGGGTTTGGCTGTGACGCCAGCGAGGCGGAGCCGCGGCGGCGCTGTGGTATATTCCCCGCCTTGACCGTGTCCTTTGAAGGAGGCTGAACGATGCAGGTGGACAGGCCGGAAAGAATCCGCAACATCGCTGTTGCAGGGCACAACGACACCGGTAAGACCACACTCGTGAGCGCGCTGCTCTACACCAGCGGAGTCACGACGCGCTTCAACCGGGTCGAAGACGGAAACACCCTGACCGACTTCGATCCCGAAGAGATCGAGCGGGTCATCTCGATCGGCCTCGCCACCTGTTTCGCCCCCTGGCAGCAGCACAAGATCAACCTCATCGACTGCCCCGGCTACGGCATCTTCCTCACCGAGACCAAGGCGGGGCTGCGCGCCGCCGACGCCGCCCTCCTCTGCGTCAACGGCGTCTCCGGCGTCGAGGTCAACACCGAGAGGGTGTGGAGCTTCGCCGCGGAGATCTCGCTGCCGGTCATGATCCATCTGACCAAGATGGACCGCGAGCGCGCCGATTTCGACCGGACTCTCGAAGGGTTGCACAAGCGCTTCGGCCGGTCCATCCTGCCGGTCCAGCTCCCGATCGGCAAAGAATTGGGCTTCGAAGGCGTGGTCGACCTGGTCCGCGAGAAGGCCTACCGCTTCACCCGGGACGGCAACGGCAAGGCCGAGCCGGTGGAGATCCCGGCCGCTCTGGCCGACCAGGCCGCCAGCCTCCGCGCCCAGCTCGTCGAGGCGGTGGCAGAGACCGACGACAAGCTCATGGAAGGCTTCTTCGAGACCGGCAACCTGGCCCAGGAGGACCTGGAGGCGGGGCTGCGCGGGGCCGTCGCCCGGCGCCAGATCTTCCCGCTCACCCTCTCGTCGGGCGCGCACGCCATCGGCTCGGCGGCCCTCCTCGACAGCTTCGTGGCGATCCTCCCCTCTCCCGTCGACGCGAGACCCTTCCCCGCCACCAACATCGGCGGCGACCCGGTCGAGCTGACCGCCGATCCCAACGGGCCCCAGGCGGTCCTGGTCTTCAAGACCCTGTCCGATCCGTTCACGGGCAAGATCTCCATGATGCGCGTGGTCTCGGGCACCCTCCCCACGGACATGGCGACCTACAACAGCCGCGCCGAGGAAATGGAGCGGCTCGGCCATCTGATGGTCCTCGAAGGCAAGCAGGGGACCGCGGTGCCCCGCCTGATCGCCGGCGACATCGGCGGCGTGGCCAAGCTCAAGCTCACGGTCTCCGGCGACACCCTGTGCTCCAAGGACCGGCCGGTCAAGCTCGCCTGGATCTCCATCCCGGAGCCGGCCATGACCTTCGCCGTGGAGCCCAAGTCCAAGGGGGATGAAGAAAAGATCGGCGAGGCCCTCGCCCGTCTCATGGACGAGGATCTGGCGCTCCATGCCGGCCGCGATCCCGAGACCCACGACCATCTGCTCTCCGGCAACGGCCAGGACCATGTCGAGATCGCCGTCGCCAAGATGCGGCGGCGCTACCACGTCGACGTGATCCTCCACCAGCCCAAGGTCCCCTACCGCGAGACCATCCTCCGGCCGGCGGACGGCCACGGGCGGCACAAGAAGCAGACGGGCGGCCGCGGTCAATTCGCCGACTGCAGGATCAAGATCGAGCCGCTGGCGCGCGGCGAGGATTTCACCTTCGCCGACGAGATCTTCGGCGGCGCCATCCCGCACAACTACCGGCCGGCGGTGGAGAAAGGCATCCAGGAAGCGCGCCGCCGCGGCTATCTGGCCGGCTACCCGGTGGTCGACTTCAAGGTGCGGCTGCTCGACGGCCAGTACCACGACGTGGACTCCTCCGAAATGGCGTTCAAGATCGCCGGCTCCCTGGCGTTCAAGGACGCGATGCAGAACGCCAAGCCGACCATCCTCGAGCCGGTCATGAAGGTCGTGGTCACCACTTCGGAAGAGTTCACCGGCGATATCATGGGAGACCTCTCGCACCGGCGGGGCCGCCCGCAGGGGATGGACACCGTCAACGGCAACCAGATCATCACGGCCACGGTCCCCATGTCGGAGATGCTCGAATACGCCCTCAAGCTGCGCGCCATGACCCAGGGGCGCTCGAGCTTCCACATGGAGTTCTCCCATTATGAGGAAGTCCCGCGGCTGGTGCAGGACAAGCTCATCGCGGAATATCAGAAGCACAGGCAGGAGGAGCACGAGTAGCTCCTGCCTAAAACAGCAACGGGAGATCAACCTTGATCCAGGCATCCCAGATGCGGACCGGCATGTGCATCCTCTTCGAGAAGGACATCTGCCGCGTCATGACCGCTCATCACGTCACGCCCGGCAACCTGCGTGGCTTCGTCCAGGCCCGCATGCGCAACCTACGCACGGGCAACAGCTTCGAGCACCGCTTCAGCTCGACCGAGAAGGTGGAGAGGGCGATCCTCGACACGCGGCCGATGGAGTATCTCTACTCCGACCCTTCGGGGCATCACTTCATGAACCAGGAGACGTACGAGCAGATCACGCTCGAGGACGAGGTCCTGGGCGACTCCATGCTCTACCTGCTCCCCAATACGGTGCTCTCGGTCGACTTCTACGACGAGAAGCCGGTGGGCATCGAGCTGCCGAACACGGTGACCCTGGAGGTGGTGGAGACCGAGCCCGGCCTCAAGGGGGCCACCGCCAGCTCCTCCTACAAGCCGGCCAAGATGGAGACCGGGCTGGTCGTCCAGGTGCCGCCGTTCATCGAGGTCGGCACCAAGCTCCTGATCGACACCCGTGAGAACAAGTACCTGAGCCGGGCGTGACAGGGGTGGAAGCCGATACGATCGTCCTCGGCCTGACCTGGTTCCTGGTCTTCCTGTTTTCGACCACGCTCCATGAGGCAGGCCACGCGTTCGCGGCCTGGCGTCTGGGAGACCCCACCGCTTACGAGGGGGGGCAGGTCAGTCTGAACCCGCTCCCACACATCCAGCGGGAGCCGTTCGGCATGCTCCTCGTCCCCCTGATCACGTTCGCTCTCCAAGGCTGGATGATGGGCTGGGCGAGCGCCCCCTATGACCCCAACTGGGCCCACCATTATCCAAAGCGGGCCGGCATCATGGCGCTCGCCGGCCCGGCCGCCAACCTGATCCTGGTCCTGCTCGCCGGGCTGCTCATCCGGGTGGGCATCGCGGCGGGATGGTTCTACTACGTCCCAGGCATGGGCTCATTTACGCAGCTCGTAATCGGCAACGGCTGGGCGGAAGGCGCCGTGGTTCCACTGTCTCTCCTCTTCACTTTGAACCTGCTGCTCTTCGTCTTCAACCTTCTCCCGGTGCCTCCGCTCGACGGCAGTGCGATCCTGCCGATATTTCTGAGCGACTCCGCCAATTCCAAGTATCAGGAGATCCTCCACATGCCGATGCTGTCGCTAATCGGCCTCCTGATCGCCTGGAAGGTCTTTCCCTTCATCTTCGCGCCCGTCTCCGATCTGGCCCTGCGAATGCTCTATCTGGGTCTGTACTAGAGTCCCGGCTGCACGATCCCCTTCCCCTCCTTCTCCTTGGCCGTCTTGACGATCTGCCGAACGTCCGCGAGGAGCTTCTTGGCGTCGTAGACGATGCCGTCTTTGATCGTGTACTTGACGCCGCCGACGCGGACCACCTTGTTGTCGGCGGTCACCCGGATCGTGCCTGTGCCGTAGAGAACCTTCAGGTCCTGGACCGGGCTCTCCTCGACGACCACCAGGTCGGCGAGCTTCCCCGGCTCCACCGAGCCGATCTCCTTCTCGAGCCCCAGAGCCTGCGCGCCGTTCAGCGTAGCGGAGCGGATCACCTCCAGCGGGTGGAAGCCGGCTTCGCGGAGGAGCTCCAGCTCGCGGATGTAGTCGAAGCCATAGAGCTTGTAGATGTAGCCGCTGTCCGAGCCGGTCGTCACCCGGCCGCCCCGGTTCTTGTAGTCATTGAGGAAGGCCATCCAGATGCGGTAGTTCTCCTTCCAGGCGACCTCGTCCTCGGTCGTCCAGTTGTACCAGTACGAACCGTGCGCCTGGCGGCTCGGGCTGTAGAAGGCCCACAGCGAGGGGAGCGTGTACTCGTCGTGCCACTCGGCGCGGCGCGCACGCATCAGGTCGCGGCTCGCTTCATAGATCGTCAAGGTTGGATCGAGCGTGAAGTCGAGCTTGATCAGCTCGTCGATCACCTGGTTCCACTTCTCGGAGCCGGGTGCCGCCGCCTGCTTCCAGAGGCGGCCCGCCTGCCCGAAGCGGTGCGACTCGTCCAGGTAGTTGTAATCGAGCGGATAGTCCTGGACCGTGCGGTCGGTGAACAGAGCCTCGGGCAGGCCGTACCAATGCTCCATCGAGGTCAGCCCCCAGCGCGCCGAGGTCAGGACGTTGACCCGCGACACATAGGTCTGCGCGTGATGGCAGGCCGAGCGCAGGCCGCGCTTCTTCACCTCGTCCAGGGCCGCCTTGTAGACGTCCGGCGAGCTCCCGAAGAACTTGACGCCGTCCGCCCCCTGGCTCGCCACCTGATCGACCCACTGGCGGGCCTCCTCGGGAGTGACGATCGTCTTCTCGCGGCCCAGGCCGAAGAAGACGTAGGCCTCGATGCGCGGCGCGGTGATCTCGTTGCGCGCGCTCTTGGCCTTCTCCTCCAGCACCCAGTCGAGGCCGTTGCCGCTGCCGGGATCGCGCACGGTGGTGATGCCGTGCCCCATCCAGAGCTTGAAGACGTATTCGGCCGGAGTCCCCTGCTCCTTGCCGCCGATGTGCCCATGCATGTCCACGAGCCCCGGGAGCACGTACATGCCTTGGAGATCCATCTCGCGGTCCTGCGGCCCGGCCTTGGGACGCCCCTCCGGATCGATCGCCACCCCGGGGCTGCCGACCGCCACGACGTCGACGATGCGGTTCTTCTCGATGACGATGTCGACCGGCCCCATCGGAGGCGCGCCGGTGCCGTCGATCAGCGTCGCGCCGCGCAGGATGAGCCGGGCGAAGGGACCCTCCCCCTCGGCGCGCGGCGGCGCCTTGGGGATCGACGCATCAGGCTGTTGGGCCATCAGCGGCAGACTGAAGGCCAGAAAGGCGGCGGCCAGCGCGCACGCCCGGCGAACTCGTGCTTGTCGTGTCTCCATGCGGATCTCCTTGGGAGGGGGCGCCCCCTCGGGCGGCGCCCATCCTGCCAAAAGCCGCGTTCGAGTACAATGGGGCAAGCTTTCATGTCCCGAATCTCGGCTTCCGCCGCCTCGTTCACGGTCACCTGTCCGGGCTGTGGCCAGAAACTGCGTTTTCTGGTGTCCCCGGAGATGCCGGTGCGCGTGCGCATCCAATGCTTCGCCTGCAAGACCGCCTTCGGCGTCCGCCGGCCCGGCGCGGACGCCGGCGAGGCCACGCAGCCGGGGGTGAGCCCGCCGACCCTGGTGGGGATGCCGGTGCAGACTCCGGGAGAGACGGCAGGACAGATCTCGGCCCGGCCCGTGGCGGGCGATCCGACGACCCCGATGGACCGGAGCGTTCTGCCGAGCCTCCCTCCGACCCCCGCGCAGGTCCCCCGGCGCGAGGCGATGCCTTCGTTCGCGCCCGGCGCGCTCCTCGCCCAGCGCTACCGCGTGGTGCGGTTCATCGCCCGCGGCGGCATGGGAGAGGTCTACGAGGTGGAGGACCTGGAGCTCCGGGAGCGCGTGGCCCTGAAGACGGTCCGCCCGGAGGTGGCGCACGACGAGACGGCCATCGAGCGGTTCCGGCGGGAGATCCAGCTCTCGCGCCGGGTGACCCATCCGAACGTATGCCGCATCTTCGACGTGTCCCACCACCGGCCGGAGGGGAGCGCGGGAGGAGTCATCTTCCTGACCATGGAGCTGCTGCCGGGCGAGACCCTGGCGGAGCGGCTCCGACGGACCGGGCCGCTTCCCCCGGACGCGGCGCTGCCCATCGTCCGCCAGATCTCGGACGCGCTCCACGCCGCCCATCAGGTGGGGGTGGTGCATCGCGACTTGAAGCCCGGCAACGTCATCCTGGTCGAGGGACGCGGCGGGCTCCGCGCGGTGGTCACCGATTTCGGGCTGGCCCGCCGGGAGAAGAGCGAAGACCCGCGGGGCATCACCCTGACCGGCGCCGCCGGCGTGGTGGGGACCCCGGCCTATCTCGCGCCCGAGCAGATCGAGGCCAAGGAATGCACGCCCGCCGTCGACATCTATGCCCTCGGCATCGTTCTCTACGAGATGCTGACCGGCACCGTGCCGTTTCTGGGCGACAGCGCGCTGTCCACCGCGGTCAAGCGCCTCCAGGAGGCGCCGCCTTCGCCGCGGGTCCACGTGCCGGGGCTCGCAGCCAACTGGGAAGCGGCCATCCTCCGCTGTCTGGCGCGCGATCCAGCCGCCCGGTTTGCCACCGCGCCCGACCTCGTGGCGGCTCTGGCGAACCCCCGGGTACCGGCCGCGGCGCCGGCACCGCAGGTGATGGTGCCCCCCTCCTCGCCCGCCGTCATCCCGGCTCGCCCCGCTCCGCGGCCGCGGCGACACCGGCTCCAGATCGGGCTCTTCGTCGCCCTCGTCCTGGTCGCCGTGGCCGTGGGGTCGGTCCGTTTCCTCCAGTGGCGGGCCCGGCAGATGGAGCCGCAGCAGCGGCTGGCCCTGCTCACCGAGCGGGTCACGCCCCGCCGGTCGGTCGCGGTCCTGGGCTTCAAGGACCTCACCCGCACCGCGGGGACCGAATGGCTGTCCGTCGGGCTCGCCGAGATGCTGTCCACCGAGCTCGGGGCCGGCGGCAAGCTGCGCATCGTTGCCGGCGAGAACGTGGCCCGCGCCAAGGTGGAGTTGGGGCTTGAGGAGAGTGAGAGCCTCGCACGCGACACGCTCCTGCGCCTCCGCACCCTGCTCGGCACGGACGCGGTCATCCTCGGCTCCTATGCCGTGGTCGACGGCCCCACGGGCCGGATGATCCGCCTCGACCTCCGGCTGCAGGACGCGACCCGGGGCGACACCACCGCCCGCGTCGCGGAGACGGCGAGCGAGGCCGAGCTCTTCGCGCTGGTCGGGAGAGCCGGAGAGAAGCTGCGACGTGAGCTCGGCGTCGACGAGAGCGCCGGCAAGGGCGCCCGGGTCTCCCTGGCGGCCAATCCCGCAGCCGCGCGGCTCTATGCCGAAGGGCTCCAGAAGCTCCGCCTGTTCGATCCGGTCGGCGCACGCGACCTCCTGGCGCGGGCGGTGGCGGCAGATCCCCGCAATGCCCTGGCCCACTCCGGCCTCTCCGCCGCCTGGGCGGCGCTCGGCTGGGACGGCAAGGCTCGCGACGAAGCCAAGGCGGCGCTCGACCTGGCTGGCGGGCTGCCCGAGGAGGAGAAGCTCCTCATCCAGGGGCGCTACTTCGAGACCATCCAGGACTGGGGCCAGGCAGTCGAGATCTACTGGAACCTCTTCTCCCTCTTCCCCGACGACCTGGACCATGGCCTGCGCCTGGCCGCCGCCCAGATCGCGGCGGGACGGGCCGAGGAGGCGCTGGACACGGCCCAGGCCCTGCGCTCCCTGCCGGCCCCCGCCAACCAGGACCCGCGGATCGATCTCTCCGAGGCCGCGGCGGCCGGCGCCCGCGCCGACTTCAAACGGCAGCAGACGGCGGCGGTCCGCGCCTCCGAACGGGGGACGGCCCAGGGCTCTCCTCTGCTGGTGGCGCAGGCGCGGTTGCTGGAGTGCCGTGCCTTGCGCAACCTGGGGCAGGCGAAGCAGGCTCTGGCCGCCTGCGAGGAAGGGCGCCGCCTCTACGCCAACGCCGGTGACCGGGCGGGGGTGGCCGAGTCCCTGACCCATGCGGCGAACGTCCTCTATGACCGGGGCGACTTCCCCGGCGCCTCCGGCCTGTACGAGCAGGCGCTGGCGACCTATCAGGATCTCGGCAACCGCGGAGGCGAGGCGGGCGCCCTCAACAACATCGCCGTGGTGCTCAAGAGCCAGGGGGATCTGGACCGGGCGCGCCAGCTCTACGAGCAGGTGCTGGCGATCTCCCGCGAGATCGGCAGCCGGGGAGGAGAGGCCTTCGCCCTCAACAACCTGGCCGGCGTTCTCCTGCGCCGCGGCGAGCTCGACAAGGCCGAGGATCTGTTCACCCAGTCGCTGGCCATTCGGCGCGAGCAGGGCGACCGCAGCGGCGAGGCCTACGCCCTGGACAATCTGGGCGTGGTGCTCCGCAAGCGGGGACATCTGCCGGACGCGCGGAGGCGCCACGAGGAGTCGCTGCGCATCCGGCAGGAGACCGGGCAGAAGATCGGCGAGGTCGCCTCGTTGAACAACCTGGGCACCGTGCTGCTGGAACAGGGAGAGCTGGAGGCCGCGCGGCGGAACTTCCACACGTCTCTCGCGCTCTGCCGCGAAACCGGCAACCGGAGCGCCTCGGCCTATGCCCTGTTCGGCCTGGGCGAGGTGCTGGCGCGCGGAGGGGACCTGGAGGGAGCGCGCAAGCGGCACGATGCGGCGTTGACGCTGCGCACGACGCTGGGAGAAAAGGGGACCGCGGCGGAGAGCCGGCTGGCCCTCGCCAGCCTGCTGCTCGACTCCGGAGAGGCCGAGCGCGCGGAGCGCCTCGCCCGCACCGCCGCCGCCGAGCTCGCCCGGCAGGGGAACGCGGACACCCAGGCGCTCGCTCTGTCCACGGCCGCCTTGGCCGCCGCGGCGCGCGGCGACGCCGCCGGAGCGCGCCAGACGATCGATCGCGCCACCACTCTGCTCGGCGCCCATCAGGACCTGCGCGCGCGTCTGCTGGTCGAGATCCGCGCCGCGCGTCTCGGCCGCATCCCCACGCCGGACAAGGTGCTCGCGCAGGTGATCGGGCAGGCGGAGCAGGCCGGCCTGCTCGGACCGCAGCTCGAAGCGCGGCTCGCTCTCGGCGGGATCGAAATCGAGAGCGGGCGCATCGCGGAGGGCCGGGAAAGGCTGGAGGCGCTGCAGCAGGAAGCCCAGGGTCTCGGCTATGGGCTCATCGCCCGTAAGGCGGGGGCCCGGTTCGGCACGAAGAAATCCTCCTAATCACCTTGAGGGGCACCGCGATCCGCTGAGGGATTGCCATTCGGGTCACTTTAATGGCACATAATGTGCAAAGGATTTAGGATATATCTCGATCCTTGCCGGCCCAAGGACGGATCGCAGAAACATGGTAGCTCCCCCCCATTCTGTCTGCGTGAAAGCACCCCTCCACGTCTACCTCGGCTCGGACATGGCGCCGCTGCTGAACGGGCTCACCGTGGCTCCGACCCTGCACTGTCTGCTCCGCCACGGCGTGTTCGAGTGCTTCGGAAACGTAGCGGCGCCCCGCGCGAGGACGTTCTCCGACCTCGCCGACGAGTTGGGAGTCCAGGATACGACGCGCGGGAACCTGCTCGGCGCGTTGCGCACGCTGGGCTTTCACGGCTGGATTCGGATCGATGGCCCGGACGATCGGGCTTGGCTAGCGCTCACGGACGCCGGGTGGGTGGCGGTCGACCTGGCGGTGCAGAACGCCGCGGCACTCACCGCCGCTGTTGCATTCATCCGGCATGCGCGCGATCTTCACGCGCTGCTGCGCGATCGTCTGGCAGACGGCGGGCCGCTCACCGAGTACGAAGCGCTGATCGCCTCGAGCGCGGAGGGCTGGGGCCTTCGTGGCGCGCAGGGGCCGACCGGCGAGCGTGTCCAGCGGCACCTCTGCCGGCACCTTGACGGGCTGTTGTTGTGTCCAACGCTGGTCGCGTTGGGCATGCCGGTCTTCGAGGAGCGCGACGGGAGCATCGAGGAGGCGGCTCCGGGGATCTTCGACCGGTTCCGGAATGGGCTGTTCGATCTCGAACGTGACGGCAGCGATCTGAATCGCCCCTTCGTGACCGCGGCGTTCCGGCTGCTCGAGCAACAAGGCGTGCTGGAGAGTCGCGGTGCCGGGCAGGCTCGACTGACGGAGCATGGGATCGCCCTCACCACCGAGATCGCGAGCTACGGCGTGACGGTCTCGTACCTGCGCTCGTACGGACAGCTCGACGATCTCCTGTTCGGGACGGCGCGGCCGTTCGGAGATTCTCAGGATGCCCATGTGTACCGATTGATGAATATCTGGGGCTCCGGCGGGTCGTCCATCATCGGCGAGCTCCGTCGAGAGATCTGTGAGCAGGTACTGCGCGACGTGTTCGACCAGCGGCCGTTATCCGGACAGCCGGCAGGAATCGCCGACATGGGATGTGGGTCGGGGATGCCGCTGCGCGAGATGGCGGAGTACGTCATTCACCAGACGGCGCGCGGGCGCGCGCTGCGCGAGCTCCCCCTGGTGCTGCTCGGCATCGATTCCAGCAGCACGGCGCTCGGGCGAGCGCGTCGGACCCTGGAGCCCCTCGGCAGCATCGATGGCGTCACCGTGGTGCTGGTCGGTGGCGATGTCGCGCGACCCGAGCTTCTCGACGAGGAGCTGGCCGCGCTCGGGGCATCGGTGCAGGGCCCCGCGGACGGGGAGCGTCGACCGTTACGGGTGCGCGATTTCCTCCACATCCAGATGTTCCTGCTCCATGACCGGGAGCTCGCAGGTGAGGAGCGCGAGACAGCCCGCGCGCGGCTCCAGGAGGCGATCACCGGTGCCAATCCATGGGCCCTCGCGGACGCGCTCCGGCGATGCGGAGTGCCGTCGGTGCCGGCAGAACGGGATGAGCTCGGGCGACTCGTCGAGGCCCAGCTCACGACACCGCACGCCAGCGGCGGCCGCCTGACGCCGGCCTGGGTGTCAGTGGCGGATCTCGTCCAGCTCGTGCGCCGCTGGGCAGCGCACGCGCCCTACGGTCTCGTCCTGCTCGAACCGCACGTACCTCGTCTATCCGAGCTCCAGACAGCCGTTCCGTGCGGCGCCCAGGACGGGATGCGCGTCGAGGTGGATCCGAGCGCGGCGGTCTGGGGGGTGCACTACATCTCGAGCCAGTTCCCTCTCCCGTACCGGGAGCACGGCCTGGCCATGACCCTCGCCGGAATGAGTGCCATCACCGAGCGCGCCACGGGGACCGAGAGCATGAGCATCGGCTGGTGGGTGCCAAGCGAGGACGTGTATTTCGATCCGCGGCGAGCGGAGGCTTAAGGATGCTCCTGGCGGCCTTGCACGACTATTGGCTGGCGCAGCTGTCGGCAGAGGGTCTGGCGACGCGGGTCCCCCTGGATGAGCCTCGAGAGCCGGCGATCGGGCCGGCGTGGCGCACGCTTCCACTCCCTGGGCTCGCGGACCGCGCAGATTCGTGGGCACTCCTCCGCGACCGGCGGGCATTCGATGCCTTCGTTCCCCTCGCGGCCGGCGCGGCCCTGTGCATGGCGACCTACTCGCGGAGCGAGCTCGTTACGGTCGGAAGCCCCGCTCACGGCGCCGATCCGCACGCCCATGGACGCGCAGTGCCGCTGGTGATCCGGTGCACTGCGACTACCACCGCGCGGGAGTTGCTCGCGGAGGTCCATGCGACAGCGCTCTCTGCCTTTGCCCGGCAGCGCGTCCCCTTCGCCGCGCTCTGCGAGTTGCGCGGGAGCCGTGCCGCTGACGAGTGTCCGTTGTTCGACATCGCCGTGCGGGTTCCAGGGCTCCACCATGCGATGCCGCGCGTCGGCCACACGCTCACGATCGAATGGACGGGCGCTCCGGAGGGAGCCGGAGGCGCGGTTCAGTACGATGCAGCACGCATCGAGGCCGCGGCGGCCCTCGGCTTCAGCGCGCACGTGGCCGCCGCCGCCGCCGCGCTCGTGCAGAGCCCGGACGCCTCGATTGGCGAAATCGCGCTTCTGGGAGCGGGCGAACGCCACCCGCAGATGGATCAGTGGAGCGCCGGACCGTGCGCCGAGGTCGGCGAGACGACGCCGCTGTGGGAACTCTTCTCCCGGCAGGCGCAGGAGGCTCCCCGCGCGGTCGCGCTGAGGCAGGAGGGACAGAGTGTCTCGTACGCGGAGCTCGAGCGGCGAGCCTCCGCGCTCGCCCGGCGGCTCGCCGCCGCGGGCGTCAGGCCGGGGACGCGCGTCGCTTTCTGCCTGCGACCGTCGACGGACGCGGTCGCGACTGTGCTTGCGAGCCTGCGGCTCGGGGCGACGTACGTGCCCCTCGCTCCCGATTGGCCGGCGGCGCGGCTCGAGCGGACGCTCGCGGATGTCGCCGCTCCGGTCCTGATCGTCGATGAAGGGACACCGCGGCTCCGCGGATTCTCCGGCGCCATGCTGCTCCTCCAGCCGGCCCTCGCGGTCACGGACCATGACGAGTCGGATCTCGGCGCGATCGATGCAGCGCCGGCATCGGACCCCGAGCACGTCATCGCCATCCTTCATACGTCGTCGTCGTCCGGCAGGCCCAAGGGGACGCTGATCCCGCAGCGCGCGGTTCTCAACCGGCTCTCCTGGATGTGGAGCGCGTTTCCGTTCGAGGCTGGGGAGGTCATGGCGCTGCAGAAGTCACTGGCCCTCGTGGGCGCATTCTGGGAGTGCTTGGGCGGTCTGCTCCGAGGCGTGCCGACGGTGGTCCTGTCCGAGGGCGACGTCCGCGACCCGGCACGGCTCTGGACGGTCCTCCGCGAGGAGCAGGTGACTCGGCTGTCCGGTTCACCGGCGCTGCTGGCCGGCCTGCTCGATCAGGCCGAGCGAGAGCCAGCCGCGTCGACGGCTCTCCTGCTGGTGGGGACCAGCGCGGAAGCGATTCCCCCCTGGCTCGTCGAGCGGTGGCGCGACCGCTTTCCGGACGTGACTCTGCTGAACCTCTACGGGGCGACCGAGTGCAGCTCCCATGCCCTGGCCTACGACGTCGCGGGTATGCCGACGACGTGGCGACGCGTCCCTGTAGGGAAGCCGATCGCCGGCTGCCGTGCGTACGTGCTCGACGATCGGCTCCGCCCCGTACCGATCGGGGCGCTGGGCGAGCTCTGCATCGCAGGCGCCTGCGTCGCCCGAGGGTATCTCGATCTTCCCGATCTCACGCACGAACACTTCGTCCCCGACCCGTATCATCGCGGCGGGTCCCTCTACCGCACCGGTGACCTCGCACGCTTCCGCCACGACGGCACGGTCGAGCTGCTGGGCCGACTCGACGACCAGGTGAAGCTGCGGGGGTTTCGCATCGACCTGGGTGAGGTCGAGGCCGTGCTCGGGCAGCATCCGGACGTCATTGAATGCAGCGTCTCGCTGCTGGAGGACACGTGGGAGCGGCGCCGGCTCGTGGCGCACGCCGTCGGGCGCAACGGTGTGGCGGCCGCCACGCTTCGCACCTACCTGCGGGCGCAGCTCCCCGAGCCCATGGTCCCAGCGGAGATCGTCCTGCTCGACATCCTTCCGCGCCTGCTCAGCGGCAAGTTGGACCGACGGCGTCTCGTCGCCCTCACGGCGGCCCGGGCCGAGCCCCGGGCCTGCGGACCTCGGCACGGACCTGCAGAGGTCGTGTGCGCACTGTTGGAGGAGATCCTCGCAGTCCCGTCCATTGATCCCGACGAGCACTTCCTCGATCTCCAGCTCCATTCGCTCCTGATGATCGAGCTCCGCAACCGGCTGCAGCATCACTTCGGCCGAGACGTCCCCACCCTGGCCCTCTTCGAAAACCCCACGGCGAGAAAGCTCGCCGCGTTCCTCGGGACCGCTCCCGCGCCCGCCGCTGGTCTCGCGGGGATCCAGATGCGCGCGCGGCGGCAGCAGGCTGCCGCCCTCGCGCAACGCCTGGCGGGCCGGCGCGCCCGCAGAATGGACGAGGCATGAGCACAGATCAGGAGATTTGCCTTGCTCCCACCGATATCGCGATCATCGGCATGGCCGTGCACCTGCCCGGGGCGCGCGATACCGCCGAGTTCTGGCAGAAGCTGCGCACCGGCCAGGAGTGCATCGCCTTCTACTCCGACGACGCGTTGCGCGCGAGCGGCGTCACGCAAGCGGCGCTCGATGACCCCCACTATGTCCGCGCCAAGGCGGAGCTGGCGGACATCGACCGGTTCGACGCGGCGTTCTTCGGCTTCAGCCCGCGCGAAGCGGCGCTCATGGATCCCCAGCAGCGCCTGTTCCTCGAATGCTGCTGGTCGGCCCTCGAAGACGCGGGCTATGACTCGGACCGCTTCCCAGGGCTGATCGGAGTGTTCGGGGGCGCGCGGTTGAACACTTATCTCCTCGCCAACCTGTATCAGCGCGAGGATCCGCTGCGGATCCTCGACGACCTCGTCGCTCTGACGGGAAACGACTCCAACTTCGTGACGACGCGAGTGTCCTACAAGCTCAACCTGCGGGGACCGAGCGTGCACCTCCAGACCGCCTGCTCGACGTCTCTGGTGGCGGTGGCGCTGGCTTGTCAGAGCCTCATCGGGTATCAGTCCGACATCGCGCTGGCCGGCGGCGTGCGCGTCACCGTACCGCAGAAATCTGGGTACTACCATGAGCCCGGCGGGATCTTCTCGCCCGACGGACACTGCCGGGCTTTCGACGCGAGCGCCCAGGGGACGGTGTTCGGTGACGGTGTCGGCATTGTCGTCCTCCGGCGTCTCGAGGATGCCCTGCGCGATGGTGACAACATCCGGGCGGTCATCAAGGCGGCAGCGATCAACAACGACGGGTCCGCCAAGGTCGGATACACCGCTCCTGGCATCGATGGGCAGGCGGAGCTGATCGCGACGACGCTCGCAATGGCTGACATCACCCCGGACTCGATCAGCTATGTCGAGGCTCATGGAACCGCGACGCGGCTCGGCGACCCCATCGAGGTCGCGGCTCTCACGCGGGCGTACCGGGCACTGACCCGGCGCCGGCAGTACTGCGGGATCGGCTCGGTGAAGACCAACATCGGCCACCTGGGGGCGGTCGCCGGCGTGGCCGGGCTCGTGAAGACGGTGCTCGCGCTCGAGCACCGGCTGCTCCCCCCCTCGCTCCACTTCGTCACGCCGAACCCCGAAATCGATTTCGAGAACAGCCCCTTCTTCGTGGTGACCTCGCCGGCGCCCTGGGAGGCGAACGGGGCACCGCGGCGCGCGGCGATCAACTCCTTCGGAATCGGCGGAACGAACGCCCATGCCATCCTGGAGGAGGCGCCGGCCGTCGCGGCCCATCCCTCGATGCGGCACATCCAACTCCTGCCGATCTCCGCCGGCACGCCGGATACGCTACGCTCCGTCGCGTCGGACCTCGCGCGCCACCTGCGCGAGCACCCGGAGCTCCCGCTCGCGGACGTCGCCTACACCCTGGCCGTGGGGCGCCGGCACCATGCTCACCGCCGGATCGTCCTGGGATCGACGGCGGCAGAGACCGCGGAGGCGCTCGAGACGCCCGAGGAGCCCGGTGCGCCCCTCGGCAGGGGGACCGACGCCCCCCGCCTCGTGTTCCTGTTTCCGGGACAGGGAGGGGAGCTGACCAACGCCACGCGCAGGCTCTACCGCACCGAGCCCCGCTTCCGGAGCGAGGTCGATCGGTGCTGCGAGTTGCTCCAGAGGCACCTGTTCCTCGATCTCCGCACCCTGTTGTACCCCGAGCCCGCCGCGGCGGAGCGCGCGCGCGCGGAGCTGTTCCATACCGCGCTGGCGCAGCCGGCGCTCTTTGTCGTCGAGTACGCGCTCGCGCGGCTGCTGGAGGAGTGGGGACTGCGACCCGCCGCGATGATCGGTCACAGCCTCGGCGAGCTCGTCGCCGCGTGCCTCGCTGGTGTTTTTCCGCTCGAGGTGGCGCTCCCGGTTATCGCGGAGCGGGGACAGTGGATGGGCGAGGCCCCGGGCGGAAGCATGCTCGGCGTATCGCTACCCGAGTCGGACCTCCGCCCCCTGCTGTGGGCCGGCGTGTCGATCGCCGCGATCAACACGCCTCGGTCGTGTGTCGTGTCCGGACCACACGATGCAGTGGCAGAGCTCGAGAGGATGCTGGCTGCGGAGGGCATTGCCGCCCGGCGGCTCCGCGTGTCGCACGCGTTCCACTCCGCGATGATGGAGGACGCCGCGGCGCGCTTCGCGACGCGGGTGCGGCGCGAGCGACTGGGAGAACCGACCACGCCGTTCATCGCGGGCCGCTCGGGAACGTGGATCACACCCGAAGAGGCCCGGGACCCCGCGTACTGGGGGCGGCACATCCTGGAGCCCGTCCGGTTCGCAGACGGGATCGGTACCATCCTGGCCGATGAGAACGTCCTCTTGCTCGAGGTCGGGACCGGCACGACGCTGACGGGAATGGCACGCCGGCACCCCCGCTCGACACGCACCCGGGGGCTGGTGCCCATGCTCCCGCAGCGGCCCGGCCGTGCGGACGACTCCGCCGACGCGCTAGAGGCGCTCGGACGCTGCTGGATCGCCCGCGCCGAGATCGACTGGACCGCGCTCTTCGCGGGCGAGCCGAGGAGGCGCGTCGCTCTCCCCACGTACCCGTTCGCCCGCCAACGCTACTGGATCGACCCTCCCGCGGCGGACGGGCGAGAACCGCACCCCTCGGAGCCCTCCATCGAGGCACCTCGGCGGCAACCGATCGAGCGGTGGTTTTCGGTCCCGGCGTGGCGGTTCGCCCCTGCGCCCTCCCCGAGCCCGGACGCACCGGAGGGGCCCTCCTGCTGGCTGATCTTCACCGACGGGATCGGCCTGGGAGGGCGCATCTCCGCACAGCTCGTCGAACGCGGTGCGACGGTTGTCTCGGTCGGCCTCGGCGAGCGGCTGGAACGCCGTGACGTCCGAAGCTGGATCTTGCCGGTCGACGATCCTGCCGCCTATCGGGAGCTCCTCGCGGCACTGGCCGTGGACGGGATGCTCCCGCAGCAGATCGTCCACCTGTGGAACGTGACCGCCCCCGACGAGCCGCACGACTTCATCCTCCGCTGTGCCTTCGACGGTCTGCTCGGGCTGCTGCAGGCGGTCGTCGGGCAGGCACTCGCCGAGGTCGCGCTCACCGTGGTGTCGACCGGCCTGTGCGACGTTGCCGGCAATGAGAGGGTCCAGCCGGCGAAGGCGCTCCTGCTGGGCCCGGTGAAGGTCGGACCCCAAGAGCATCCGATGCTCCGCGCGCGGAGCGTCGACATCGAGTGGCCGGACGGCCCGGCCCAGGTGGAGCGGAGCGCGCGTCGCCTGCTCGCGGAGCTGCTCGGTGCTGAGCGCAGCGGGGTCGTGGCCCATCGAGGCGATTCGCGATGGATGCAGACGTTCGAGCCGACTCCGCTCGGTCCGGGCACAGAACAGATGCCCATCGTCCATCCGGGCGGGACATACCTCATTACCGGGGGACTCGGGGGGATCGGCCTGGCGCTCGGCGAGAGCCTCGCCCGCGGCGGGGCGAAGCACCTGATCCTGACCGCGCGGTCGTCCTTGCCCCCCCGCAACGAGTGGAATACGGTCCTAGCCCACGGGGCCGAGCCTCGCGTCGCCGAGCGGATCCTCGGCGTCCGGCGCCTCGAGGCGCTCGGTGCCGAGGTGCTCGTCGTCCGCACCGACACGACCTCGGCCGCCGACACCGCGCGCCTGGAAGCGCTGATCGTCGATCGCTGCGGCGGCCTCGACGGTGCGATCCATGCGGCGGGCGTCCCCGGCGGAGGGTTGCTGCGCTTCAAGACGATCGACGACGCGCATCGGGTGATGGCCCCCAAGGTCGAAGGGGCGCGCCAGCTCCTGGCGCTGGCCGAGCGCCTGGCCCCAGGCTTCGTGCTGTTCTGCTCGTCCATCGCCGCGGTCTCCGGTGGGTTCGGTCAGGTCGACTACTGCGCGGCCAACAACTACCTCGATGCGATCGCGCGCCTCACGTCGAGGACGGGGCGGACGCGTGTCGTGTCGGTGAGCTGGGACTTGTGGTCCGAGGTCGGGATGGGGGTCGAGACCGCGGCCGCCCGCGCGCGGATACCCGCTCCTGCGCACCCCTATGTCGGACAGCGCTCGCAGCTTTCGGACGACCGCGTCGCGTACCGCCTGACGATGAGCGCGGCACAGCACTGGGTGCTTCGCGAGCACCGCTTGCAGGGGCGCGGGCTCGTGCCCGGCACCGCCCTCCTCGAGATGGCGAGGGCAGTGTTCGCAGCCGAGACCGCGAGCCAGGCCGTCGAGCTTCGGGACGCCTTCTTCCTGAGCCCCCTGTTCGTCGAAGAGGACGGCGCCGTGGACCTCCGGACGATTCTCATGAACGAGGGGGAGGCGATGGGCTTCTCGATTGTCAGCCGGCCCGCCGGATCGTCCGACGCCGCCTGGGTCGAGCATGCACGGGGCCATGCCTCGGTGCTCCATGGCCTCCCCGGCGCGCCGCCGGTGCCGCCGTCCCTTCGCGACGAGCTGTCCGCCGTCCACCCTGAACGTTTCGTGGCGTCACTCGATCCTGGGACGCAGTGGAGCTTCGGGCCCCGGTGGATGTGCCTCACGGCTCTCGACCGCGGGTGCGAGGTGTCGTTCGCGCGGCTCGAGCTGCCCCAGGCGTTCCGCGCTGACGATGCCTCGTTCGCGCTGCACCCGGCGCTCCTGGATGTGGGCACCAGCTTCGTGCGTCCGCGCGGTGAGGAGAGGGATGTCTTCATCCCTGCCGCCTACGCCCTGGTGAGGCAGTACCGGCCGATGCCGGCATGCCTCTTCAGCCACGTGCGGCGTGCCGTGGGGACCGGCGCGGACCCGTCGGTCAACACCTATGACGTGTGGCTGCTGGATGAGGGAGGCGTGCCGGTCGTGGAGATCCGGGGGTTCACCAACCGGCGTCGATCCATCGAGAACCTGCGGGAAGCCAAGCTGCCGGAGCCGCTCGCCGGCGGCGCACCGGCGGCGGACATCGTGCACAGTCCGACGAGCGCCCGCGCCATCACGCCGGCAGAGGGGGGCGAGGTGTTCCGGCGCATTCTGGCAGCCGACCTGGGTCCACAGGTCGTCGTGTCGTTGACCGACCCGAATGTCCTGCTCCAGGAAGCGGCGGGGCCGGGAAGCGGTCTGCGGACGCTCGAGAAGCTCGGGATCATCGACGGTGGCCAGACGGCGCCGGCGAGAGGTGGTGTGACCTACGCGCGACCCGACCTCGCGCGACCCTACGTCGCGCCGCGGACTCCTCTCGAGACGCAGCTCTGTGAGGTGTGGCAACACACGTTCGGCGTCGATCGTATTGGTGCGGACGACGACTTCTTCGAGCTGGGCGGTGATTCGGTTCTGGGCATCCAGATCATGATGCGTCTGCGGGACCGGGGCTTCCAGATCGAGCTCGACACCCTCTTCGCCAACCCCACGATCGCCGCACTCGCACGCGCGGTGCCGGGGTCTGGAGAGGGCGGGGATGACGCTGGTCGCTGCACGGACACCCGGCTGGCCCTGGCGATGGATCCCGAGGAGCTCGAAGCCCTCGAGCGCCGTTTCTCGCGACGTGCGGAGTGACTGCGGATGCCTGAACGGAGCATCGAGAGCCTCGCCCCGCTGACGCCCATTCAGCATGGGCTGCTCTTCCACTCGCTGTCCGCGGAGGGCTCGGGCGTCTACGTCGAGCAGCTCGATCTCGCGCTGCGGCCGCGTCGCGCCCCCCTCGACGCCGCCGCACTGGCCGCGGCGTGGGAGATCGTGTTCGCGCGCCACGAGGTGCTGCGCACCGCCTTCATCTGGGAGCGCAAGGACGAGCCACTTCAACTCGTCGTCCGGACCGCTGAGCTTCCCCTCCGGGTGGAAGACCGGACGGGAGTGCCGCCGCCCGAGCAGGACGCGCGGCACCGGGCTTTCCTCGCGGAGGATCGCGCACTGGGCTTCGACCTGTCGACGCCACCGCTGTTCCGCATCGCCGTCTTCGTCCTGGCGCCCGATCTCTGGAGAGTGGTGTGCACGTATCACCACGTCCTGCTGGACGCGTGGTCAATCCGGCTTCTCCTGGGCGAGTGGCTCCGCGTCTACGACGACCGCCTCGCGGGGCGCGCGTCGTCCCCGCTCCCGGCGCCAGTCCCCTATCGCCAGCACGTGGAGTGGCTGCTCTCGCGCGACGGCTCCGCGACGGAGCCGACGTGGCGGGAGATGCTCGCGGGCTTCACGACGCCGACACCGCTCCCCTTCGAAGGGAGAGGTGCGGCGGAGGGTCGTCCTTCCCACGGCCATGCGAGCCTGCGCTGGTCGCCCGAAGAGACCCGCGCAGTGGCGGCATTCGCACGGCGGGAGCGGCTCACGATGAGCACGCTCGTGCACGCGGCGTGGGGGCTCGTCCTCGCGCGAACGGGCGGCTCGGACGACGTCGTCTTCGGAGTGACGGTCGCAGGCCGTCCGCCAGAGCTCTCTGGCGCTGACCGGCTGATCGGGTTGTGCATCAACACGCTGCCGATCCGGCTGCGTGTCCGCGACGACCAGGACGGCATCTCCTGGCTGCGGGGCGTCCAGCAGCAGCTCGTGCGGCTCAATCGCCTGCACGCCAGCGCGCTCGCCGATGTCCAGCGATGGAGCGCAGTGCCGAGTGGAATTCCGCTCTTCCAGAGCGTGGTGGTCTATGAGAATGCGCCGGTGGCCGACCTCCGGAGCGAGGCGATCGAGGTTACCAGCGCACGGTACCGGTTCCAGACGCACTATCCTCTCACCTTGCTCGCGCAACCCGGTGACGCGCTCGAGCTGCGCCTGGGGTATGACACGACGCGCTTCGAGGCGAGCGCAGCGGCTCGCCTGTTGGGCTACGTGGGAACGCTCCTGCTCAGCCTGAGCGAGACAGGCCCGCGTCCGCTGGGCCGGGCGCAGATGGTGCCGCGGGAAGAAGAGCGGACGTTGCGAGCGTGGAGCGAGGGGGAACCGGAAGCGCGACCGTTCGTCGCGCTTCCGGTTCGCGTACGCCGGTGGGCCGAGCCGGCGCCGACGCGGATCGCCGTGCTTGGGGAGGATGGGTCCGGCGGGCTGACCTACGGCGCGCTGGAAGCCCGAGTGGGCGCCGTGGTGCGACGCCTTCAGGCGCAGGGCGTGGGGGCCGGGCACCGCGTCGCGATGCTGCTGCGAAGATCACCCCGAATGATCGAGGCGCTGCTCGGAATCCTCCGGTCGGGCGCAGCCTACGTGCCACTTGACCCCGCGAATCCCCCGGAACGTATCCGCTGCGTCCTCGCGGAGGCCGCCGTCAGCGCCGTGTTAACCGAAGGGGCGCTCCTCCCACTCGCTGCCGGGGGGACGGCGAAGGTCCTCCGACTCGATGAGGGATGCCCGAAGGATGACGGGATGCGCGGGAAGGGGGCTGCTGAAGTCCCTGTGGGCGAGCTCGATTCCGCGTACGTGATCTACACCTCGGGGTCGACGGGAAAACCGAAAGGGGTCGTGATCGACCACGGCGCGCTGGCGAATCTCCTCGTCGCCATGGCGGACCTGGTCGGGGCCACGGCCGAGGATCGCTGGCTCGCGGTCACAACAACCGCATTCGACATCGCCGCCGTCGAGATCTTCGTACCGCTGATCACGGGAGGCTCCGTCGTCGTGGCGGGCGAGGAGACGGCCCGCGATGCCGGAGCGCTCGCGCGCTGCATCGACGATGCGGGCGTGACGGTCATGCAGGCGACGCCAGCCACGTTGCAGATGCTGTTGGATGGCGGATGGACGCCGAGGTCGAGATTGCGCGTCCTGGTCGGCGGCGATACCTGTCCGCGGTCTCTTGCGGACCGCCTTCTCGGTGCCGGGCTGCGCGTGTGGAACATGTACGGGCCCACGGAAGCGACGATCTGGGCCACCGCACATCCGGTGAGCGCCGCGGCTGGCCCCCTCCCTATCGGCAGACCGCTCCCCGGGGTGCGGTGCTACGTCTGCGACGGCGGGGGGCGCCTCCAGGCACTCGGCGTGGCCGGAGAGCTCCACCTCGGCCACCGCGCCCTCGCTCATGGCTACTGGCAACGCCACGATCTCACCGCCGACCGGTTCGTGCCGAGCCCGTTCGCGGCGGGAGAGCGTCTCTACCGGACCGGCGATCTGGTCCGCTATCGTGAGGATGGAGCGCTCGAGCTCCTCGGGCGCCTGGATGACCAGGTGAAGGTTCGTGGCTTCCGGGTGGAGCTCGGCGAGGTCGAGACCGCCCTGCTCCGCCACCCGCACGTCCACTCCGCGGTCGTGGTGCTCAACCGCGCGGGCTCCAGCGGGGACTCGCTCATCGGTCATTTCGTGGCCGAGCCGGGCGAATCGGTCCCGATCGATGAGCTGCGTGCATTTCTCGCCCAGACGCTCCCGCCGTACATGGTCCCGGGCCTCTTTGTGCTCCACGAGACCCTCCCGCTGACACCGAACGGCAAGGTCGACCGCCAGCGTCTTGCGGCGATCTCGGCGCCATCGTCGGCCTCTGTGGAGCGCGCTGCGCCCCGAACCGCCACGGAAGAGCAGGTCGTCGAGGTGTGGAAGGAGCTGCTCGGCCTCGCAAGCGTCGGCGTTCACGAGCGGTTCCTCGAGGTCGGAGGACACTCGCTGCTCATGACGCAGCTGGCGCACCGTATCCATCGGGCCTTCAAGGCGAATCTGTCGCTCCGCGCTCTCTACACGGCGAGCACTCCGGCGGCACAGGCAGCGCTGGTTGATGCCGAGCAGCACCGGAGCGCGTCGGGGGAAGGCGATCCTGTCCGGCGGATCACCTCGGCTGTGCCGCACCCGGAACATCGGTACCACCCATTCCCCCTCAACGACCTCCAGCAGGCGTACTGGGTGGGACGACGGTTCGGCCACGGCGACTCCGGTACCCACCTCTATGTGGAATTCGAGAGCTCCGATCTCGATCCTGTTCGCTGCGAGCGTGCGTGGCGTCGTCTGGTCGAGCGGCACGACATGCTGCGGGTCGTCATCAGCGAGGACGGGATGCAGGAGGTGCTCACCGAGGCACCACCGTTCGAGGTCCCGTGCGAGGACCTGCGCGAGCGGGTCGATGCCGCGGTCGCCGAAGCGCTCGAACGCACGCGCACCGTGGCCGCGCACCGCGTCTTCCAGCCGGAGCATTGGCCGCTGTTCGATCTCCGCTTGACGCGCATCGCGGACGGACGCCACCGGGTGCACCTGGCGATCGACGGGCTCGTCGCCGACGCCTGGAGCTGGCGGGTGCTGCTTGATGAGCTGGGTGAGCTCTATCGGAGCCCGGACGCGGCCCTCCCCCCGACAGACCTCACCTTCCGCGACTATGTGGCTGCGGAAGAGGCCTACCGGGAAAGCGAGCGCTACGCGCGGGACTGGGCGTATTGGGAGCGCGTCCTGGCCGATCTGCCGCCCGCCCCGCGGTTGCCCACGCGCGAGACCCCGGCGGGGGAGCGCCGGTTCGCGAGACGCTCCGGCGCGATTGAGGAGGCTTCGACACGCAGGCTCCTGGCGCGGGCGGCGGCGGCCGGAGTGACGCCGTCGGCGGTGCTCCTAGCGGCGTTCGCCGCAGTCGTAGCGCGCTGGAGTCGGGACGCACGGTTCACGCTGAGCGTCCCCCAGCTCGGCCGGCTCCCCGTTCATCCCGACGTGGAGCGGCTCGTCGGCCCGTTCGCGTCTTTCCTGCTGGTTGAGATGGACTGTCGAGTGAGCGAGCCCTTCGACACCGCGGCACGACGGGTCCATGAGGCGTTGACCGATCACATCGACCACGGAACGGTCAGCGGCGTGCGGATGCTGCGCGAGCTCGGACGTCAGCACGGCAATGGCGCACCACCCGCCATGCCGGTTGTCTTCACGAGCCTCCTTGGGCAGAGTGGGCACGGTCGCGATCGGTCCCTCGCGGAGCACGTGAGCCCCCTCGGCACAGTCGTCTGCTGGATGACGGCGACGTCGCAGGTCCTGCTCGACTGCACGCTGTCGGAACGTGGCGGCCGTCTCCGGATCGACTGGGACTACTTGGCGGAGGCATTCCCTCCCGGGTTGATCGAGGACATGCTCGCTGCGTACACGGAGCTGGTGTACGAGCTCGGGCGCGAGGACACGCGATGGGACCGTGTCATCGCTCCGGAGCTGCCGGCGCGCCAGGTCGCCCTCCGTACCGGGGCCAACTCGACAGACGCCCCCGTCCCGTCCGGTCTCCTGCACGAGTTGGTGGCCCGCAGCGTGGAGGCGAGGCCCGCAGCTCGGGCGCTCGCGTGGCGGGACGGGGAGTTTTCCTACGCCGATCTGTGGCGCCGCGTGCTGGGGGTGGCGGCCCTGCTCCGGGCGACCGACCCCCGGCCGGACGAGATCGTTGGCGTCGTGATGGAGCGCGGCTGGGAGCAGGTCGTGGCGGCGTTGGGCGTGCTGGTGGCTGGGGCCATCTACCTGCCTCTCGACGCCGGTCTCCCCCCCGAGCGGCTGCACTACGTCCTGCGCGACGCGGACGTACGCACAGTGCTGACGCAAAGGACCGCCGCCGCGCGGTTGGTCCTGCCGCGCACGGTTCGATGCCTGCCGATCGACGCGCTCGGCGCACACGCCGGTGCCGTCGCGGCGGCCGAGCGAGCCGCAACGGATCTCGCGGTCGTCATTTACACCTCAGGCTCCACCGGGACCCCGAAGGGCGTGATGCTCGAGCACCAAGGGCTCGTCAACACCATCGTCCACACGAACCAGGCATTCGGGGTCGGTCCCCGCGACCGGGTGCTCTCGGTGACTCCGTTCTTCCACGACATGGCGCTGTTCGACGTGTTTGGCGTTCTCTCCGCGGGAGGCACCGTCGTCCTGCCCGAGCCCGGCGAGCACCGTGACCCGTCCCTCGTTGTCGAAGCGGTAGAGCAGCACCGGGTGACGCTGTGGAGCTCCGTCCCTTCCCTGTTGGAGATGGTGCTCGACCATGCGGAGCAGGCCGGCTGCGTCCTCGAGAGCTTGCGCCTCGCGTTCGTCGGCGGCGACTGGATCCCGCTCGACGCGCCTGCCCGGCTCAAGCGGATCGCCCCGCGGGCGGACCTCGTGAGCGTCGGGGGGCCCACCGAGACGAGCATCTGGAACATCGCCTATCGTGCGGCAACGGTCGAGGCCGGGTGGACGAGCATCCCGTACGGCCGGCCGTTGGCGAACACTAAGTACTTCGTGCTCAACGAGCGGATGGAGGACTGCCCGGAGTGGGTTCCTGGATCTTTGTACTGCAGCGGGTTTGGCCTGGCCCGTGGGTATCTGGGCGACGAGGTGAAGACGCGCGCCCAATTCATTCAGCATCCCGCGAGTGGAACGCGGCTCTTCCGGTCCGGTGACCTGGGGCGTTACCGTCCGAGTGGCGACATCGAGATCCTCGGGCGCGAAGACTCCCAGGTCAAGATCCGGGGATATCGCGTCGAGCTGCGCGAGGTCGAGCTCGCGCTGGCCGGAGTGCCGGGTGTGTGTCAGGCCATGGTGGTGGCGCCCGAGGTCGAGCCCCGACAACGGCGGCTGGTCGCGTTCGTCGTAACCGGTCCGGAGCGCGGAGCCGAAATCGGAGAGCTGCGCGCAGCTCTCGCGGCACGCCTCCCGGAGTACATGGTGCCCTCGACGATCGAGCGAGTTGAGACGCTGCCAACGAGCCGCAACGGCAAGATCGATCGTGCCGCGTTGCTGGCGATGGCGGCGTCTCTGCCGCGCGCCGGACGCGTGGAGGCGATTCCCTCGCACCTCTCCTCTCCAATGGCCTCCGGGAGCACCGTGGCACGAGTCAGCAAGATCGTCGCGCAGGTCTTGCGGAGCAACCACATTCCACCGGACGCGGACCTGCTCGAGCTCGGCGCGAGCTCGGTGGACATCGCCCGCGTCGCGAACCGATTGGAGCGGGAGCTCGGCGCGCGCCCGCGCCTCGATGTCGTCTATCGCAACCCGACCCTCATGGCGATCGCTGCAGCCTGCGAGCGGAACGTTCGACCTGTCACGGCGATCGAGTTGGAGATGCCGGTCGCCAACGGCGATCGGCTCATCGATCCGGCGGAGCGCGAGGAGTTCAAGCGGCGACAGCCCGGCCTTCGCGCGGACCGACTGACGTGTCGGGGGCGCCGCGCAGTGGTCTGGGCCCCGTGGGAAGGACCGCCGCCGCGGCTCGCAGCCTTCGAGGATCGCCAGAGCGTTCGCCAGTTTGATCGTAACCCCGTCCCGAGTGACCATCTCGGGCGGTTGCTCGACATCCTGCGCCAGCGCAAGGTGCAGGGTCAGCCGAAATACCTGTACCCATCGCCTGGAGGTCTCTACGCGACGCAGACGTACCTCCACGTGCAGGAGGGGCGTGTCGGCGGCGTCGCGGCTGGGACCTATTACTACGACCCGGTGGACCACGCGCTGACACTTCTCGTTCCCGGCGTGGAGCTCGCATCCTCCATCCACATTCCCTTCGTCAATCGCCCGATCTTCGAGAGCGCCGCGTTCTCCCTGTTCTTCATCTCCCAGATGGCGGCGATCGCCCCGATGTACGGCGACCTCGCCCGACACTTCGTCACTCTGGAAGCCGGCTACATGGGCCAGCTCCTGATGATGGCGGCGCCGGAGGCCGGCCTCGGTCTCTGCCCCATTGGCAGCCTCGACTTCGATCGAGTCGCCTATGGGTTTGCCCTGGATCCCTCGCACTGGCTCGTGCACTCCATGCTCGGAGGGGTGCCGCAGCAGGATGCGCGTGCGGCTTGGAGCCGCGTCACGGAATCCCGGCCAGAACGCTGCGGTCATGGCGATCGCCCCGGGCGCGTCCGCCGGGACGAGCCGCTGCGCCTCTCCCTTGGTCAGGAGAGGCTCTGGGTCCTCAGCCGCATGAAGCCTGCTTCCGCTGACGCCAGGCCGGTGGCCGTCTGGCTCCGGGGGCCGCTCGACGCCGCCACCCTGCGCGAGAGCATCGCGGACGTCATCCTCCGGCATGACGCCCTGCGGGCTCGCGTGGTCACGGTGAAAGGCCGCGCTCATCAGGTCATCGACGCGGATGCCCCTCCCTTCTGGGCGGAGATCCACCTCACCGATGGGCCGGCCGAGGCACGACGGGCGGAGGCCCTGCGGTTGGCGGCTGTCGAGGCGGGCCGCCCATTCCAGCTGGCCCTGGGACCGCTCCTCCGGGTCACTCTGATCCACGTCAGTCGCGACGAGGCTCTGCTGGTCCTGGTGGCCCACCTGTTCGCCGTCGACGGCTGGTCCCTCGGCATCCTGTTCCGCGAAGTCTCCGAGCTGTACGCGGCACGCTCGGAACGGCGGCCCGCCACTCTGGCGGACATCACTCTCCAATACCCCGACTATGCGGCGTGGCAGCGGCAGTGGCTCGCGTCGTCGTCGGCGGCGGCCTCGCTCGAGTACTGGACAGAGACCCTCGCCGGCGCGCGACCCGAGTTGTCGGTGCCACCAGACTTCCCGCGGCCGACCGGCTTGTCGTTCCCAGCAGGGACGTGGCCTGTGGAGCTGCCGCCGGCGCTGACTGCTCGCCTGGACGGCTTCTGCCAGCGCGGGGGAATCACCGCCTTCACCGCCCTTCTCGTCGCTCTCCAGTGCGTCCTCGCCCGCTTTGGCGGCCGATCCGAAGCGACCGTCGCCAGCGCTGTGTCCGAGCGCGGAACGGTCGACCTGGAAGACGTGATCGGGCCCTTCGGGAATCTCATCTTGCTGCGCCTGGATCTGGCAGGCGCGGCGCAGGTGCGCGACCTGCTGGCGCGGGCCCAGGCCACGGTCGCGGGCGCCTGCGAGCACCAGCGCATCCCATTCGAGGCTATTAGCGATCACTTTACAAGAACGAATCATCGTCCACTGACGCCCGCGACGCTCCTCGTGCTTCACAACGACCCCCGCACAGGCTTCGAGCTCCCCGGGGTGAGCGTGGAGGTCGTACCTCTGGCAGCGACGGAGACGACGGTGGAGATCGACATGTCGCTGACCCGCCGCGATGGAGCGCTGGCCGGGACCCTGACATACAACGCTTCTCTTTACGAGGAACGGACCGTCGCAAAGCTGGCGACCGCCTGGCGGCGGGTCCTGGAGGGTCTGCTCGACATGCCAGACCGCCCGCCGGCCCAGCTCCTCTCTCACTGTGGTCCGGACAGCGGACGCACCGGACCGGGGGCCAGCCCATGTCCTTGACGAACGAAATGCTCCGCCGATTCGAATGCGACGGGCTCGTCACCATGCCGTGCGCGATCCCGGTCCCGGAGATCGAGGCGGTGGTGGCCGAGTACGAGCGGCTCGCCAGTCAGGATCAACCCGCACGCATCCTCGAACGCGATGGGCGAACCGTGCGCACCCTCTACTACACGAGGGTGGACAACGAGGTCTTGGTGAGGCTCGTGCGCCATCCGCTGCTGGTCGCAACGGCACAGACACTCCTCGGGGGCGACGTCTATCTCCACCAGCTCAAGTTCTCGGGGAAGAAGGGCTTGGCGGGGGAGCCGTTCGGCTGGCACCAGGACTTCACCATCTGGCACCGGAAGGATCAGCTGCCAGCCCCGCGTATCCTGAGCGCAGCCGTATTCCTCGACGATATCGGCGTCGCCAGCGCTCCGATGCTCTTCGTGCCAGGGTCGCATCACGAAGGGATGATCGACCTCCCGATGAACTCGAAGCTGACGCTCTATGGAACTGACGAGGAGCCGGCCGAGCGGCTGCTCGCCGAGCGTGCCCAGCGCACGTTTCGCCAAATGACTCAGCTCGCGTACAGCGGCCGCGCGTATGACGACATCATGCTTGAGCTCGTGCAGCGCCATGGGATCGAGGCGGGCACCGGGCTGCGCGGGACAGTGGTGTTCTTCCACGGCAATACGCTCCACGCCTCCGGATCGAACCTGTCTCCCTTCAGCCGCCGGCTGGCGATCCTCTCCTACAACCACGTCGACAACCTGTCCCCGGCGGGACAAAGCGAGCGCGACGCCATTCTGGCGGGCCGAGACACGAGGCCGCTCAAGCCGTGGGGCGCCGCCCTGGTGGACGCAAACTCCACGCCGAGGTGACATGACATCCGCAGAGATCAACAGCATCCTTGAACGCCTCTACACCGAGGCGTTCGGTGATGTCACGGACGAGGAGGCCTACCATGCCGTGCCCTCTCTCCAACTCGTGGCCTTCGTGGTGCGCCTGGAGGAGGCGCTCGAAGTCACGCTGCCGGACGAGGTGTTGACGAAGCAGATTCTGACTTCGCGAACCCAGCTTCTCACAACCCTGACACGCCTGCTTGAGTGAGGTGGAACCGACGATGGATCCTCGCGCTGACGGAGCACGCCTGGGTGAATCTCCCCCGCCCTCGTCCATTGCGCCACTGCAAACGGGTGGAACCCGACGGCCGTTTTTCATGGGGGGCAGTCACCCGAGCTACGCCGACCTCTCACATCAACTCGGTCCGGATCAGCCGGTCTACCGGATCGACATCCACAAGTTGCAGGAGCAGCGCCTCGCGGCGGGCGGGCGACCGTACACGACCATCGAAGGAATCGCCGCGCACTGTATCGAGGAGATCAAAGCCATCCAGGCAGAGGGCCCGTATTTTCTTGGGGGCGGCTGTGAAGGCGGTGTGGTCGCGTTCGAGATTGCACAACAGCTCCAGAGGCGGGGTGATCGAGTCGCGCTGCTGCTCGTCTGGGAGACCCGGTTCCCGGGCCAGAGGCACAGAAAACCTCTGTATACATTGCTCTATCTGCTCTCTCGTCTCGCTTGGCTCCCGGGGTACGTGCGTCGGCACGGCGTGAGGCACTCCCTCGCCGGACTGCGTAAGAAGCTCGGGTGGAGCACGACGACGCACTCAGCCCGATCGCCGGAGTCAGGCGTGCGCAATCGGGCCGACCGCTATCGCCACATCAGGAATGTGATCTTCAGGGATGTGATCTTCGAACCTGTCCGCCGGTACGTTCCGCATGCCTATCGAGGTCGTCTCGTCTTCGTCCAGGCCAGAGACCGACCTCGCGAGTATCATCCCACGACGGCAGGATGGCACCGGGTGGCAATGGACGGCATCGATGTGCTGGAATGCCGGGGCAACCACTTCACTATTTTGACCGAACACCTGTCCGACTTCGCGGAGCTCGTCAGGACCTGTCTCACTAATTCGCAAGAGGTGCGGAACGCGTGAGGTCATCCCCTCATCGCGGCCATTCTCCTACCGCTCCGCCGTCAAGCGTCCATTGTCGAGCCGGAGCAACCGGTCCCCCACGTCAAAATATCGGTCGTCGTGAGTGATCACCAGAATGGCCTTGCCGCGCGCCCTCAACTCCGGCAACAGCTCCAGATAGAAGACCTGCTTGAAGGCCGGATCCTGGTCGGCCGCCCATTCGTCGAACACGTAGATCGGATGATCCTCGAGGTACGCCGTGAGAAGGGCGAGTCGCTTGCGCTGCCCCTGGGAGAGCGAAGTGGTCGAGAACGCTCCACCCTGCACCTTGACCTTCTGATCCAACTGCAGCTTCAGGAGGTATTCGCGGGCGCGGGCGTCGAGATCGACGGCGGGGCTCTCTAGGCCGAACAGGCTATCGAAAAGATGGCTGTCGGAGAAGACGACCGAGAAGTGTTGGCCGAGCCACTCCCGGTCTCCATCGCCGACAGGGCGGCCGTTGACGCGGATCTCGCCACTCTCGGGGGCATACAGTCCGACCAGGATCTTCGCCAAGGTGGTCTTGCCGCTGCCGTTGCCGCCTGCCAGAAAGACCATCTCGCCAGAGCGCAGGCAGAGGTCGATCGGACCGAGCACGAAATCGCGCTCCTCCCGCTCCCGGTTGTACCGATGCGTGAGCCCGACCAGATCGATTCTCTGAAACACCGCAACGGGCGGCGGCGGTAAAGTCGGCACCTCGGGCGAGAGCGTGAGACCGAGCTCCTCGATCTTGCGCAGAGACACCCGGGCACGGCCAAAGATGGGGACTGTGTCCAGCAAGACCACGATGGGGGCACGCATGTAGAGCACGGTCAGCGTGTATCCGGCGAGGACCCGCAGGTCGATATCGAGGATCTCAGGCAGGGCATAAAGGATCACGCCAATGAAGAGGAAGTAGAGGACTTGACTCCAACTGTTGCTCAGGGCATGAATCCGCGAGGAGAGGATGCTGTTGCGCCTGTAAGACTGCGAGGTGGCCTCCAGGGGCCCGGTGAGGAAGGCTTCACGGCGTTGCGGATGGAGCTTGATCTCCTTGATGCCGCTGGTCAGCGCGCGAAAAAATCCGATCAGAATGTCCCATTCGTCCCGGGAGCGCTGCAGGAACTTCGTCGCACGGCCCTCCAAAGCCCGTACACTGACCATCCCGAGGGCGAGATAGACGACCAGCACAACGAGTATACGAGGCGAGAGCCAACCCAGATACAGGACGCACCCCATCAGGATGAACAGGCTGATGCAGAGCGGAGGCACGGAGGCCAGGGCCTGGCCGATAGTGTTGAGGTCCTGAGTGAGGGTAGCAAAGACCTGGTCCGCCCGCCCCTCCTCGATTTCGCACAGCGGAGTGCCGACGAACTGCCGGCAGAGCCGCTGGCGCAGGTCGTCGATGGACTGCTCGGACATCTGGATCGCCAGGATCCGGGAGACCAGACTGGAGAGCATCGTGAGGAGAATCAATCCGAAGAAGTGGGTCACTGCGTCGCTGAGCAGCACCCGATGGCCGTTCAAGTGGTTGTTGATCAGAGCAAGCAGTGCGGCGCTGCTCACACCGCTGAGCGCCCCGAAGAGCACGGCGGCGCAGAGGAGGCGCGGCGAATCACGCAGGAAGAACCGAAGAATTTTCATGACGCCACTCCGCGGGGAGCGCTGAGCCAACCCTACGGCCCGGCCGTCAGCAGCGACACGTCCGCGCCGTTCTCCTTGGCGGTCTTGAGCGCCTCCTTCAGCTCCTCGCCGTGCCCTGTCGCCTGCGCGGCGACGGCGAGGAGCACGTAGCCTTCGGTCCCATCGACCGTCCCCCGGCGGAGGACGCGCTTGCGCAGCCGCTTGAACGCCCGCTCCGCCTGCCCCTGGTGGATGTCGAGGCGGGCCTCGACGGCCGCGAGCTCCTCCTCGACCCAGCCAGCGTACGCCGCCAGGGGCTTGCGGGCGCGATCGAACGCCCCCCGAGCCTCGTCGATCCGGCCCCGGTCCAACCACAGACGGGCCCGCTCGAGCTCGATCACCGCGTCGAGATACTTCCGTTCCTGCTTGATCGCCTGCTTGTCGGACGCGGCGGCCGGATCCGTCACCACCTCCACCTCGGCCGCGAGAGCCCGGGCGAGCAGGGCATCGGCTTCCTCCGCCTTGCCCGCCGCCACCGCGTCGAGCCCCTGGTGGAAAAGGACGCGCTTCGGGTTCCGGCTCTCGTTGAAGAAGCGCCCGAACACCTCGGCGTCGCGGTCGAGCCAGAGCTCCCGGGGATCCTGCTCCAGATCGATCGAAAAATCCGTGCTGGCTCCGCGCAGCAGGACGTGCGTCCTGGCCAGGGCGTTCGCCATCTTCTCCTTGCCCCGCTTCTTGCCGTCGTCACGCCCGGGATCGTAGACCGCGACCGTCACCGGCACCACGAGAGCCGAGCTCTCGATCTGGATCTGGTCGAGCCGCTCGCGCGCCACGTCGAAGCCCTGGCCGGCCTTCACGACGCGATAGAGGAACCGGTACGGGGCGTTCTGCCGCGCCGTCCCCGCCACCTTCCACTTGCCCGCGCCGGCCGGCTCGAAGCGGTAGGTGTAGTACACCTCCGGCAGCCCGGTCCCATAGACGTACTGGCGCGCGAACGGATCGAGGTCGGCGGTGGTGATCTTCTCGATGAGGGTGAGCAGATCCTCGGTCGAGAGATCCTTGTAGGAGGCCACCTTGACGATCTGCCGCAGGACTTTGGGGAAGTCGTCCTGGCCCAGGCTGCGCGCCAGCATGTCGAGGATGACCGCTCCCTTCTTGTAGACGATCGGCTGGTAGGCGTCGCCGGCGCGGCTGGACATCAGGCGGAAGCCGAGCACCACCGGACCCACCGACTCGATCACCCGCCCGTCCGGAAGCTCGCTCAGCAGGTCCGACTGCCAGCCGGAGGTCGGCTTCAGACCATAGCGGTCCTTCCAATCGAGGCGGTTGCGGGCGAAGAGCATCGCCGAGTAGTCCGCCATCGCCTCGCTGATCCACTGGTCGCGATAGCTCCTCCAGCCGACCATGTGCCCCCACCACTGGTGGGCGATCTCGTGGGCGATCACCGTCCGGCGGTCTTCGAATCCGAAGAACAGGTTGAACGCCTGAAGGTCGAGCATCATCAGGCTGGAGAGCGTCACCATCCCCGGCGAGGCCTGGGAGAAGCCCCGGGGCACGGTCACCACCGACAGCTCGTCGAGCGGATAGGGGCCGAACAGCTCCTCGAAGTAAGCCAGGGAGTCGGTGACCGACTTCGCGATCTCGTCGCGCGCCTCCTTGCCCATCTGCTTGACGTCCGCATCGAAGGCGAGGGTCACCTGGACGTGCCCGGCGCGGGCGGTCTCGATCTTGTAGCGTCCGACCTCGAACGAGAAGCTGGCCGCGGGGAAGTCCAGGGCGCGGCGCTCCCAGCGCAGATCCCCCTGCTCCCCGCCCTCGACCTTCCGGCCGCTGGCCAGGAGGCCCAGCTTCTTCGGCCAGCGGAAGGTGGCGTCGTAGGTCGCCCGGTCGGTGGTCCCGACGCGGGGGTACCAGTTGCCGGTATTGGCCAGCGCATAGGAGCCGCCCGACTTGTCGATCAGCTTCCCGGCGTACTCGATGACGACCGTCGCGCTCTCCCCATCCCCCACCGGTCCGGGGAGGAAGACCGCGACGTCATCCGACGTCTGCGTGAAGAAGAGCGCGCGGCCGGAGCCGTCCGTCACCTTCGAGACCCGGAGGTCCCCATACAGGGAGAGGCTCACCGCGCGCGCTCCCCGGACGATCGGCTGGAGCTCGACCCGTGTGCGTCCGGAGACGTCGAAGCTCTCCGCCACGGTCAGCTCCAGCGTGTACTTCGTCGGCTCGAACGCGGAGGTGCCCCGAAAGGGCTTTCCCTCGCGGTTCCTGAGGGCTGCCGAGACCCAGGTGTCCCAATCCCCATAGTCCTCCAGCCCGACTCCGAGAAGGCGCCCGCTGCGCTGCTGCCGGGCGAGGCTCTTGAGGATCTTCCGCTTCTCCTTGTCCGTGGCCTCCAGCGGCACGAACTGCCCGAGGGTCACCTGCTCCTCTTCGGACGGATCGACCACATAGTGGATCTCCCCCAGCTCTTTGCCGCGGAACCAGCCGGCGAAATATCCCTGATACAGCGGGTCCCCGAAGGCATCCAGCAGGAGAGCCTTCTCGACGCCCAGGAACTTCCGGTGCGGTCCCTGCTTCCAGCTCCGGTAGACCTCCTCCGCCCGCTGTGCCTGCGCCGCGTCGGGAGTCGCCTTCGGGCGGCGCAGCAGAGCCTCGACGGCGGCGTCCATGTTGAGGACGAGGGCGATCTCGGTCACCTCTTCGTCGAGACGCGGAGACCCCGTGAACAGCTCGAGCTGGCCGGCTTCGATCTCGTCGGGGGGATCGAGCTCGATCCTCCCTTTGCCGAGAAAGACCATCTCGGCCGTCTTCCCGCCGACGGCCGTGGCGGGCACCAGGAGCCCGTCGTCCAGGTAGAGGAAGCCGCTCCCGGCGGCGAGCTTGACGTTTTTCAGCATCACGGCCCGGGCCGGATCGAGCCGCAGCGCCGCGATCTCCTTCTGCAGGACTGCGGGATCGGCCGCGCCGGCCGGGGGCACCTGCGGCCAGACAGGCACCGCCGCGCCGAGGAAGGCCAGAACGACGAACAGGATGGAACAGATCGAGGCAGCTCTGGGGCGCATGGGCATCTCCTCGGAAGCTTTTCTACGGTGCGGCGGTCAGCAAAGTCACATCCACGCCGTTCTCTTTGGCCTTCCTGAAAGCTTTTTCGAAGTCCTCCGTGTGCCCCGTCTCCCGGGCGGCAATTGCGAGCAGAGCGTACTCCTGCGCGCCCAGCAGCTCATACTTGTCTCCCCGGTGGAGCAGTTGGTAAGCCTTCTCGTAGCGGCCTCGCCGGACCTCCAGCCGCGCCTGCAACTGGTCCAACCGGAGGTCGTCCCGCACGACCCGCCGCGCGCGGCCGATCGCCGCATCCGCCTCGTCGTCCTTGCCCAGATCCATGAGAAGCAAGGCCCGAGAGGCCTCGATCCGGGCGTCGAGGAGGCGGCGCGTCCGCTGGATGTCCGACCACTGGACGTCCGCCCAGTGGGTGTCCGCCCACAGGGCGTTCAGCTTGCCTGCTTTGACCTCCTCGGCAGACTCTTTCATGTCCAGGGCCTGGGCGAAAAGCTTCTCCGCCTCGTCCTTTCGCTCCTCCGCGGACGCCCTCGACGCCATCGAGTACACGGCCTTCTTCGGGCTCCTCATCCCGTCGTGAAACAGGCCGAAGACCCGGGCCTTCCGGTCCAGCCAGAAGGCCTTGGGCTCGTGCTCCACATCGATCGCGAAATCGGTGGCTTCTCCCTTCAGCAGGACGTGCCCCCGGACGGTCTCGTTGGCGCCGTCCTTTCCCTCCCCCTCGTTCTGGCGCGGGTCGAAGACCTCGATCTCCACGGGCACCACCAGAGATGACTTCTGCACGTCGATCCGCCGGATCGCCTCGCCGGGAACGTCCCAGGTCCCGCGGTCTGTCCGCACCACTTTGTAGCGAAAGTGGAAGGGCGTCTCCTGGCGGGCCTGCCCTTTCACCACCCAGCCGTCTCCGTTCTTCTCGAACTTGTAGGTGTAGAACACCTCCGGCAGACCCGTGCCATAGACGAACTGCCGGGAGAAGTCGTCGAGCTCCGTCGAGGTGACGTGCTCGACCATCGCGAAGAGGTCCTCGGTCGAGATGTTCTTCCCCGAGGAGGCCTTGACGACCTGCCGCAGGACCTTGGGAAAATTCTCCTCGCCCAGCAGGCGCGCCAGCATCTCCAGAACGACAGCCCCCTTCTTGTAGACGATGAGCCGGTACGCATCGCCGGACAGGCTGGAGTTGAGGCGATAGCCCAGGACCACCGGGCCGATGGACTCGACCGGCCGGCCATTGGCCAGGTTGCTGGTGAGCTCGGCCTGCCAGCCCTCGATGGACTCGACACCCGAGAGCTCCCCCTTCAGGCGGTCCTTGCCATAGAGGGAGGACGAATACTCGGCCATGGCCTCGCTGATCCACTGGTCTCGATAGCTCGTCCATCCCACCAGGTTGCCCCACCACTGGTGGGCCACCTCATGGGCGATCGCCAGCCGGCGGTCTTCCACGCCGAAGTACCGGTTCCACATGCCCAGATCGGCCACGAGATAGGAATCGGAGATGGTGACGAAACCGAGGAGCCCCTGCGAGAAGCCCCGGGGGGCGGTGGTGACCGTCATCCAATCGAGCGGATAGGGGCCGAAGACCTCCTCGAAATAGGTGAGCGAGTCGGTCACGGCCCGCATCACCTCCTCCCGGGCGCCCCGGCTGGTCAGAGTGCTGCCGGTGCCAAAGGCGAACGTCACCTGGACGTGACCCGCCTTGGCCGTCTCGACGTCGAAATGTCCGATCTCGAAGGAGAACCCCAGCGCCGGGGAGTCCAGGACGCGCCGCTCCCAGCGTGCTCCGTCCGCCTCCTGCCCGCCATCCACCCGCCGGCCGCCCGCCACGAGATCGGAACCCTTCGGCCAGTGGAAGGTGGCATCGTAGGTGGCGCGATCGATGAGACCCGCACGGGGGTACCAGCTCTCCGTGCCGAGCAGGCTCGTGAGATTCCAGCTCTTCAGGATCGGGCTCCCCGCGTAGTCGACGATCAGCGTCACGGCATGTCCGTCGGCCGGAGGCTCCGGCAGGATCACCGTCAGCTCCCCTTCCCCGCGATGGAAGAACAGATCCTTCCCGTCCGCATCGGTGACCCGCGCCACCTCGAAGTCTCTGGGAAGAGAGAGCCCCACGACGCGTGAGCCACGCACCACCCGCTCGAGATCGATGCGTGCCTTGCCGGCGAGACGCAGACCCGGCTGGGTCAGCCGGATGTCCAGCGTGTACTTCACCGGCTCGAAAGCCGGGGTCCCGGAGACAGGCTGGCCGGAGGAGCTCCGCAGCGCCGCCGCCGCCCAGGTGTCCCAGGATCCGAGATCGTCGACCTCCAGTCCCTTGGCCCGCCCTTTGCGCTGCTGGCGCCGGATCTCCTTCTCGATCTGGCGCTTCTCCTTCTCGGTGGCGTCGAGCGGGACGAAGCGGCCGAGCGTCACCTGCTCCTGCTCGTCCGGCTCGACGAAGTAGAGGAAGTCGCCGCGGGCGCCCCCCCGGAACCACGCGGCGAAGTACCCGGCGCCCAGCGGGTCCTTCAGGGCGTCCAGCAGGATGCCCCGGTCGACGTTCCAGATCTCCCGCTCCCGCTTCTTCCGCCACTCTCCCCAGAGGGCTTCCGCCCGCCGGCCCGCCGCCTCATCCAGCTGAGCGGCCGGCTTGCGCAGCAGAGCCGTCACGGCCGCGTCCGAGGCGACCACGAGGACGGCGTCCTCGAAGCTCTCGGCGAGCCGCGGTGCGCCCGTGAACAGCTCGAGCTGGCCGGCTTCGACCTCGTTCGGAGCCTCCATCTCGATGCGCCCCTTGCCCAGGAAAACCAGCTCGATCGGGCCCATCCCCTCGGCGACGGAGGGCACCAGGACCCCGTCTTCCAGGTGGAGTGTCGCGAGGCCGGCGTTCAGCTTCACCTTCTTGAGGGACACCGCCTGCTTTGGATCGAGGCGGGATTCCGCGACGGCCCGCACGACGGCGGCCGGCTCGGGAGCACCGGGTGCCTGGGCCAGGCCAGGGGTCGCGGACGTAGACAGAGCGAGGAGCAGCACGAGCGAGGAGAAGAACCGACGGCTCATGATTTGGAATGCCACTGAAACATCTTCCATTTCAAGCCTCCCGCGAAGGGGCCACGAACGTGATGCCGACCGCCGCGGCGAGCGCCATGGCCGCTCCGAAGCCGAAGGCCACGGGCGCTCCCGCACGGTCCCAGATCGCCCCGAAAATCAGCGAGGCCGGCAGCGCCCCGATGCCCAGCGCCAGGTTGTACCAGCCGAACGCCGAGCCGCGGCGGTCGGCCGGAACCAGGTCGGCCACCAGCGCCTTCTCCACCCCCTCGGTCAGGCCGAAATAGATGCCGTACACCGCGAAGAGCGCCCACACCTGCCAGGCGGCGTCGGCCCGGGCGAGGGCGAAGTAGACCGCGGCGTAGAGGATCCAGCCGGAGATCAGGAGTGGCTTGCGGCCGATGCGGTCCGAGAGGGCTCCGCCCGGGGTGCTGGAGAGCGACTTCACCACGTGCAGCAATGCCCAGAGGATCGGGATCAGCGCCGCGTCGATCCCGAGATCCCGCGCCCGCAGCAGGAGGAAGGCGTCCGTCGAGTTGCCGAGCGTGAAGACCAGGAGGACGGCCAGAAAGGTCCAGAAGCGCTTGCCGAGTGGTGCCCGCAGGTCGAGCTTCCGAGTGTCCTGCGCGGTCTGCGCGGTCTCCCGCGGCACCTCGCGGACGCCGAAGAGGAGCGCGGCCACGGCGAGCGCTCCGGGAATCGCGGTCAGCAGGAAGATCTGGCGGACCTCCAGACCTGCCCAGCGGAGCAGCGCGAAGGCGAGCAGCGGACCGACGACCGCTCCGGCATGGTCGGCCGCGCGGTGGAAGCCGAAGGCGCGCCCGCGGATCGCCGGATCGACCGAATCGGCGATCAGGGCATCCCGCGGAGCTCCGCGGATCCCCTTCCCGATCCGGTCCGTGACGCGGATGGCCAACACCTGGGCGACCGACTGGGCGAGGCCGATCAGGGGCCGGATGAGGGAGGCGATCCCATAGCCGGCGAGGACCAGCGGTTTGCGGCGAGGGACCCGGTCCGACAGCCAGCCGCTGAACAGCTTGAGCAGCGCTGCCGCCGTCTCCGCCGCTCCCTCGATCGCCCCGACCGCCGTGGCGCTCGCGCCCAGCGTGGTCGCCAGGAAGAGCGGGAGGAGCGGATAGGTCATATCGCTCGACACGTCGGTGAGGAAGCTCACCGCCGCGAGGGCGAGGACATTGCGGCCGAGACGGGCGCGCCAGGTCGGAGGGGAGGGATCGGTCACAAGAAGACTCTACCTAAAAGACGAACGGCCGGCGCCAAGGCCGGCCGTTCGGAACTGCCAGATAACTTGAATTGAAGGTCTAGCCGGCTTTCCGCGGAGTGCGGGTCTTCTGACCGCCCTCCTTGGTCTTGTGCTCCCGGGGAGCGCCGCCCTTGTCCTTCTTGGGGGCCGCAGCCTTCTTCGGCTCCTTGGCCTCCTTCTTGGGCTTGTCCTTCTTGGGGGCCTTGGCCTCCTTCGCCGGCTCGGCCGAAGCGGCCGCGACCGACTCGCGCTCGACCAGCTCCAGGACCGCCATCTCGGCCCCGTCACCCTGACGCGGGCCCAGCTTGACGATCCGCAGGTAGCCACCCGGACGGTCCGCGAAGCGCGGGGCGATGTCGTCGAAGACCTTCTTGACGAGGTCCCGGTTCAACACCCAACGCAGCACCCAGCGGCGATCGTGCAGAGAGCCGTGCTTGCCACGGGTGATCACCTTCTCGGCGATCGGCCGCAGCTCCTTGGCTTTCGGGAGCGTCGTGACGATGCGCTCCGAGACCACGAGCGACTGGAGCTGGTTGCGGAACAGGGCCTCGCGATGAGAGCTGGTCCGACCCAGCCTTCTCCCTCTGACGGCGTGACGCATGATCTCCTCTCCTTAGGCCGAAGCCCCGACACCACCGCTGGGCCGGTCCGGCACTTCCATGCCGAGGGAGAGACCCAGCTTGTCCAGGACCTCCTGCACCTCTTCGAGGGACTTCTTGCCGAAGTTCTTGGTCTCCAGCATGTCCTTCTCGGTACGGCGCACCAGGTCGCGGAGGGTGTGGATGTTGGCGTTCTTGAGCGAGTTGGCCGAGCGGACCGACAGGTCGAGCTCGTCGATGTTCTTGGCGAGCAGCGCGTCGAGACCGGCCAGCTCTTCGCGGCCGAGCTCGCTGCCGTCGTGACGCAGGCTCTCCTCGCTCTGGATGAAGATGCCGAGGTGGTCCTTGAGAAGCATCGCCGCGAGGGAGACCGCCTCCTCAGGGCTCACCGTGCCGTTCGTCCAGACTTCGAGGATGAGACGCTCGTAGTCGGTCGTCTGGCCGAGACGCGCGGCCTCGACCCGATAGTTCACCCGCCGCACCGGGCTGTGCGCCGAATCCACCGGGATCCAGCCGATCCCCATGGACTCGTCGAAGTTGCGGTCGGCCGAGACGTAGCCGCGGCCGCGCTTGACCTGGGCCTGCAGCTTGAGCCGGCCCTCCTCGTTGACGGTGGCGATGTGGATCGACGGATCGACGATCTCGATCTGCGCATCCTCGCTCATCTGCTCCGCCGTCACCTTGCCGGTGCCCTCGAAGTCGATCGACATCACCTTGGCATCCTCGCTGTGCAGACGCAGCGGCACCTGCTTCAGGTTGAGGATGATGTCGGTGACGTCCTCCTGCACACCGGGGATCGAAGAGAACTCGTGGAGGACCCCCTCGATATGGATCGCGGTGATCGCCGCGCCCTCGATGGACGAGAGCAGACAGCGCCGCAGGGCATTGCCGATCGTCGTGGCGAAGCCACGCTCGAAGGGCTGCGCGATGAACCGCCCGTACGTCGGCGTGAGCGACTCCTGGTCGATCTCGAGACGCTTGGGGCGTTGAAAACCTTTCCAAAGCATAGAGACTCCTTCCCCGTCCGTGCCGATCAGCGGCTGTAGAGCTCGACGATCAGCTGCTCCTGGATCGGGAGCTTGATGTCTTCGCGGGTGGGTAGACGGAGCACCTTGCCGCTGACGTTCTCGGCGTCCAGCTCGAGCCACTCGGGAACCCCGCGGCCGCGGGCCGTCTCGACGCTCGACCGGATGAATGGGTTCTTCCGGCTCGCTTCTCTGACGGTGAGGGCCTGACCGGCCTTCACCTGGTACGACGGGATCGTGATCTTGCGCCCGTCCACCAGCACATGGCCGTGACGGACGAACTGACGCGCCTGGGCCCGGGATGAGCCGAACCCGAGGCTGTAGACGACATTGTCCAGGCGCTTCTCGAGCATGACGAGAAGGTTCTCGCCCGTAATTCCCTTGCGCCGGTCCGCCTCCTCGAAGTAGTTCCGGAACTGGGACTCGAGCACACCATAAATCCGCTTCACCTTCTGCTTCTCACGGAGCTGCAAGCCGTAACCGAGCGTGCGGCGGCCGCGGCGCGTGCCGTGCTGGCCCGGCGGGAAGTTGCGGCGCTCGACGGCGCACTTCTCTTTGAAACAGCGATCTCCCTTGAGGAACAGCTTCATCCGTTCCCGGCGACACAGCCGGCAAACGGGTCCGGTATATCTGGCCACTTGATCTCTCTCCTTGACGACGTCCTCTCCCCGAGGCTACGGGGACTTCAACTTGGGAAGACGCATGAGCCGCCCCGGCACACCCGGAGCGGCGCTCGGCGGTCCCGGCCTGCGGCTACACGCGGCGGCGCTTGCGCGGCCGGCAGCCGTTGTGGGGGATGGGGGTCACGTCCTTGATGGACTTGACCTCGAGACCCGCGGCCTGGAGCGCGCGGATCGCCGACTCGCGGCCGGCGCCCGGCCCCTTCACCATGACGTCCACCGAACGCATGCTGACCTCGCGGACGCCGTTGCCGGCGTTCTGCGCGGCGACCTGCGCGGCGAACGGCGTACCCTTGCGCGAGCCCTTGAAGCCGATCCGTCCCGCCGACGACCAGGCCAGCAGGCCCCCCTCCGGATCGGTGATCGAAATGATCGTGTTGTTGAAGGTGGCTTGGATGTGCGCCACGCCATGGGGGACGTTGCGCCGCTCCCGCTTCTTGCCACCCTTCCGGTCCTTCTTCGTGTCCTTGGCCATCTTGGATTCCCCGGCTCCTGCTTACTTCTTGGTCGCCTTCTTCTTGCCCGCGACGGCGCCGCGGCGCGGCCCCTTGCGCGTGCGCGAATTGGTTTGCGTCCGCTGTCCGCGGACGGGAAGACCCCGGCGATGACGGACGCCGCGGTACGCACCGATCTCCATCAGGCGCTTGATGTTCTGGCTGACCTCCTTGCGGAGATCGCCCTCGACCCGGCCTTCGTCCGTGATCACCTTGCGGATCCGCCGCGCCTCGTCCTCGGTGAGGTCCCTGACTTTCGTCAGCTCGCTCACCTCAGCCTTGGACAGGATGTCGCGCGAGCGCGACCGGCCGATGCCATAGATGTACGTGAGACCGATCCAGATCTGCTTGTTCTGGGGCAGGTCCACCCCTGAGATACGTGCCATCTCTCACCTATCCTTGCCGCTGTTTGTGTTTCGGGTTTTCGCAAATCACCCGCACGACGCCCTTGCGCCGGACGACTTTGCACTTCGGGCAGATCCGCTTGACCGATGAACGTACTTTCATGACCCGAGCTTCCCTTTCCGGCCTGCCTACTTCAAACGGTAGACGATGCGGCCCCGGTTGAGGTCGTAGGGCGACAGCTCGACCAGAACCCGGTCCCCTGGCAGGATCCGGATGAAGTGCTTGCGCATCTTGCCGGAAATGTGTGCCAGGACCTGATGCTTGTTGTTGTCGAGCTCGACCCGGAACATCGCATTCGGGAGCGGCTCGACGACTGTCGCTTCGACCTCGATCGCCTCTTCTTTTTTGGACAAAACGTCCCTTCTCCTCAAAAATCGAACCCGATCAGACCCGGTCCGTCCCGAGGACGCGGGCGCCCTTCGGGGTGACCGCCACCGAGTATTCGAAGTGAGCCGACAACGATCCGTCCTCGGTCCGCGCCGTCCACCCGTCCGCATCCATCCGGACGCCACTGCCGCCGGCGTTGACCATGGGCTCGATCGCCAGCACCATGCCGGGCTTCAGCTTCGGCCCCTTGCCTGGCGCTCCATAGTTCGGGATCTGCGGATCCTCATGCAGCGAGGTCCCGATCCCATGGCCCGAAAACTCGCGAACCACCGAAAACCCATGGCTCTCGGCGTATCTCTGCACCGCGTGCCCGATGTCCGAGAGGCGCCCGCCCGGCCGCACCTGAGCGACCGCGCGCCGCAGCGCCTCCTCCGTCACCTCGAGCAGCCGCTGCGCCTCCGGAGCGATCTCACCGACCGCGAAGGTGCGCGCGGCATCCCCGTAGTACCCCTTGTACAGGACGCCACAATCGATCCCCACGATGTCTCCCTCTTTGAGCGGGACATCCTTGGGGATCCCGTGGACGATGACGTCGTTGACCGAGATGCACAACGTCGCCGGATAGCCCCGGTAATTCAAAAACGCCGGGACCCCGCCGGCCTCACGAATGATCTTCTCGGCGAGACGGTCGAGCTCCCGCGACGTGACTCCGGGAGCGATGCTCCGGCCCATGGCCTCCAGCACTCGATGGACGATCCGGTTGGCCTCGTCCATCAGCTGGACCTCGCCCGGAGTCTTCAGGGTCATCCCTCGACCCCGCTCCCAACCCCGAGGGCTGCATACATCCGGGAGGTCACTTCCTCGACAGGACGGTTCCCGTCGATCTCACGGAGCAGACCGCGCTCCCTATAATAACCGATCAGGGGCTCGGTTTTTTCCCGATAGAGCCGCAATCTTTCGCGGATCACCTCTTCCTTGTCGTCTCCCCGCCCCCGCAGCAGCGCCCGGCGCACCAGCTCGTCCTCGGGAACGTCCACCAGCAGCACCGCGTCGAGCGCCTGCCCGGCGTCGTCGAGGATCCCCGCCAGCGTCTCGGCCTGCGGCAGGGTGCGCGGGTAGCCGTCGAGCAGGTAGCCGCGGTCCGTATCCGCCTGGGCCACCCGCTCGCGCACCACCTCCGCCATCAGGGCGTCGTCGACCAGAGCGCCCGACGCCATGATGCTCTCGACGCGGCCGCCCAGCTCGGAGCCGGCCGCCACCGCCGCGCGCAGCATGTCGCCGGTCGAGATCGCCGGCACTCCGAGGCGGGCCGCCAGGAGCTGCGCCTGGGTCCCCTTCCCGGCCCCGGGGGGACCGAGGAGGACCATCCGGGCGCGGTGGTTTCCGGGGCTGTCTTCAGCCGCGCCGCCCACGGATCCGTCCCTTCTTCATGAAGCCCTCATAGTTGCGCATCACGAGCTGGCTCTCGACCTGCTGGATCGTGTCCATCGCGACGCCGACCACGATGAGGAGCGACGTGCCGCCGAAGTAGAAGTTGATCCCCATGCCCTGGGTGAACCAGTCGGGGAACGCGCCCGCGATGCGCGGGCCGAGCCAGGGGAGCCCCTGCACGTGGAAGCCGGTCAGCAGGAACTCGGGCAGCACGGTCACCGCCGCCAGATAGATCGAGCCCACCAGCGTCAGGCGCGTCAGGATGCGGTCGATGTACTCGGCGGTCCGCTTGCCCGGCCGGATGCCCGGGATGAAGCCGCCATACTTCCGCATGTTCTCCGCCAGGTCGGTCGGGTTGAAGATGATCGAGATGTAGAAGTAGGAGAAGAAGATGATCGTGATGACCTGGAGGAAGTAGTAGATCGGCTGGCCGTAGCCGACGTAGCCCGCCAGCTCCTGGATCCAGGCGTTCTGCTGGAACATTCCGGCGATCACCGTCGGCACGGTCACCACCGAGCTCGCGAAGATCACCGGGATGACGCCGCCGGAGTTGACGCGGAGAGGCAGGTACGTGCTCTGCCCGCCATAGACGCGGCGGCCGACCACCCGCTTCGCGTACTGCACTGGAATGCGGCGTTGGGCTCGTTCCATGTAGACGATGAAGGCGACGACCACCACCATGAAGGCGAGCAGCAGGATCACCGCCACCAGGTTCAGGTTGCCCTGCTGGATGCTCGCGATCGTCCGGCCGATCGCCGGGATCAGCCCGACGACGATGCCGGCGAAGATGATCAGCGAGATGCCGTTGCCGATGCCGCGCTCGCTGACCTGCTCGCCGAGCCACATCACGAAGGCCGTGCCGGTCGTCAGCGTGACCACGGTCATGAGGCGGAAGCCCCAACCGGGCTCCGGGACGAGCGGGGCGCCGCCCTGCGTCCGCTGGGCCTCCAGGAACAGAGCGATCCCCGTACCCTGGACGATCGAGATCAGCACCGTGCCGTAGCGCGTGTACTGCGTGATCTTGCGGCGCCCGAGCTCGCCTTCCTTGGAGAGCTTCTCGAGATACGGCCACACCACGGTGAGGAGCTGCAGGATGATGGACGCGGTGATGTAGGGCATGATGCCCAGGGCGAACACCGCGACCTTCTCCAGGCTGCCTCCCGTGAAGGTGTTCATGAAACCCAGGAAGCCGGCCTGGGCGATCCGCATGTACTCGAGGAGCGCCTGCGGATCGACGCCGGGGACCGGGATGTGACACCCGATCCGGTACACCGCCAGCAGCCCGAACGTGAAGAGGACCCGCTTGCGCAGGTCGGGGATCGCAAAGATGTTCCGGAAGCTCTCGAGGATCACGCCTACAGCTCCTCGCAGGTCCCGCCCGCGGCCTCGATCTTGGCGCGGGCCGATTTGCTGAACTTGTTCGCCTTCACCTTGAGCGCCGTGCCGATCTCGCCGTCGCCCAGGATCTTGACCGGCTGGCCGGCGCGGACGAGCCCGTGGCGGACCAGGACCTCGGGAGTGACGTCACTCCCGAGCCCTTCGAGGCCCGCCAGGTCGCTCACGTTGATCACCGCGTACTCGGTCCGAAAGATATTGGTGAACCCGCGCTTCGGCACCCGGCGGATGAGGGGCATCTGACCGCCCTCGAAGCCGGGGCGCCCCGAATAGCCGGTGCGCGACTTCTGACCCTTTTCTCCGCGGCCGGCCGTCTTGCCGAGACCCGAGCCGGGCCCGCGGCCCACCCGCTTCCTCTTGTGCTTGCTCCCATCGGCGGGAGACAGCTCGTGTAGCTTCATGATTACCCCTCGACAATCTCCAGAAGGTAGCCGACCTTGGCCAGCATGCCGCGGATCGCGGGAGTGTCCTCCCGCTCGACTTCGTGACGGATCCGGCGCAGCCCGAGGCTCTTCAGCACTTCCCGGTGCTCCCGGCGGGTGCCGATGGCGCTGCGCACCTGGCGGATCCGGATCTTCTTCGTTGTGTTGTCAGCCATCGTCGTACGTCCTCTGGCGATCAGGCGCCGGTGTTCTCTGCGGGGGCTGCCGGAGCGGCCGGGGCGGCAGGAGCCGCGGCCGGAGCCACTGCCGGAGCCGGCGGAGCCGGCTTGGGAGCCGGAGCCGCCGCCGCCGCGGCAGCCGCGTCCGCCCGATCGGTCAGACCGCGCAGGCGAAAGACATCCTGCTCGTCCTTGAGACTGAGCAGAGCGTCGAACGTCGCCTTCACCACGTTGTGGGGGTTGGTCGATCCCAACGACTTCGTCAGGATGTCCTGGATGCCGGCGGTCTCGATGACGGCCCGCACCGGTCCCCCGGCGATCACGCCGGTGCCGGCGGACGCCGGCTTCATCAACACGCGGCCTGCTCCGAACACTCCCAGCGTCTCGTGCGGGATGGTCCCGTTCTTGAGCGGCACCGTGATCATGTTCCGCTTCGCGATCTCGATGCCCTTGCGGATCGCCACGGGCACCTCCTTCGCCTTGCCGGCGCCGTAGCCGACGCGGCCGTTGCCGTCGCCGATCACCACCAGGGCGGAGAACGAAAAGTTCTTGCCACCCTTGACCACCTTGGTCACCCGGTTGATGTGAACGACCTGTTCGAAAAATTCGCTCTCGCGCTCAAAGTCCCTGGCCAAGCTCGTCTCCTTCCAGCTCCTAGAATTGCAGACCCTTCTCGCGGGCGCTGTCTGCCAACGTCTTCACGTTGCCGTGATAAACGTACCCGCCGCGATCGAAGACCACCTTGTCGATGCCCTTCTCCTTCGCGCGGGCGGCGATCGCCTCGCCCACCAGCTTCGCCGCCTTCTGGTTGCTCGCCGCCTTCCCTTCCAGCGCCTGCTGGATCTCCGGATCGGCCGAGCTGGCCGCCGCGAGCGTGTGCCCGCGGTCGTCGTCGATCACCTGCGCGTAAATGAACTTCAGGCTTTTGTAGACCGACAGGCGCGGCCGCTCCGCGGTGCCGCGGACACGCATGCGGATCCGCAGGTGGGCGCGCTCCCGGCGCTCCCTCTTCTTCTTCATCTCTTTCGTCACGTGCTCGGTCATACCGCGGCCCTCTTACTTGCTACCGGACTTGCCGGCCTTCCGGCGCAGCACCTCGTTCGTGTACTTGATCCCCTTGCCCTTGTAAGGGTCGGGGCGGCGCAGGTTGCGGATCTCGGCGGCCACCTGCCCCACCTGCTGGCGGTCGGCGCCGGACACCGTGATCCGGTTGGTCTTGTCGATCTCGATCTTGATCCCCTCGGGGATGTTGTACAGCACCGGGTGGGAGTAGCCCAGGGCGAACTGCACGAGGCCGCCCTTCACCTCGGCACGGTAGCCGACGCCGACGAGATCGAGCTGCTTCACGAAGCCCGCCGAGACGCCCTGCACGGCATTCGCGAGCAGCGCCCGCAGCAGGCCGTGCCGGGAGCGCTCCGGCCCCGACTCACCCGGGCGCTCGATGGTGACGACGTTGCCGTCGACCTGCACCGGGTACCCGTCGAACAGCGTCTGCGCGACTTTGCCCTTGGGGCCCTGGGCGGTGAACACACCGTCCTCAATCTCCACTTGGGTCCCGCTCGGGACCTGGATCGGCATTTTTCCTATCCGCGACATCTGTCTCTCTCCTACCAGAGCTCGCACAGCAGCTCGCCGCCGACCTTGCGCTGGCGCGCCTGGGCGTCGGACAAGAGCCCCTGCGACGTGGAGACGATCCCCAGACCGAGACCGTTGCGCACCGGCTTGATGTCCTGGGAGGCCTTGTAGATCCGGCGTCCCGGCTTGCTGACGCGCTCCACGTGGTTGATCGCCGGCTCCCCTTCCGGGCTGTAGCGCAGGAAGATGCGCAGCGACCCGACGGGAGTCCCCTCGATCACCCGGAAGTTCTTGATGAACCCCTCTTCCTTGAGGATTTTGCAGATCTCCAGCTTGAGCTTGGAGACCGGCACGTCCAGCCGGTCGTGCTTGGCCAGAAGGGCGTTGCGGATCCGGCTCAGCAGATCCGCGATGGGGTCGGTCATGCTCATCGTCTCTCTCCTCGAATCCTTGATACCCGGAGCGGCAGCCTCACCAGCTCGCCTTGATCACGCCGGGCAGATAGCCCTGCAGCGCCAGCTCGCGGAGGTGGATGCGGCAGAGACCGAACTTGCGGTAGTAGCCGCGGGGACGGCCGCAGACCCGGCAGCGGTTGCGATACCGCACGTCGAACTTCAACTTCTTCGTTTCCTTCGCGATCTTCGCAGTCGTAGCCACTGACGCCTCCTAGCGCGCGAACGGCATGCCGAGCTCGCGCAGAAGAAACTGGGCGCGCTCGTCGTTACCCGCGGTCGTCACGATCGTGATGTTCATTCCCTTGGGCTTCTCGATCTTGTTGTAGTCGATCTCCGGGAAGATCAGGTGATCCCGGATCCCCAGGGTGTAATTGCCACGGCCGTCGAAGCTCTTGGTCGGCACGCCGCGGAAGTCGCGGACACGCGGCAGCGCGATGGTGATCAGCCGGTCCAGGAACTCCCACATGCGGACGCCGCGGAGCGTCACGCGGCAGCCGATGGGCATGCCCTGCCGCACCTTGAACGCGGCGATCGACTTCTGGGCCCGGGTGATCGCCGGCTTCTGTCCCGCAAGGGAACCCATCTCTTCGACGGCGTCGTCGAGGACCTTGATGTTCTGGATCGCGTCGCCCACCCCCATGTTGAGGGAGATCTTCTCGATCCGTGGCACCGCCATGACGTTGTCGATCCCGAACTCCTTGCGGAGGCGGGGAACGATCTCGTCCTGGTAGCGCTGCCGGAGCCGCGGGACGTAATCCTCGGGTGTCGGCCGCGCCGGCGCGGAGCTCGCCGCAGCGCCCTTCGCGGCCTTCTCCTTGCCGGCCTTGCCGTCTTTGTCCCGGCCCTTGGTTTCTTTGTTCTTCGCCATGTCAGATCGACCTCACTCGGCTCAACTGAAGGTTCCGCCGCAGTTCTTGCACACGCGGACGCCGCGGCCGTCCTCCAGGCGCTTGCGCCCGAGCCGGGACGGCTTGCCGCACTCCGGACAGATCACCCTCAGGTTCGACACCTGGACCGGCGCCTCCCGCTCGAGAATGCCGCCCTGGATCCCCCGGTTCGGATTCGGCCGGGTGTGCCGCTTCATCATGTTCACGCGCTCGACGATCGCCTTGCCCTCGGTGGCGAGCACCCGGAGAACCCGGCCGCGCGCCCCGCGGTCTTTGCCCGACGTCACGAGCACCTGATCGTTCTTCTTCACTTTCAGCTTGTTCATTAGAGACCCCTCAGATCACTTCCGGCGCCAGCGAGACGATCTTCATGAACCGCTTCTCGCGCAGCTCGCGGGCGACCGGGCCGAAGACGCGCGTGCCGATCGGCTCGCCCGCGTCGTTGACCAGGACCGCCGAGTTCGTATCGAAGCGGATGTAGCTCCCGTCCCTGCGCCGCTGTTCCTTCACGGTGCGCACGATCACCGCCTTGACCACCTGCCCCTTCTTCACCGTGCCGTCGGGCGACGCCTCTTTCACCGAGGCGGTGATCACATCGCCCAGGTGCCCGTACTGACCGGAGGACCCACCGCGCAGGTGGATGCAGGCGATCTTCTTGGCGCCCGAGTTGTCCGCCACGTCGAGAATCGTTCCCATCTGGATCATCGCTCCACCTCTCTCTTACTCGGCGCGCTGCAGGATCTCGCGAACCCGCCAACGCTTCGTTCTGGAGAGCGGCCGGCTGGAGACGATCTCCACCACGTCGCCGATTTTGCAGCGATTCTCCTCGTCGTGGGCCGCGAACTTGGAGGTCCGCTTCATCGCCCGGTGGTAGAGCCGGTGCGTCACCGTCTTCTCGACCGTGACGATCACCGTCTTGTCCATCTTGTTGCTCACCACGCGGCCCACCTTGACCTGCTGCCGGCCTCGCGCCGCCGTATCCTGGGGGGTGGTTGCCTCTTGTATTTCGGCCATCTTCATCCGCTCCTACGATCCGCGCTTCTCGCGCAGGATGGTCAACAGCCGGGCCAGGTCCCGGCGCACCTCAGGCACCCGGTGGGGCTTCTCGAGCTGCCCGGTGACCTTCTGCAGGCGCAGGGCGAAGAGCTGTTCGGACAGCTCCCGCTCGCGCTCCTGCAGCTCCTCGACGCTCAGATCACGAAATTGCGACGCTTTCATCGGCTCACCTCAACTCTTCCGTGCGCGTGATGAAGCGGGTCTTGATCGGCAGCTTGTGCGACGCCAGACGCATCGCCTGCTCGGCGATGTCGGCCGGCACCCCCTCCAGCTCATAAAGAATGCGCGCCGGGCGCACCACGGCGACCCACTCCTCCGGGGGGCCCTTGCCCTTGCCCATCCGGGTCTCGAGAGGCTTCTTCGTGATCGGCTTGTCCGGGAAGACCCGGATCCACAGCTTGCCGCCGCGCTTGACGTGGCGGGAGATCGCGATGCGGGCGGCCTCGATCTGGCGCGCCGTCACCCACCCCGGCTCCAGCGCCTGGAGAGCGAAGTCGCCGAACGCGATGTAGGTGCCCCCCTTGGAGACCCCCTTACGCCGGCCGCGGTGCGCCTTCCTGTATTTGACCTTCTTCGGCATCAACATGGTCGTGATTCCTTGTCCCTATCCTTCGCAGCCTACGCAGACGCGCGGCGGCTCTTTTCCTTGAGGAGATCGCCCTTGTAGACCCACACCTTGCAGCCGATCACCCCGTAGGTGGTCCGCGCCTCGGCAAAGCCGTAGTCGATGTCCGCTTTCAGCGTGTGGAGAGGCAGACGCCCCTCCTGGTACCACTCGGAGCGCGCGATCTCGGCGCCGCCCAGGCGGCCGCCGACCATGATCTTCACGCCCTTGGCACCGAACCGGAACGCCGACTCCATGGCCTTCTTCATGGCGCGGCGGAACGAGACGCGGCGCTCGAGCTGGCCGGCGATCGACTGCGCCACGAGCTGGGCGTCGAGCTCCGGCCGCTGGATCTCCTGGATGTTGATGTGGACCTCGCGGCCCATTTCCTTCTGGAGATCGTCGCGCAGCTTGTCCACCTCGGCGCCGCGGCGGCCGATGATGATGCCCGGCCGCGACGTGTAGATGGTCACCCGCAGCTTGTCCGCGGCGCGCTCGATGTCGACCTCGGAGACTCCGGCGTGCGCCAGGCGGTTCTTGAGATGCCGGCGGAGCTTCAGATCCTCATGCAGGGTGTCGGCGTACTTGGCGTCGCCATACCAGCGCGAATGCCAGGTCTTGTTGTAGACGAGCCGGAACCCGTACGGGTGTGTTTTCTGACCCACGTTCGTACCTCTCTTCTACCTGCCGTCACCCGAGCGGGTGTCGAGCTTGATCGTAATGTGGCTCTGCCGCTTGAGGATCCGGAACGCCCGGCCCATCGGCGCCGGCTGGATCCGCTTCAGCATCGGCCCGCCGTCGACGAAGACTTCCTTGACGTACAGCCGGTCGACGTCGACGTGGTCGTCGCGATTCTCGGCATTGGCGATGGCCGACTTCAGGCACTTCTGCACGTGCCGGGCGGCCACCTTGTTCGTCACCTGGAGGACGTTGACCGCCTCCTGGACGCCCTTGCCCCGGATCAGATCGGCCACCAGCCGCATCTTCTGCGGTGAGCCCTGCACATAACGGAGCCGCGCTGTCACTTCCATGTCCGTATCCTCTCTGTCTCAGGCGCCCGGGCTCACCGGGGACGGCCGCCCTTTTCGGTCTTCTTGCCAGCGTGCCCGCGGAACGTCCGGGTCATCGAGAACTCGCCGAGCTTGTGGCCGACCATGTTCTCGGAGACGTAGACCGGAATGAACTTGTTGCCGTTGTGCACGGCGATCGTGTGACCGACCATCTCCGGGATGATCGTCGAGCGGCGCGACCAGGTGCGGATCACCCGCCGGTCGCCCCTTTCGTTCATCGCATCGATCTTCCCCGCGAGGTGATCGTCGATGAAGTAGCCCTTCTTCAGTGAACGAGCCATCTGTCGGTCCTCACTTCTTGTTGCGGCGGCGGACGATCATCCGGTCCGTGCGCTTGTTGTTCCGCGTCTTGTATCCCTTGGTCGGCACGCCCCACGGCGTCGTGGGATGGCGGCCGCCGGAGGTCCGGCCCTCACCGCCGCCCATCGGATGGTCGACCGGGTTCATCGTGACGCCACGGTTGTGCGAGCGCCAGCCCAGCCAGCGGTTGCGTCCCGCCTTGCCGACCGACACGTTCTCGTGCTCGAGATTGCCGACCTGGCCGACAGTGGCATAGCAGTCCACGTGGACCTTGCGCACCTCGCCCGAGGGGAGCTTCACCTGGGCCCAGCCGCCCTCGCGCGCCATCAGCTGCGCCCCGGCGCCGGCCGCGCGGACCATCTGCCCGCCGCGCCCGATCTTCAGCTCGATGTTGTGGATCACCGTGCCGAGCGGGATCTTCTTGAGCGGCAACGCGTTGCCGACGTTGACCTCGGCGCCCTCGCCCGACATCACCGTGGCGCCCACCTTCAGGCCGTCCGGCCAGAGGATGTAGCGCTTCTCGCCGTCCACGTAGTTGAGCAGCGCGATGTGGGCCGAGCGGTTCGGGTCGTACTCGACGCTCGCCACTTTCGCGGGCACGCCGTGCTTGTCCCGCTTGAAATCGATCACGCGGTACTTGCGCTTGTGGCCGCCGCCGCGCCACCACGAGGTGAGCTGGCCCTTGTTGTTGCGGCCGCCGCTCGACGACTTGCCTTCGGTCAGCGCCTTGTGCGGCCGGTCCGTCGTCAGCTCCTCGAACGTGAGATACGTCTGGAACCGGCTCGACGAGTTGATCGGCTTCCTTTCCTTGATCGGCATCGCTTACATCCCCTCGAAGAACTCGATCTGCTTCTCGCCTTCGACCAGGCGCACGTAGGCTTTCTTCCAGTCCGGCCGGCGGCCGACGAAGCGGCCCTGGCGGCGCACCTTGCCGTGCACGCGGGCGATCCGCACCTCGGCGACCTTCACCTTGAACTGCGCCTCGACCGCCCGCTTCACCTCGATCTTGTTGGCGTCGCGGTGGACCTCGAACGCGATGATGTTTTTCTCCTCGCGCTGCTCCGTCGACTTCTCGGTGATCAGCGGACGGCGGATGATCTCTTGCGTCCTCATTTCGCCAGCACCTCCACCAGCCGGTTCAGAGCGCCCTCGCTGAGCACCAGGTACCCGCGGTCGACCACGTCATAGACGTTGACTCCCAGGGCGTCCACGGTCTTCAGCTTCCGCTCGTTGCGCGCCGCGAGCGTCAGGTTCTGGTTCTCGAAGCTGTCGACGATCAGCGCCTTGCCGTCGATCCCCAGAGCGCCGAGCCGGTTGAGCAGCTCGCGGGTGCGGTGGCTCTCGAGCTCCAGGCTGTCGATCACCAGGATGCGCGACTCGGCGGCCTTCTGCGACAGCGCCGACTTGAGCGCGTTCTTCTTCTCGCGGACCGACAGGTCCTTGGCGTGGCTGCGGGGGACCGGGCCGTGCACCGTGCCGCCCCCGCGCCACTTCGGGTTGCGGATGTCGCCCGTGCGGGCGCGCCCCGTCCCCTTCTGGCGCCAGAGCTTCTTGCCCGAGCCGGAGACCTCGGAACGGTCCTTGGTCTTGTGCGTGCCGGCGCGCAGACCCGCCTGGTACGCCCGCACCGCCTCGTGGATCAGGTGCTCCTTGTACGGATAGGCGAACACCGCGTCCGGCACCTCGATCTCGCGCACCTGCTGATTGCTGAGATTTTTTACCGCGATCTTCATCATCAGCCTCTCTTCGCGCGGCAGATCGTCAGATAGCCGCTCTTCGGGCCGGGCACGGCGCCCCGCACGTAGATCAGGTTGTTCTCGGCGTCGATCTTGACGACCTGCAGGTTCTTCACCGTCACCCGCTCGCCGCCCATCCGTCCGGTGCCGCGCATGCCGGCGAACACGCGGGACGGGTAGGCCGAGGAGCCGATCGAGCCCGGAGCCCGGTGGAACATCGAGCCATGCGACGAGCGGCCGCCGGCGAAGTTGTGACGCTTCATCACGCCCTGGAAGCCCTTGCCCTTGCTCGTGGCGACGACGTCCACGTAATCCTTCTCGGCGAAGATCGACGCCTTCACCTCGTCGCCCGGATTGGCGTCCTCGCCATCGGAGAGCGCCACTTCCGCCACCCGCCGCACCGGCGCCACGCCGGCCTTCTTGAAATGACCGCCGCGCGGCTGGTTCGCCTTCGCGGGCCGGTCTTCGACCAGGCCGATCTGGACCGCCTCGTAGCCGTCCGTCTCGACCGTCTTTCTCTGTACGACCAGGCAGGGGCCGGCCTTGATCACCGTGACCGGGATCACCGTCCCCTCCGCGGTGTAGATCTGGGTCATGCCCAGCTTCTGTCCCAGGATGCCTTCCATCGCCGCCACCTCGTCACTTTCCGAATGCCTTGATTTCGACGTCCACGCCCGCCGGCAGCTCGAGCTTCATCAACGCGTCCACCGTCTGGCTGGTGGGCTCGAAGATGTCCAGGAGCCGCTTGTGGGTGCGGATCTCAAACTGCTCGCGCGACTTCTTGTCGACGTGGGGCGAGCGGTTCACCGTATACCGCGAAATGTGCGTGGGCAGCGGGATCGGGCCCACCACCCGCGCGCCGGTGCGGCGCGCGGTGTCCACGATCTCGTGCGTCGACGTGTCCAGGATGCGGTAGTCGAACGCTTTCAGGCGAATGCGGATCTTCTCGTTGACCATGATCGTGTGTCCCTACGACGCTCCTACTTCAGGATCTCCGTGACGGTGCCGGCGCCGACGGTGCGGCCACCCTCGCGGATGGCGAAGCGCACGCCCTTCTCCATCGCGATCGGCGCAATCAGCTCGATCTCCAGGTTCACGTTGTCCCCGGGCATCACCATCTCGACACCCTC